>SLLL01000053.1 GCA_007134085.1 Balneolaceae bacterium
ACAAAAACAAAACTGGCTCCGGCTGATGTAAATCATGTTTACTTCGGAAATGTAATTCAGGATATCAGCACCAGCAATGTTGCCCGTGAAGTTACACTCGCTGCCGGCCTGCCCGATTCTCTCCCCGCAACCACAGTTTCGATGGCATGCATTTCATCAAACATAGCACTTACCTCGGCCATGGATGCAATTGCCTGCGCTCAAATTGATGGGGCAATTGTTGGAGGCGTTGAAGTAATGAGTGATATCCCCATCCGGTTCAGAAAACCGTTCAGGCAAAAACTTCTTGAAACACAACGCTACCGAAAGCCAACCGACTGGCTGAAATTCTTCAAAGGTTTGCGTCCGTCTCACCTGCTGCCCGAAATACCCTCCATTTCAGAGTTTTCTACTGGCGAAACGATGGGGCAAAGCTGCGATAAGATGACTGCCAAGTATGGCGTTACCCGAGAGGAGCAGGATGAGTTTGCCGCACGTTCACATCAGCTTGCTGCCAAAGCAACTGAGGAAGGTTTTTTGAGTGATCAGATTGTGCCTGTATCAACTAAACGCGGCGAGGTGATTATCAAAACGGATAATGGAATTCGTGGTGATACAACCCTTGATAAGCTCTCTAACCTCAGGCCGGCTTTCATTAAACCACACGGAACAGCCACTGCCGGCAACTCTTCGTTTTTAACCGATGGCGCCTCAGCTGCTCTGGTGATGGAAAAACAGGCTGCCCTGAATGCGGGCTACAAGCCGAAAGCAACGTTGCGTGCATACAGTTACGTAGCCCAGCGTCCGGGCGATGAACTTCTTATTGGCCCCGCATTTGCCGTGCCCAAAGTGCTCGATCAACTTCAGCTTACATTGAATGATATTGACGTATTTGAATTTCACGAGGCATTTGCCGGCCAGATGGTTACCGTACTGAAAGCACTGGCAAGTGAAGCATTTGCACAAGAACGTTTAGGTAAGAAAGAGAAGATAGGCGAGGTACCGCATGCGAAACTGAACCAATGGGGCGGATCTTTATCTATTGGCCATCCCTTTGGCGCAACAGGTATTCGTCTTGTAACTACTGCTGCAAACAGGCTGATTCATGAAGACGGACGATACGCTCTCATTGCTGCATGTGCTGCCGGAGGGCAGGGGCATGCTATGATTTTGGAAAGATTTTGACAGGAGACAGGAGACAGGAGACAGGAGACAGGAGACAGGAGACAGGAGACAGGAGACAGGAGACAGGAGACAGGAGACAATTTGAATCATTTAGCACTAAATATCAATAACTTATGTTTAATATTTGAAATAAATCCGTGACATAATTTTTTTGTGTCTAAGAATTGGCAAGTGGTAAACTTTTTTCTTTATCGTTTTGCCTTTTACCCTATTCAGAACATCTAAACCAATATCATGAGTAAAAAAAACATCCTCCAAACCGAGATCATCAACAGCGTAGCAGTTGTTACGCTTGATACACCCGATGAGAAGGTAAATAAGCTGGATGAACGGCTGATTGAAGAGTTTAAAGAAGTACTTGATCAGGTAAAATCAGACAACTCAATCTTAGGGGTAGTTTTGATTAGCGGGAAGGATGAGAATTTTATAGCCGGCGCCGATATTGAGATGTTCAAGACAAGAGAAACTGCCGGGGAACTTGCTGCCCTTAGCTGGGCCGGGCATGAGATTCTTCTCGAAATTGAAAACTCATCAAAACCTGTTGTTGTTGGAATCAACGGGTCGTGTATGGGTGGCGGTACCGAACTGGCACTTGCCTGCCATTACAGAATTGTATCGTATCATCCTTCCACCAAAATCGGCCTACCGGAAGTTAAACTCGGCCTGCTTCCCGGCATGGGTGGCACACAGCGGCTTCCGCGGTTAATCGGCATCCAAAAGGCACTTGGCTACATGCTGCCCGGAAAAAATATGTACAGCTATCAGGCTAAAAAGACAGGTTTCGCTAACGAAGTTGTGCATAAACATGCCCTGAAGAGTGCTGCAATCAAAGCAGTTTCGAAGATTGCTAAAGATGGATCAAAGAAAACAGATCGCCGCTCACTTGTTGAAAAAATCCTGGAAGGCAACCCAATTGGCCGGAAAATTATTTTTAGTCAGGCAAGAAAACAGACCCTCGGGCAAACTAAGGGCAACTATCCCGCTCCGCTAAAAATCATTGACAGTGTGGAGTTTGGTTACAAACATGGTTTTGAGAAGGGAATCAAAAACGAATCGAAGCTATTTGGTGAACTTGCTGTAACGCCGGAATCGAGGGAACTTGTAAACCTCTTTTTTGGGATTACCGCTGCGAAAAAGAATCCCCATCCTGAAAAAATTAAAGAGGTTTCAAATATCGCCGTTTTGGGCGCCGGTTTGATGGGGTCGGGTATAACAGAGGTAAGCATAGATCAGGGATACCACGTTTGGCTGAAAGATCAAACCATTGATAGTGCGCTAAAAGGATCAGAGGCCATCCGGAAAAACCTGGATCAAAAAGTGAGTAAGCGCATACTTTCGAGGTTTGAAAGGGATGAAAAACTGAGCCTGATTCACGCCACCGATTCCTACAACGGCTTCGATAAAATTGATGTAGTGATCGAGGCTGTTTTTGAAGACCTCAGCCTCAAGCAGTCCATCGTGGCAGATGTGGAACGTGTATCATCAGAAACTACCATCTTTGCCAGTAATACATCCTCACTGCCTATTTCGGATATTGCTGCGAAAGCAAAACGGCCTCAGAATATAATCGGGATGCACTACTTTTCACCGGTACAAAAAATGCCGCTGCTTGAGATCATCAAAACGGATAAAACGGCAGAGTGGGTTGTTGCAACAGCGTATGATATCGGCGTAAAACAAGGAAAAACCGTAATTGTAGTGAACGACGGCCTCGGTTTTTACACCACACGAATTCTGGCGCCTTACATGAATGAAGCACTTCTTCTGCTTGAGGAGGGCGCTTCCATCGAACAGCTCGACAGGGCGATGAAGCAGTTTGGTTTCCCGGTTGGGCCGGTAGCACTTTTTGATGAAGTGGGGATTGATGTTGGCGCACATGTGGCCGATGTACTCAGCGATAAGTTTGAATCACGCGGGGCCAAAACCAGCAAAAAATCAAGAGATCTGGTTGATGCAGGGTTTAAAGGGCGAAAGAACAGGAAAGGATTTTACAGGTATGAAGAAGGCTCAAAGAAAAAGAAAGAGGTAAATAATGAGATCTACAGCTTTTTCGGGGGTTCTGGCCGTAAGGAGTTTTCTGATGAAGAGATTCAACAGCGCCTTACTCTTATGATGGTGAACGAAGCTGTCTATTGCCTGCAGGATGGCATCCTGCAAAACCCGGTTGATGGTGATCTCGGCGCAATTATGGGGCTTGGTTTCCCGCCGTTTCTTGGTGGCCCCTTCAGATATATCGACAGCCGAAGTGCATCATCAATTACAAAGAGCATGGAAACATTGCAGAAGCTTCATGGTGATCGCTTTAAGCCTGCAAAGCCACTTGCAGATCATGCAAAAAATGGCACTCTTTTCTATCGATAAGTTTAACGTGCGTAAAGCATCGAAATGATGATATTGAAGTTTACGAGTTGCCCGAAAGTTTGCTGACCGTTTCATCTTTATATGTACGGCTAACCGGCAACTCTCTCCCATTTACAGTTACATGTTTATAACTAAACGCGGTAACAAAGTTGCGATTTACCATAAACGATCGGTGAATCCTCATAAAATTATCAGGAAGAGTATCTTCAAAATGTGTGATTGTCTCTTTCGTAGTAACACTCTCACCATCCACGTGGATATTCACATAATCTCCCATGCTTTCGAGGAAAGTAATTTCCATAAGTGAAATTTGCCTGTTTATTCGGTTTGATTTTATAGTAATAAACTTCTCCTCTAAAGCTTCTTTCTCTTCAAGCAACCGTTTTTTAGAAAACTCCTGCTTTTTGAACTTCCTATACACAATTACAAATGCTTTCATCATCACTATGAGGTAGATTGTTATGGCGAGCACAAAAATATTCGCCATAATCGGAGGAAGTTCATCAATATTATAATTCGCAATAATTATGAAAGAGAGTAGTATCACCAGCATCTCCAGGTACAATGATGCTACAATAGTATAGATGGTGTAAATGGTGAATCGAACATTATCACCCTTGAGGAGATATTTCGGCACAAGGAAATAATTGAAAAAATAGGAGGTACCAATAGCTACAGGCAGCAAAAACGTAACAAAGTAAAACGCTTTTATAAAATCGTTGTAGCCGTTGCCGAAACCAACGACAAGCGCAATTGTAACTACACACCAAAAAAGCAGATGTTTACCTATTTGCATTCTTGTTTTTGCTTAAAATGCACTATTTAACGAGAAATTTCAGCATTTATCGATGAAATACCACTTAACCGGGTTAGATAACATTGCCTGATAATTCAATGACGGGATAGATTATTCGTGAACATTAATCACTAAATTCAATGAATTATGACAGATCTATTCTTTACCGGTGGCCCGCTTTTTATGGGTTTACTTACCATTATACTCGCAGCAATTATTACAATAGCTGCAGTTTGCATGATACAGCTCAGAAAAAAAGTTTCGAAGCCTTTGCCAAATACATTCGTAAAGGAGTTGGGGATTTTTGGATTCATAACCGGAATTACCGGCCAGTTTTTGGGGCTTTATAATGCTTTCGCAATGATAGAAAGAGCCGGCACAATTTCACCCGATATTCTTGCAGCAGGCCTAAAAGTATCTTCTATTCCTGCAATTTATGGTTTAATCATATGCATTATAGGATACCTACTGTACTTTGGCTTAAGTGCCATAGCACAAAAAAGTGCTTGATTTGCTATTCACGATGTTACCGATGATTAGCAAATGCAGTCATCGGTAATTTCACTCCTTTGTTAAAGATTGGTTTAAAAGTTTATTGGAATTCGCATAGATTACCGAATACCTTATTTAATGTGAGTTCGACATAAGGAAATAAGTCCAAAAAAGTCCCCCTTCGAAGGGGGAAAGGCTCGTAAGAACCAAGGGGGATGCCCCTCTGAGCGTTGATTAGGCTTAGATATTCAATATTTTAACTCAAATTCATTACTTAACATCCCCCATTGCTCTCCGCCTGAGGCGGAGGGACACTCTTTAACAAATTCTTATATCGAACTCACGTTATTTATAACATTTTAACCAAAACCAGCAGGATGCGAACCATATGAAGTCAGTACTACTTTTAGCCGCTTCCATCATTTTTCTTTCATTCTCAGCTCTTGCTCAAACCAGTAGTGAGGAAATCAACGTGAGAATTAACCACATCGCCATTAGCGTAACCAACCTGCAGGAGAGTGAGCACTTTTACAGGGATATTCTTGGATTAAAGCAAATTCCTGAGCCGTTTGGCCTCGGTATTCACGCCTGGTTTGATATTGGCTTTGCCGAGCTTCATGTGATTGAGATGGCTGAGGAACGAAGAGAGCACAGTATCAGCAGCCACCTCTGTTTTAGTGTTAGGGATATGGACGCTTTTATCGCAACACTGGCCGAGCATGACATCACATATTACGATTTTGAAGAGAATCCCGGCCAGATGACACTCCGCCCCGATGGTGTAAGCCAGATCTACATCACTGATCCCGATGGCTACTGGGTTGAAATCAACGATGATTTTTGATGTTTACTGACATTCTATAACCATCAAAATTCCTGCACCGCTGCCGGTGAAGGGTGATCGATCTCTTTCATTTTCTTCAACCATTTTTCCAGAGTCAGTGCGTCGGGGTGAATCTTTCTAGTGTCTTCGATGATGGACTCAGGCTCTTTGTGTTCCAGCATCCAGAGAAACATTTTATAGAGATCTTTCTGCATCAGTTTGAACAGCCACGCCGGGGCAGGTATGCTTTTTGGAGGCTTGCCATAAACTGATCTGAAAATCTCCCTGCACTCTTTCACGGATTTTTTATCAGTGGCGAGATGAAGTTCTTTACCTGCATATTGTTCCGGATTATTGAATACAGCAGCCGTAACCGCGCCAACATCAAACGCTGAGATCCACATCACCGGGAAATCATACCCAATTATTTTTGGCATTACATTCCACATCACCAGCGGTGGCAGAAAGTCTTTATCCCGCATCAGTTCCATAAATGAAGATGACCTCAGGATGGTGAACGGCACGCCCGAAGCTTTTACCGATATCTCAATTTCTACCTTCGTGTTAAAGTGCGGCACACCGGTTGTTTTATCGCCGGTTCCCGCTGAGGCATAAACCAAATGTTTTACCCCGGCATCAGCAGCCATATCAACAATGCGCCGGCCGTGCTCAACCTCTTTTTTCAATCCGGTTATCCAGGGATTTTGCACACTGAAAACACCATGAACTCCTGTAAACGCGCCTTTCAATGATTCAGGATCATCAAGATCGCCTTTTACCATCTCAATACCGGCAGCAGCCAGTTTCTTTGCTTTTTCCTTTTCAGGATTCCTCGTTACTCCACGCACTTTCCAGCCTGATTTTTGCAAATACGCAGCAGCCGCACCACCCTGCCGTCCCGTTACACCAAATACAAGTACTATCTTTTCCATGATCTCCAGCATTAGATTGATTAATACCCGATTTACTACTCTTTTCTGACACTAATAAAGCAAATTATGTAATCAGATGTTTTTGAAATATTTTACTCTTATAGAATGTAATTCAGGAGTAAAAACAAAATGAGGGAGGTTCACCATGCAAGAATTCTGGAACAAACGATATTCTGATAAAAACTATGCTTACGGAATCAATCCTAATGTTTTTTTCAAAGAGCAGATTGGAAAATTAAAAGCCGGAAAGCTGTTGCTTCCGGGTGAAGGTGAGGGCCGAAATGCTGTTTATGCCGCAAAAAGAGGATGGGAAGTAACCGCCGTCGATTTCAGTGTGAAAGCACAAATTAAGGCTAATAATCTTGCAGCTGAGCACGATGTTTCCCTCAATTACATTATCGACAATCTGATGCAGGCCAAAATTCCGGAGGAGGAGTTTGATGCTGCCGCCTTTATCTATGTGCACCTGACGAACGAAGATGCTGAAAAAGTTTTGCCCAAAGTTATTGCAGGGTTAAAGCCTGGCGGTACTTTTTTCATGGAGTGCTACTCAGAAAAACAACTTGGGCGAAAATCCGGCGGGCCGAAAGATATCAGCAGGCTCTACACAGTACCCCAGATGAGAAAGCTTCTTTCCGAACTGCAGATATCAAAACTCACCGAAGTAGAGGTGCCCCTGAACGAAGGTGATTATCATCAGGGAAGAGCCATGGTTATACGCGCTGTTGGTACTATATAACCGAAGGGTTCATATTATTTTTCTAATCGGTTTAGCCGGCTTTCTATCGCATCAAGCCTGTGCTCGATTTTTTGAAGCATATGGATGATTATGATATGCGTTTTTTTGGCGTCTATTCCCACAACGCTTTGATCACTACCAATGGTGCGTTCGATTTCCCTATACTCAGCTTCCGGAATTTCTTTACTCATTTTCAGGCCTGTTTGGCTCGAAGCCGTTTGATACAAGATCATCAAACCCGCCAACATTATAGACGTTTTCAAATCCCTTATTCTGCATAATACGCGCAGCCTGTCCACTTCTGTTGCCCGATCTGCAGTAGAGATAGTAGTTTTTATCCTTATCGAGTTTTTCCAGTTGATTCTGGAAGTCGCCATTCAGAAAGTCGTGTTGAGCATCTGTTATTTTAAGATGGCCTGCGTTGTACTCGTCCTGAGTTCGGACATCGATGACGACACCCGGGTCGCTTTCGAGCTTCTGTTTAAACTCATCAGCACTGATGTCTACGCTATTTGAGTTTGAGAAAAAATTGAACATTGTGATACCTATAATTAAGATTAATATTGTTAAAAAATGCTTTTTCATGATGATGAAAATCGTTTACTGACCGGTTTATTGAGCGCATTCATCCGCAGGCCGATGTAAATACCTGAACCAACAGCAATAATACCGGTTATGTAAATAGCTGCAGACAGGCCAATCATATCAGCAACAATTCCTGCAAATATAGCACCAAATGCGTAACCGCTGTCCCTCCATAATCGGAAAACACCAACACTCTCGGCTCTGTCATCCGGATGAACCAAATCGGCTACTGCTGTCAAAAACGTTGGATAAACCATTGCGGTTCCAATACCAAGCAGTGAAGCCACAATTACAAATTGGTAAAACTCTGATAGTAAGGTAAACATCAGCAGACTCAAACCCTGTACAACCATACCTGCTACCAACATTTGTTTACGCCCGGTGTAGTCAGACAGTTTACCGGTTACAATCTGAAAGGCTCCCCAAAATACAGGATAAATTGCTACAACTACACCTGTCTGCGCGAGACTCAGCCCTGATGCTACCAGAAACAGCGGAAAAACTCCCCACGCCATTCCATCTTTAAAGTTGGTAGCCAGGCCCGATTGTGTAACAGCAAAAAGGTTTCTGTCTTTCCAGGATGTTTTCCAGAATAAACTTTCATCACTCCTCTTCTGCTTGCTGCTTTTAACCTCAAGTTTAACCCAGGGCAGCGTATCCTTCACAAAGATAATGGACATTGCCAATCCTGCAACTGCCAGGCCAATACCTAAATAGAACGGGTATGGGCGCAAGCCAAACTCTGTAGCAATCCATCCGGTAAGGAATGCGATTACTCCAACAGCAAGATAGCCTGCAAACTCATTTAGGCCCATTGCCAGCCCACGGTCTTTTTCTCCGGCAATATCAATCTTCATGATAACATTCGCCGACCAAGCCAAGCCCTGATTAATGCCAAGCAACACATTTGCCATAATGACCCAGTTCCAGCTATCAGCAAACATCAGCAGAAGCGGAACAGGTAAGCCGAACAGCCAGCCTATAACAAGCATATTTTTCCGGCCGAATTTCTGTGAAAA
>SLLL01000218.1 GCA_007134085.1 Balneolaceae bacterium
AGTATTACTATTTTGCTCATGGTTTTTTGTTTTTTTGATGTTAACCGATGAGCTTTCGAGAAAAAATGATGGGTGTAACTGTCGGTGTATCGGAAAGAAGATACAGTGAGAGCACATTCCCGGCCTTTCCTCCGAAAGCCTGAATTAATAGCATCAGGCAGGTCTTCTGACTTACTCCCTCTGAGCAGCCTTCCCGTCACATCGCGTGGACAGTGGCAAAGAATTGCGCAGAGTTTTCGGAGCTTACAGCTACGGGGATAGTTCCGGATTTACACCGGATTCCCTTTTCATCCCGATTGATTTTTCAATACAGGAACCTGTTGCTGCACAAGGGTACTGTGAAATTTGATGGATGTCAACATGAAAATGAAATCGAGAAAAAACAGGGCCCTTAATTTTCCGCATCTGATTCTTTTGAAGCTGTTTTCCTTTGAAAAAATTAGTCAGATTTTGGCTGAATACGATTGATTCCTTCTCTCAACTGAGTTTCTCTGCTATTCCAAACCAGCCTTCCGGTTACACCCACTGGCAGCTTTATCTCTCCCGCTATTTTTCCGTTCGAAAATTCCATTTCCAGCTCAATCACACCTGCGGGATGCGGTACTGAGGCGTTGATAAAATCAAGATGGCCCGGTTTAGGTTCAATAAGCACAGTTTTGAAACCGGGTGAATCAGGGCGAACCCCTGCTACCGTTGCCAAAAAATCGTAGTTGGGGCTGGAGCTCCATGCGTGCGCATCCGATCGGCTCGGTTCGGGGTGTTCGGGGAATGTGGTCATGCCAAGTGCCAGTGCATCATACCATGGGCCAAGCTGGTTCAGGTACTCATTTCCCAGCCCAGCTTTTCGCAATGCCCTGAAGAGATAGAAACGGAAGTAATAGGCAGCCTGTACCAGGCTGTTATCATCCATAATTCTATGCATCAGGTTTTTCTGTTCATCTTCAGAAATCAACCCGGTTAAAATGGCAAGAATATTGGCGTGCTGGCTGAAATGATCCTGATCCGGAGTATCAGCCATCATCAAACGTTCACTGTTCCACGCATGCTTTGGGATGTTCTCACTCAGTAACTCTATCAGCTCGTTGTATCTTTGTGCATCAGCAATACTGCCGAAATGCTCAGAAAGTTCAACGGCATAGTGCAGTACATAAAGCATTTGGAGTGAAATAACGATGGAGTTGCCATCATCAGAACCCGGAGGCGTTCCCCGTTCAAATCCTGCGGCAGCATCCACATAATTCCACCACGGCATTGGGCCAAGTATTCCAAGTTCCTCATCTAAATAATCCTCAAACCAACCTATTACTGAGCGGATTCCGGGTAAAAATTGCTGTACAAAACCATCATCTTCCCGGTGCATCCAGTAATCGTGCACCATTGTAATCCAAAGCAGAGAATACGGAGGTATATATTGAGGATGATGCGATGGATACCTGCTCATTGTAAGCCCATCAGGCATGCGGGAGTCGTTAAAGTGATGTATTGAGTTTCTCATCAGCCTGTCATCCCCCGAAACATAGAGTGAAATAAGTGCCTGAATGCGTGTGTCACCAACGTACTGAAGCTGTTCGTAGTAAGCACAATCCCAGTACGATTCGAATGCATTAAGCCGGGCTGTTCGCCAGCCCACATCCCAGATTTCGGCTAGGCTCTCATCACTGCTTACAAAGCGGGCATTTTCTTCAAATGGGTAGCCGGTGAATATGCCGTGCATGTCGTGGATTGTAAGCGGATCGTCCGAAGTTTCAATTTCAAGCTGAATGTATCGGAATGACCGTAGCCATAGCGTTTGAAGCGTTCGGTTTTTGCTGCCATCCGCCACAAAGATGTCGTGAAAACCGAGTATCTCTTTACCCTCAATCTCATCACGATGCCCTTTGGTGTTATCCGGCTCACGCAGAGCCTCAGCATAAATCAGTTTTATTTCTGCATCTTTCCCACCCGAAATGTTCAAAACCGGGTACGCATTGGTGATGTAGGTTTGATCAAGGAGAAGCACGGCACGGCTATTTGCCGGGATTAAAAGTGAATCAGAGCCGTCTAAAAATCCACTGTTCTTTTCAATCCCTTCCGTTCGGCGCAGTACCGGAATTCGCTCTTTTACCTCTTCCATCTGTGGGATATTGCGGGGTATCAGCGCCCATCCGTAAAGATTTCCGTAAAGATTTGTCCCCCTTGGCGTGCCGGGTTGATAGGATCGCACACCTAGCCAGGCTGAATCATCATAGCCCATCTCCTTCCATCCCAATGGGTATGCCTCCGCCCTGAAATGCTCACCATGCGGTGCTGCGTAATATCCATCAACTGTTTGATAGAAAACAGGAATGGGGCTGTAGCCCTCATTTTTCATCACCTTCCAGCCACTGCCGGTATTGAGTGCCGCTTCTGTTTGAGTATTTCCCTGCAAGATAAATGCAGTTCGATAACTGTGATGTTGCAGGCCGTTGTATTCATCAAAATTCCAGACAGTTGCCGCGGCTATATTCTCACCCTCTACAAGATAACCGGCAATATCCACCGTTTCGAACCGCCAGTTGTGCTGGTCTCCCACCGCCGGGCCCTTCACCACAGGCTCTCCGTTGATGAACAGCCTGTAACGCGTATCACCGGAAACGTGGATCAGAAAATAGTTGGGAATGGAATCGAGCTGAAACACCTGCCGAAAGTGAAAAACTCCATATTCGGTAGTTGATGCGGTGGGATGCATGATCCAGTTTGCGTCCCATGGTGATTGCAGTAGCTCTGGATTTGTATTTTCATAGTGCTGTGCAACAACTTGGTTAATTGTGAGCGAAAGTAGTAATAAACAACCGGCTATTGTTGAGAAATAGTTTTTGAATAAGAGCATCCCAATACAGTTATAAGAACATTGCTTTACTGTAATGTAGCCAATTCAAATCATTAATCAGGTGGAATTCACTCTAACAAAATCACCTCGATAAAAAAGTAGTATTCCGAAATCAGATCTACTTATTTCTGAACTGAGAATGCGTGCCGTCGCAGTATGGCGGATTCTTTGTCTGTTTACAGGTACAGAGAAATGCCCTTCCGCTCTCTTCTGGGGTAACACAAACAGGTTCAAAATCGGTAGTGGAGTGAGAACCATCACAGAATGGCTGATTTTTACTTAACCCACATGCGCACCAGTAATACTCTTTACCCTTTTCCGCATCAATTTTTATTGGCTTTAGCCCGGCTATTTTTGCAGTACTCATTTTTCTGTATTTAGTTGTTTCTAATTTCTATTGAAAACATGCATTTGCAATAGTTACGTTCGCAAAATGAATTAAACTTATGATAAAAATTTTTATACCTATCTTCATGTTCAATAAATATTAACTGTTACAATCGCCTCAGCCATCATGCAGACAAATTGCATCAACTATAAACGCTTTCCGTACGGGTTGATTCTCCTATTTCTCATGGGATCTTTTCTTACAATTACTTGTGGTTCATCTGATTCAACCGCGAATATAGTACCTCCTGAAGAACCGGCAAACCCTTATTCCCTCGGAAGGGTTGGAAATCCTGAAAATGTCGAAGCCAACCCTAAGCCCGGTGTACTACTTATGGGCGGCAGTACCGATGTGGATGAAGCGATGCTATGGCTTATTGAACAGTCGGGTAATGGTGATATTGTGATCATAAGAGCGAGTGGCGGAGACGGTTACAATCAATACTTGCTCGATCTTGGCAGTGCTAACTCTGTAGAGACGCTAATCATCAATTCTACAGAAGCTGCTAATGACAGCCGGGTTGCCGAGACAATACGAAATGCCGATGCCCTTTTCATTGCAGGAGGCAATCAGGCGAACTACATCAATTACTGGAGCAATTCAAAAACGGAGGAGGCTATTCAGCACCTTATCCACGAAAGAGGTGTACCGATTGGAGGTACCAGTGCAGGCTGTGCCGTAATGGGTGAGTTTGTTTTTTCTGCCCTAAATGGCGGCGTTACATCTGAGGAGGCTCTTAGCAACCCTTTTGATGAACGGGTTACGGTGGAGCAGTCAACCCTGATCAATCACCCATTTCTTGAAGGGGTGATAATGGATCAGCACTTCAGCCAGCGCAATAGAGAGGGCCGGGCCGTTGTATTTCTTGCCCGTATGATTGATGAGCATTTCGAAACCTTATCAGACAAGCCCCTCAGTGTGATTGCAGTGGATGAGCGCACTGCTCTTGTGATAAATGAGAACGGTGAAATGAATGTGATGGGCGATCATCACGTGTTCTTTATCTATCCTGTTGAAGAGAATAGTTTACCCAATCATCTTGCAGAGGAGATGCCATTCACATGGCGAGAAGAGGGCTTTCCTCTTGGTGTTTTCATTGCAGATCGGTTCACAAACTTCAGCCATACAATTTCTGAAATTCCCCCTTCCTGGAACCAAATGTGGAATGTATTGGAGGGAGAGCTCATCCGTGAAACGGTAACCGGGAGCGAGCCGGAAGATTAATACTACTCCCTCGTCCATCAGAACAGATTGCCGATTAACTGTTTTAATCCGGGTACTATCTCTCGAATCACATAGAGTTCTGAATTTTCATAAAATGGGCAAATCCGCATGTGTAGCTGCACAATAGGCCATTTGGTAAACTAACCCTTATATTTAAATCTGCCCTTGGTTCTCAGATACACATAGTACTTGTTTGCTCGAAGAGATGACTAAGAGTATGATTTTCTCTCTGCTCTCACTTACCCGCCCTTAAAAGTTCAGTAAATACAATACAATTATAACCGTAATAGCCGCACTTGGTTATTTAAAATTCAGGATAAATTTATCTAAAAATATGTGCTGATAATCAGCAAAAAAAGTAAATTAAAGTATAATCCAAGAGAAAAATATGGAAGCAAAGACAGGCAGTACATCTTTACCGTTGTTGCCTTATCGGTTTCGATATGTGGGATTTTCTTTGATTATTATCGGCTTTACTGCAACCTACCTCTATTTTTGGGGAGGCCGCCCCCGCTTTTTTGAGATACCTGTTCTGGCAATAGTCACTTCCTATTTAGAAACAAGGTGGTTTGTGGTGGCACAAACCAATGCCTTGGATGAAATAGCCTTTTTGAGTTTTCTATTCGGGCTGCTTTTCATCGGGTTCTCGATAGAAAAAAATGAAGAGAAGGAGATAGCAGCACTACGCATTAGGTCTGTCTTCTACTCAATCTATTTCACAGCCGCATTATGGGCGATTGCATACCTAACGGTATTCGGGTGGCCAATTATTGGCGTATCGGCAGTTATGTTCGCTGCCTTTTTGATTGTGCATACGTTGCTCTTCCGGTTTATGGTTATGCGCCATCGAAAGAAAGAATTAACATCTATAACTAAACATTCTGGAGTAGCATGAAATCAACATTTATTAAACTCATAATTATTATAGCAGCAGGCACTTTTGGATTTATGTCCTGCGACATTCTTGGCGGTGGGTCAAGTTCTTCAAGCACGAAGCCAATTGGCGGCGACCCAACCCCAATTGGTGAAGTTGGCAATACGTTCAGAGTGCCAAGTATACCCGGAACCACAAACTCCAGCATAAAAGTGATCGATAATAATGGTGCAGACTCCAACATTGAGTTTTCCGGCACAGTCACCAATCCGGTACTACTACAGCTGGCGAATCACATGGAAGAATTTTCTGTAGATGGCAACCAGGTAACAGGCGCACGAAAATTCAGAATTACCGATAAGGGAATTCAAACCTATACTTCTGGCGGCAAATTAAATGAGGGGGGGAAACCTTTTACACTTATCGAGTACGATGCGAAAAAGGGTGATAGGTACGTATTGAAAAGAAGAGGAGGTGATTTAGTTCGCAGAGTGGTTGAAAGATCTACCGACAATGATTTTTATTGGGGAGGTATGTTTATCAGAACCATTCAGGTTGAAGAAACAGGAATACAAACCCCAGGAGTCTCCAGAATAAAATACCATTTCAACCACCGCTTTGGTATGGTAGCAATGGACGTATACTTTGAAGATGGATCTGAGATGCTGATGTGGGTAATGAGCAGTAACGACAACTGAGTTTCCAAACTGTGCCTTGTAAAGTTTGCAGGCACAGTTATGCAATCAGAATCATATAGTTACTAAAGGCGATTTTCATCTGTTTGGCTTCGGTACCGAAAATTTACTCCGGTAAAACGATGTGGGGCTTCCTGTTGTTTGGAAATGCATAATTTTATATTCAAACAACAGCATGAATCTTTCATCAAATCACAAGACAGTTATTCGATACTTGTTGGCAGGCGGGCTACTCGCCGCGGGTATAGCCCATTTTGTTTTTCCACAGGAATTTGTGCCGGCGGTACCCTCTCCTTTTGAGAACGCTCTGTTTTGGGTCTACTTTACAGGGCTGGCTGAAATACTTGCCGTAATTGGCCTGATGATTCCGAAATTTCGACGGCTCACAGCATGGACTCTCGTGATCTACTTTATCGCCCTTTTGCCTGCACATGTTGAGATGTTGCTCATTGACCACGAAATATTCGGCATCAGCGGCGACAGCTTTATGATTGCACGAATTTTCTTCCAGCTGGTACCAATCTGGATGGCCTGGGTATCTCGCGAAACGGATGCTGATGGAGTTTGGGCAGGGCTTGACAGGTTTGATAACCTTCTGAAAAAGAGATGGAAACAGCCTTTCAGCTGGCATTCAAAATGGCTGCTTGCCGCCGCATTCTACAATATAGGCTTTGGAATCTGGGCAGGGCTTTTCCCTCAGCAAGCTTTCCAGCTTTTTGGGATGAATACAAGCACACCACTATTTCTATGGCAAACCATCGGTATGATTGTTGGCGTTTATGGAATAGGCTATGGAATTGCGGCTCTGAATGAGCAGAAACATTTTCCCATTGTTTTGGTAGGCCTGCTTGGAAAAATCTTCGGGCCACTTGGCTTTGTTTACACCTTTCTGGCGGGAGACATTTCACTATCTTTCGGCATCATGATTATCCTTAACGACCTGATCTGGTACCCCGCATTTTTTGCTATAACTTTCCGATTTTTTAGAGGATCTGACCATTTAACCAAGTTATCATCAGACAGTACCCAATAACCCAAATTGATTACAAACTTTTAGTATGGCTATCGGCTGGAATTTCGACAATACGTACAGAAAACTATCAGGAGGTTTTTACTCCAATGTAGAACCCATGCCCGTTGAAAAGCCGGAATTGATTTTACTGAATAATCGCCTTGCTGATGAGTTGGGGCTTAACTTTTCTGACACAGATCCGGAAGAACTATCCGCTCTCTTTACAGGAAATACTTTGCCAGATGGAGCGGAGCCAATATCTCAAGCGTATGCCGGCCATCAGTTTGGGCATTTCACCATGCTGGGTGATGGCAGGGCTATCATCATTGGTGAGCATGTTTCACCCGATGGTAAACGGTTCGACATTCAGTACAAAGGAAGCGGCAGAACGCCCTATTCCAGATCGGGTGATGGGCGGGCAACATTATACTCAATGCTTCGGGAATATTTGATTAGTGAAGCACTGTTTCATCTTGGCATTCCGGCATCAGGCAGCCTTGCCGTGGCGAAAACAGGAATGCCGGTTTACAGAGAGACGATACATCCCGGCGCAGTATTAACAAGAGTTGCATCCAGCCACATTCGTATCGGTACCTTCGAGTATGCTTACCGCTTTCTATCCCGCGAAAAGCAGCGGGAATTTCTAGATTACACCATCAACAGGCACTACCCGGGCCTGCTTGAGTCCGATAATAAAGCTCTTGCTCTTTTAGAACGCGTTTCTGATAAACTGCTTAGCTTGGTTCTTGAGTGGATGCGGGTAGGGTTCATCCACGGCGTTCTGAATACCGATAATATGAGCATAAGCGGCGAGTCGATTGATTTTGGGCCGTGTGCTTTTATGAATGGATTCGATCCCGGCACTGCATTTAGCTCGGTTGATATGAACAAGCGGTACTCATTCAGCAATCAGCCCGGAATTGTACAGTGGAACCTTGCCGTATTTGCCGGTACGCTTCTTACATTTATTGATGATGGCCGAAGTAAAGCAAAAGACGCTGCCGAAGCTGTTCTGAAGCAGTTTGAACCGAAATTTGTTGAAGAGTGGCACCGAATGATGGGCAAAAAGCTCGGTTTCCGGCATATAACCAAAAAAGAAGCCGGCCTTATTGATCAGTTGATCTCATGGATGGAAAAAACCAAAGCCGACTATACAAACACGTTTCTTGTGATCGCCAACTCTGCTGAAACGCCTGATCATTTTAAGGCTGATGAAGAGTTTCAAAACTGGCACAGTGACTGGCAATCCCTTATCACTACAGATCATGAAGGGCTTGATGAAGCACGAAAACGAATGGCTCAGTCAAATCCTGTTTTTATCCCGAGGAACCACCTCGTGGAAGAGGCACTGACAAAAGCCTCTAACCATGGAGATTTCTCCTCATTTAACTCTCTGCTCGATACGCTCAAGCAGCCATACCTACAAGATTGGAGCGCAACAGATTTACAACAGGTTCCTGCCGGTTTTGATAAAGAGTACCAAACATTTTGTGGTACTTAGGGCTATTCTTTGAATCACAGCTGTATAAAACGTTTTTAAAATTAAGATTAATCGTTGTTCTTAGTTGAATTTGGCAAGATCGCACGAAATTTCTAAAACTAAACCCCTGATAAGGGGTTCAATATGATTAGCCCTCGACACACTTGTCGGGGGTTTAAGAAAATAGGCCATGACCCCGATGCTTCGGGGCGAATGGGGTTCAATAAATCGTCGAATACATTGTATGGATAGGATGGATACCCCGGCTATTTGATCCGTCAGCCGACGGATCTCTTGGAATTTGCTATATCTTACCCCCGACAGGTATGTCGAGGGCTAATCATGTTATA
>SLLL01000126.1 GCA_007134085.1 Balneolaceae bacterium
GGTATCCGTGTGAACGATGCATATGGAGCACCATCAAACAGCAGAATTCTCTACTTACAGGGCGCGGCTGCACAGAACACATTGATTTTGGTTGACGGATTGCCAATCAGCGACCCCTCAGGTGTTGGGGGCTTGTTCGACTTAAGGCTGCTGCCAACAAATAACCTCGAACGCATTGAGGTGATAAAAGGCAGCCAGTCAACACTTTACGGCACTGATGCCATTGCAGGAGTGGTAAACCTGATTACCCGAACAGGAGGAGATGATCCATTCCAGGCTACCGGGCGGTTATCCTACGGAACATACAACACGTTTAACAGCACACTTGGTGTGAATGGTACTGCGGGGAACAGAATCAGATATACGGTGAACTACAATCGCGAATCAAGCGATGGGTTTAGCGCTGCTCGTAATCCAGGCGGATTGGAGCCATTTGGCAACGATGGGTTCGAACTGGATGCTTTTTTTGGGCGAACAGATATATTGATATCAGATAAAGTTACTGTATCTCCATTCTTAAATTTCTCCCGAAATGAGGGTGATTACGATGGAGGGTCCTTCGAAGATGCTGATAATTTCTACACACTCGAGTTGCTAAATCCTGGAATTCAAGCAAGATATGCCGGAAACTCATTCAGGTTGAATGCAGGATATAACTATACCCGAACGCAAAGATCTTTTGAATCTATGTTCGGAATCAGTGAATTTGACGGCCGCATGCATAATGTAGATCTCTTCGCAAACTACAGCATATCAGATAACCTGAAAATGCTTGCAGGTTTTAATGTTCAGCAGTTCTCAATTCCTGCCGCACAGGATCTGCCGGAAAGAGATGCCACCATAACCAGCCCTTACGCAACCATTTATTTGAGGGATATTGGGGGTTTCAGTGCCGAGCTTGGCTATCGCCTAAACAACCACACTGAATATGGAAATAACTCTACTTTCAGTTTTGCTCCGGCTTACATGGTTACCGATCAGATTAAAATGTACGGATCCATCAGCACCGGCTTTAAAGCGCCCACTCTCGATGAACTGTTTGGTCCGTTTGGTGCCAACCCGGATCTCGATCCGCAAAAGAGCCTCTACTATAATGCAGGTGTTGAACTGTTTCTGATGGATCAATCTCTGAAGCTTTCCGCTCAATATTTCAATCGGGAAATTGATGATCTGATTGTATTCTCGGCAATGGGTTACATCAACAGAGACCGCCAGAACGATTATGGCGTTGAGCTAACGGCAGACTGGCTGATTAACAGCAGAATATCTGCCGGTGCCTGGTACAACTATTTGGATGGTGAGATCACCAATTTCTTTGAAGATGGCACAGAAGCTGTGGTTAGCAACCTAATAAGGCGCCCAAAACATAGTGTAGGTATGAATCTGGGTTACTCTGTAACAGACAGGCTCTACATACGTGCCGATGGAGAGTATAATGGCGAGCGGCAGGATCTTTTCTTCAATCCTGCAAACAACTTTGCGCAGGAGGATGTTACGCTCGATGCATACACCCTCATAAATCTGTACGCGGAGTATGCACTAATGAACCGCAGTTTTACCCTTTTCGGGGATGTAAAAAATCTTTTGAATACCGACTTTACAGAAGTGTACGGATTCAACACCACCGGCTTCGCTGTAAAAGCTGGTGTTCGGTTTTCTATTTGAAATAGCCAATGCTATGAGTGTTTAAAACGTCTTTTTGTTAGTGATTAACTATTTTGAGCATTGGTTATACTAAATTTTAATTTCGCAGAGAGGTACACAGAGTCTGACGCAGAATTTCAGCGAAACTCCGCGATATAATCTGCGTACCTCCGCGAGAAAAAAAGATGAGGCTCAATTTAAGAGGTAGTAATAATTTCACTAAAAACCGGATATGAAGTTTTTTTAGTGATTTTAAATCGTTTTTGGACAACAATTAGTAAAAACAGACAAAGATCTAAATCAGCCTTTCATCAAACCTGAAGGGAATGATTTTCCGGATCTTTGTCTGTTTAAAATCAGGATGTGCCGGATTGATGAGAATGTTGTATTCATCCCGGATGATGGAAGAGGGCACACGCAAAAGCAGTGTTGAACGGGACTCAGCCCAGGTATCGCCAATCTCCCTGCAAACGGGATAGCTGGTTATGTGATGCCAGTTAGCCGGCAGTGAAGTTGGATCAACTGTTTTAACGGAGGCTCCATCCGGCACATCTATCTCAATAACGCTGAACCGGTTGTTGAGCCCCTCGCCTGAACGGTGCACAAGATTTTCAAGGCAGGCAAGCGCTCTCGATTCTGCAGTATATATTACATACACGCCTTTCGAATTCCACCTTGCCGGGAAACCAGGCCCAATGAGAGAATCTGCCCATTTTGTGAGAGTGATGCGATAAACTACCATCTACGCCAGAATACCATGCTCTATTCGCTGCAGCTCTTCGTAGATAAGATCGATACCGCCTGATGTTTGCATAAGTTTAAGGGGGATATGGTTGCCAAGCCCAAAAGCAGGTTTTCTTAGCCAGCTATCGAAGGAGGGGATCTCTCCAAAAACTTCTTCGCCTTTTTGATAGAGGGCAATCATGTTGAGAATTTGCTCGCTGTTAAGGGCACTAAGTGGTTTTCCCTCTTTTTGATACCGTTGAACTGTTTTGAAAGATATATCGAGTAGGGTGGAGAGCTCTTCTTTGGTAAGCCCGGATACGGCAAGCAGATCGAAGAAAGCCTGTACAGATACACCATTTTGTGCCTCGTTTACAAGTTTGTAACGGTTATCTTTTGAAACGTGATATTTTACGGCAACATCGTTTACCTGAGTTGGTTCTGGCTGATCTTTATACTGTATAGACATAATTACCCCACCTATTAGAAATTTGTCTAATTAATATAGACATTTATCTTAAGATTTAAAAACCTTATCAAATTTTCAGATTATTTCTCTTTTCTTTTCTATTTTACACCTTTAGGTCTAAAATTAAAGAGGGAGTTTCCCATGTCAGATGAATCAATCAGGGGGTACTTTTCGCGGCCCCGCATTGGCCTTTTTGCAGGGCCGCTTGTCTTTGCGATTATGTTACTCATCCCATCACCCGAAGCACTCACACCCGAAGCGTGGGGTGTAGCTGCTGTAGGTATTCTTATGGCCATTTGGTGGGTAACTGAAGCTATACCCATCCCCGCTACGGCGCTGTTGCCAATAGTGCTGTTCCCGGTTTTGCAGGTGGGTTCTATTGCTGAAGCAACACAGCCTTTTGCTAATCCATTAATTTACCTGTTTATGGGTGGTTTTATCATTGCCCTTGCAATGGAGCGAACCAACCTGCATAAGCGTATTGCACTAAATATCGTACTGTTGGTGGGTACTAAGCCAAAATCTATTATTATCGGATTTATGATTTCAGCCGCATTCCTCAGTATGTGGGTCAGCAACACTGCTACCGCTATGATGATGCTGCCCATTGCACTTTCTATCATTGGGCTGGTAGAATCTGATGAAAGCATGGATAATGCCGAGCTCGAAACCAATTTTGCTGTAGTAATGCTGCTTGGGCTTGCTTACGCCTGTAACATTGGGGGAATTGCAACGCTAATTGGTACGCCACCAAATGCTCTGATGGCGGGTTACATGCTCGAAACCTACGGCGTTGATATCGGTTTTGGGCAATGGATGATGGTTGGCCTTCCGCTTGTAATTGTTTCACTTCCGCTTGTCTATTTGATGCTTACACGCATCGTATTTCCTATTAAGCTGAAAATAATTCCGGGTGGATACGGGCTCATCAAAGAGCAGCTTGAGAAATCGGGCAAGATGTCATCTCCCGAGAAAATGGTAGGTGTTGTCTTTTTGATGACGGCAACACTTTGGGTCACCAGGCCGTTGCTTGAACCGTATATCCCCAATATTTCAGATACCGGTATTGCCATTTTTGGGGCATTTTTGATGTTCCTGCTGCCGGTAAACTTCAAAAAGTTTGAGTTTGTACTCACCTGGGATGATGCCAAACAGCTGCCCTGGGAAGTTCTGATTCTTTTTGGAGGCGGGCTTAGCCTTGCAGCAGCTATTACATCTACCGGCCTTGCTGCATGGATCGGTAATTCGCTGCAGGTACTCGGTTTTCTGCCGATTATAGCACTGATTCTGTTATCACTGCTCGTGATTATTTTTCTAACAGAGGTTACGAGCAATACGGCAACTGCGGCGGCATTTTTGCCAATTCTTGCATCAGTGGCTATTGCAATGGGTTACGATCCGCTGTTACTCGTAATTCCTGCAGCGATCGGTGCGAGCTGTGCGTTTATGCTTCCTGTAGCTACTCCGCCAAATGCAATTGTATTTGGCAGCGGGTTAGTGAGCATACCGCAGATGGCCCGAGCCGGATTTATTTTCAACATTACAATGGTTTTTGTTATCACATTTGTGCTTTATCTGTTGATTGGGTACGTATTTGGGGTGCAGATTTAAGCAAAGCCTTTAATGTCATCCAAATTGTAGCCAAGGCGTTTCATCGATTTGATGAACTGAGGAACATCGGTTTCGATGAACTCCTTGCGCTTCATAGTGAGTACGGCATCGTACGCTCCCTCTGCCACAAAGTGGCCAATGCCTCGGCGGTTTTCCACCACCCCAATATCCTGTAGGGTTTGAAACGCACGCATAGCCGTATTTGGGTTTACCTCCATCAGAACAGCAATTTCCCGTACGGACGGCATGCGGCCGCCTTCTGCCCACTTTTTGTCCAAAATCTGGTTGCAGATGAAATCTGATATCTGTTGATAAATTGGCTTATTATCCGAGAAGTTCATCATACAATCTGCCGTCTTTTAAGTTGAACATAGGCAAGGAAAAGCATCAATAGAGTAAACAGTATTCGAAAAGTGGAGTGTAGAAATGCCGGAACCAATTCAGAAATACTATTAAGCTGCATGCTAACCTGAAGTTCACCCTGAATCGACAAACCAAAGATCAGCATCACAAAAGAGAAAAAGATCAAAAGGCCAATCACTATGGTGATGTAAGCCAGAACCGTCTTTAGAAAATTATTTTTACGGAAGTAGATCGCTCCAAGAAAGAATATACTGTGATAGAAAAAGTAGCTGCTTACCGTATCTGCAACATCATCAGTGAAAGGATTGAACAGCTCAAACCGCGCCCAACTGCCGCGTATAATTGCGCCTAACGATTCAACACTAAAGCTTAGCAGAAAAATGGCAAGCATTACGGCAACCGTATAGAACACAGACGTAACCAGCCAGGCCGATAAGAATTTCTCTGCTGTAGTAGCCGGCAGCGTTAGGAACCGGTAACACGTGTTTGTAGAGTGCAACTCGTTAAAAATTGAACTTGCTATTACCAACCCTCCAAATACATATGCCGCAGCTGTGATGTTTGATAACGCCGAGCCAAACGAAGGCACAATATCGCCTGAGGTGATAATCACTGGAATAAGCCAAATTGTAAAGAGTATACCGGCAGCACTGAGCAACCCGATGAGCCAGTTTTTTTGATTCAGAAAAAAGTATCTCTTACTGATCAGCATAACCCTGTTCAAAGAAAAAGTCCCGTTATTTGCAGATGTACTCATATCAGTTCTCCTTTACAAATTGGCTGTTGATGGATTCGGTTTGATTTATCACCGCACTAAAAAGAAGCTCCAGGTCTATCTGGGTTTCTTTATTCGATAGTGATTTTGGCAGGATGGCTGATTTGCCACCAAAAATATCCTCGCTGTAGAGTGTAAAGCGGTTGTCATCATCTGCAACTTTCTCGAAACTGAGGGTATCGCTGATGGTTGCAATATTTTTGTGAAAGATAATCTTGCCGTTGTTCAGCACGGTAACATGGTCAATCAGCGCATCAAGATCGCGCACTTGATGTGTGGAGATCACCACACACCGATTAGAGAGGTCACTGCCAGCCATTACCTTTCGGAACTGGCTTTTTGATGGAATGTCGAGGCCGTTAGTGGGTTCATCCATCAACAACAGCCTGGCGTTGGTTGCGAGGGCAAACGAAATGAGGAACTTTTTTCTCTGCCCGTACGAAAGCTCCGTGAGCTTTTTTGTGGCATCCACATCGAACTCCATAAGAACTTCTTGGAACAGGTTATCATCAAAAAGTGGATAAAATGGCGCGTGCATTGCTTTGTATCTCTCGGCATTTATGGCAGGTAAGTCAAACTGCTCGGGTAAAAAGAAGATTTGTTGTAGTGTACCCGGCAAGCGTTTTTTAGATAATTCACCATCAACCAAGCAAGATCCCTCTTTTGGGAAAAGTAACCCGGCGATGTGATTCAGCAGCGTGGTTTTACCTGCCCCGTTCATGCCAAACAGGCCGTAAATGTAGCCAGTATCCAGGCTCATACTAAGCCCGTCAAAAAGCTTTTGATGTTTTTTAAAGGAGAATGTGAGGTTTTCTATTGTGACCATAGTTCTTATGATTTAGTTATACTGTATTAGTATAGTAATACAGTAAGTAAGTGGCAAGTATTCGATGAAAATTTTTTTGATGATGTTTAAACTCCTATTTAGAGTCCTAAAAGTGAAGCCGTCCTGGCCGCCGCCCACGTTGGGGCTCGTGGTTTTCTAAGCAGGAGCTTCGAGTTACGTAACCCCGAACGTCCCCGTTCGGGGAGGGTTGGGATGGATATGCAGGCCTAGGTTTTTCGAAGCGGGAGCTTCGAGTTACGTAATCCTGAACGTCCCCGTTCGGGGAGGGTTGGGGTGGATGTGCAGGCCTGTGCTTTTCGAAGCAGGAGCTTCGATCTACGTAATCCTGAACGTCCCCGTTTGGGGAGGATTGGGGAGGATTGGGGTGGATATACAGCTAGCATCGCGCGCAAGGATTGTAAAACTCCATGCCTTAACGGGGCTATGGCATCAACATAGTGCGGAGCGCTATGCATAAAAAGTAATGTGAACAAGATAGCCCTGAAAGGGCGTAAGCCAGTATGTAATCGGGTTCAAATACTGAGTTAGATATAGGAAAGAACCCTGCGTGGCTTTCGCCCACGTTGGGGCTCTTGGGATGAGATACCTACGGTTTCTCATCGCGCGTCGCACGATGTTATTGCTGACGCACCTTTGGTGTTAACACCTATATAATGATCAGAGATTTGAGAATTCTGGCCTGCCAGGGATCAAAATCCAAAACGCCCAACCACTAAATAGCTCTGAACACAATGCCCCAACGGGGCTAAATCATTAACATAGTGCGAAGCGCTAAGCATAGCAATGAACCTATAAAATTAAGCCCTGAAAGAGCGCAATCCACATAGTTCTATTGAAATATCTCGCATATATAAGCATATTCGTTCATCGAGAAGCGCAGTTCCAAAAACTCATCAAGTACAACCAAATAGAGGTGTCACCCATGCCACAATCACTATCAAAAGTTTACACACATATTATTTTTAGTACAAAGCATCGGGAAAATTTAATAGACGAGCATGTAGAGAATGATCTCTATAATTACATAGGTGGAGTATGTAAAGATTTTGAATGCAATCCGGTTCAGATTGGTGGCCATAAAAATCATGTCCATATTTTATGCCTTCTTTCGAGGAAAATTGCCCAGATGGACTTGATTCAGCACATTAAACAAGGCTCTTCAAAATGGATCAAAACAAGAGGTGAAAACTATTCGAATTTTTATTGGCAGGATGGATATGGGATATTTTCAGTGTCTCCCAGATCTGTTGATAAAGTTATGGAATACATTAAAAATCAACATACGCATCATGAAAAATTGAGTTTTAAAGATGAATATCGAAGGTTTTTAAAACGTTATAAAATTGATTTTGATGAGCGCTATGTATGGGACTGATTGGTGAAGGCCGCCGCCCGCGTTGGGGCTTTTGGGATGGGATGACTACGGTTCCTCATCGCGCGTTGCACGATGTTGTTGCTGGCGCGCCGTTGGTGCTGATTTCTGTATTGAAAAGAAACTGTTCTGCCCGCGCAAAGATTATAATCCAAAATGCCCCAACGGGGCTATGTCAATAACATAGTGCGAAGCGCTATGCATAGAAAGGAATGAGAACAAGGTAGCCCTGAAAGGGCGTCGTCCTTTATGAAATCTGGGGCGAGCACTGAGCTAGGCCTATGAATTAATCCTGCGCGGCTTGCGCCCACGTTGGGGCTCTTGGGATGAGATGCCTACGGTTCCTCATCGCGCGCTGCACGATGTTGTTGCTTGCGCACCTTTGGTGCTGTTTTCTATATTGAAACGAAGCTGATTTACCCACACAAAGATCATAATCCAAAACCGCCCCACCACTGAATAGCTCTGAGCAAAATGCCCCAACGGGGCTAAGTCAATAACATAGTGCGAAGCGCTATGCATAGAAAGGAATGAGAACAAGGTAGCCCTGAAAGGGCGTTGTCCTGCATGGGATATCGGAATGCAAGGCCTGATTTTCGAAGCGGGACCTTCGAGTTACGTAATCCTGAACGTCCTCGTTCGGGGAGGGTTGGGATGGATATGCAGGCCTGGGTTTTTCGAAGCAGGAGCTTCGATCTACGTAGCCCCGAACGTCCCCGTTCGGGGAGAGTTGGGGGTTGGATATGTAGCTATTTACTTAAGATCAGGCTACTTCAGCGGCAGCAAAATCACATCCTCAAAATCCAGGTCAATCTCTTCGAGCAGCGGCTCGGCAATCTCAACAATCTCTTCTTCGGAGTAGTCATCCAGCCCCTCCAGCTCGATGTAGAGAATATCATTCTGATCGTCGATGCTGTACTTCACATCGGCCGACTCAAAACTCTCTTTCAACGCATGTACAAGATACTCTACATCTTTCTGCCACTCTTCAAACTCAGATTCGCTATTTTCTGCCATATCGGTATGTTGTTAACTGTTTTGA
>SLLL01000214.1 GCA_007134085.1 Balneolaceae bacterium
ATCCCTACCGGACGGGGACGTCCGGCACTACGTAGATCGAAGCTCCCGCTTCGAAAAACCAAAACCCAAATCCAAGCCCCTACCCCTACCGGACGGGGACGTCCGGTACTACGTAGATCGAAGCTCCTGCTTCGAAAATCCACAAGCCAAATACCAAACCCCTACCGGACGGGGGCGTCCGGTACTACGCAGATCAAAGCTCCTGCTTCGAAAAACCACAACCTAAATCCTAACCCTACCCCTACCGGACGAGGACGTCCGGTACTACGTAGATCGATTTTTTTATCAACCGGATCCCCATGGGAGATTGAAGAGTTTGCGGCAGGCTGTGAAATATTTTCACATAGCCCGGAAATACACTGAATATTCTGCGTCCGAGGCAATATAGCGTGTTTTTGAACTACGTTTATTTATTGATATTTAGTTTCCGTACCTCTCTCAAAAAGGCACCACCGCTCTAACACGGTAGTAAATATCCGGATCTGTATCGGTGAAGAGTTCTTGTGCTGGTTGTGCTATGCCGATTGCATGGCTGATTGGAATGCCGAACAGGCGCAGTTCATTTTTCAGCTCAGCGCCGGCTCCCCATCGCTGTACGGTTGCAAATTCACCATCAATTGTTCTTGCATTCCAAACCACCCCTGCATCAGTAAAAAGTGCCAAGGCTGTGCTTCGCAGTTCAATCAACCCAAGTATGGTTGTATTGAGTGATGGCAAAAACGGCATCCGATACTCCAGGCTGCCAAATGCAACACGGTTACCCGCCACAAATTCACGATAGCCGCGCACACGGTCAGCCTCATGAAAAAGGCTGATTGGCACCTCACCCGGCAGGTTCAGGTTGATGTTATCAAGGCGGGAAAAACCGATAAAGTTTTGCGGTAGTGGCGTTCCCCATTGCTGCTGATACCTGCCGTAAAGATAGAATCGCTGCAGCCCAAGGGATGGCAAAACGGTATATGTACTCACGTCTGCAGTGGCGAACTGTACTTCAGATCCCAGTATTTTCTCCGCTCCCGTAACCATTGCACGAACGCCCCAGCCATCAAGTGGGTGGATGAGATTATCTCTCCACGGACGCTGTTTCTTAATGCCAAATCCAACGGAGAGATCCGTCTGACGGGCACTCTCCGGTGCGGGGCTCAGAAACGTATCAGAAAAGAGATCACGATCGAACGGGCGCACAAGCACATGACGCAGCCTCGCAAAGACAGATCCACCCCGATATGCCCCCTCAAAAAGATCCATCGGCAGGTTCATCGAAAGATCGCCACCAATCATCTCCTCAACCAAAAAACGGTCGCCATAGAAAAAGGCACTGCCCGGAATTTTGTAGAGAGATGTGGTAAAAGTTGGATAAAACTTGTTGTTGGCATAACTGGCGATACCATAAGAGCGGCCAAAATCACCGAATGACACATACCCAGTTGCAGCAAAAATGTGCTTCGCGAGCGGCTCAACAAAACCGGTGGTGCCGAAAAGGCCCCAGTCATTGGGCCCGCCGTAATAAGGCAGAATTAGCATTGCAGCATGGGTGATGTTGTTGAGTGACCGGTAACGGTATCTCTCCAGAATAAGGCTCTCATCGGGATCAATTACAGAGGGAATAACATTGGGTGGGCTTTTCAGGCGCCAGCTTGAGTATGCTTCGGGCACCATTGCTTCGCCGCTGTAATAATCTCTGTCCACATCAACCCAAAATGCATGATCGCGACGCTTTGTTTCACTCGCTTTGATCAGCAGTTTTTCGGTTTCAAGGGTGTCGCCTGCCGCGATCCATCCAAAAGCTTCGCCGCCTGTAAAGAGATTTGTAACACGCTTTTCCTGATCCGTATCAAAATCGTAGATAAACACATTCGGCACTTCATCACGCAGGGAGGTAAAAGCCACGCGATCTCCCGACGGGCTCAACCTGAACTTTCGGTTATCCACATCAAACTGATCGAGAAAAATTTCGCGTCCGGTTGCCGGATCGAACAGAACCATATTTCTGCGGTTAAACTCATCGAACTTATGAAAGAGCCAGCGCTGCCGGGCTTCAATCCAGAGTGGGTGAAACACCTGTACATCGCCAATGAAATCGGTGATTTGCGCCTCTGTTCCTGTATCCGGATCGTACAAAAACAGATTTCCGGTACCGTTTTGATTGACGATATAGCCAATTTTTCCATCAGGCCCCGGTACAGGGTAGCGGGCACGGCGGCTATGGGTTATCTGTTCTTCCCTTCCGGTTTCGATGTTGAGGCGAAAAATATCGTTCAACAGAGATGAGCGCTCGCCTCGAACCAGCCGCGAGTAGTAAACGTACCTGCCATCACTGCTCCAGGAAAGATCATCGTTGATTCTCCCCTCTGCCACTCTTCGGCTTTTTTTGGTTGAATCATTTTTCACGATGAACAGGCTACGAACCGGCCT
This sequence comes from Balneolaceae bacterium, assembly GCA_007134085.1. GTDB lineage: Bacteria > Bacteroidota > Rhodothermia > Balneolales > Balneolaceae > Rhodohalobacter. The sequence continues at coordinate 2,416 of SLLL01000214.1, forward strand.
TTGAAGAGATGGTAATGATAATACTGCAAGCAGGCTGTCGCCCGGGCTAACGGCCATATCAAAATAAAACTGGCCGGGGAGTGATAATGGGGCCGTATTCAGCGAATCGGTACGTTCCATCTGAGAAGCGAGCGTGTTGTAATACACGTTCATGTGCTTTCTCCAATCTTCGTTAAACGCTTCGTAACCGCCATCCACCACTTCGCTGAAAGCCGATTCAAAATCGTGGTAGTCAAAAACGCCCAAAAAACTATCCCGGTGAGACAACATCTTTACCAGAGTGCTGTCGCCATATTTCTCTGTGAAATATCGCAGCTGCGAATTGCCAACCGCGTACATCAGCTGGGCATCTTCAATGGATTGATTGCTGCGAAAATTGGGGCGGCTGTCGAAAATGGCTTTGCGCAGCCAGCGGTCACCCCGTTGTGCATCCCAATTCTCGGTTTGATATTGAGCCACCCCTTCAGCCCAAAACATCGGCATCGGGTTCCCTACACCCCACTGCAACAAGCCCATGTTACTCCACACCGCTTTAAAGTGGAAGATATGCCCCAACTCATGGGCAATCACCTTTCTAAGCCATTTTTCATTTCCTGTATATCGCTCCGGTGCATCATTCAGATTTACCCAGATCATGGTGTAGCCTTTCCCAATCGGGTTGGCAAATCCGTTGATGATCTCATCCTCATCAGACAGATAAATGGGAATTTTTTTTGAAAAGCTAACTTCCAGATTTTCTGACAGCGCCGCATAGCTCTCCTCAGCAATGGCTGCTGCCTCCGCCTCAATACCTGCAAGGCGCGATGGATAGATGATTCTGAAATGCTCGGTTTCCGCTACCTGCCAGTTCAGATAGGGATGGTTTCTGTTGTTGAAACTGTTGAACCCCTGGGCAAAAAGATCGGGTACAAAAAGAAGTGCCATCAGTATGGCAATAAAAAGCCTTACAAACATAAACTGCTACTGTTACAGAAATTGATTAAACATAAAAAACTAAGTTTTACTTGAAAAAGTGCTTATGAACCTGCTTTCTTTTAAAGGTTGAAATAAAACTACGTGAACTTTGAATATGGTTAAAGTTCATCTCCTAAACCTGAAAATTTGATCCTGCTCCCATGATTTTAGAACCAGATGTGTTAATTGCCTATCGCGACAACTTTACCGATGCCATGCTTCATGATCGCGTTGATGAAGCGGTTGATATTGCCCCAAACCTTTCTTCCGGCCGCATCGCACAGATTCTCACTGAACTTGACAACGACGTAGTGGTTCCCTTTCTGGAACGGATTGATGAAAAACATGCCGCAGATATTTTGATCAAACTGCCACATGAAATGGCTGTAGACCTTTATCGTTTGATGAAACCTGAGATTTCTACCCGGCTCATTGATACTATTCCTGTGGATGACGCAGCAGATATCATTGCTTTGCTGAATCCGGATGAGATTTCTTTTCTCTTCTCGAAAATTGATAAAGAGTCGGGCGACATCATCAAAAACCTGATGGCCTATGAGGATGGTACCGTTGGCTCTGTAATGAATACCTATTTTATAGCCGTGCGGGAAGGTACTACGGTTAAGGATACACTCGATGCTATGAAAGATGCGCCTGCTCAAATTCAAAACCGGGGTTACGTTTATGTGGTTGATAAAGGCGGTGTGCCAAAAGGTGCTGCTTCCATGAAAGATTTAATCCGAACAGACCCCTCAAAAGCCATCGATGAAATTTCCACCAAGGATATTGTTATTGTAAGTACGAAAGATTCTGACGTTTATGCGGCCCAGCTGCTGCGAAACCGGCGCTTCCAGATGCTGCCCGTTACCAATGATGAAAAAGTGCTGGTTGGTGTTCTTCTTCTTGATGATGCTATCGACATTCTCTCCGAAAACATGGCCGATCTGTTTATGACAATGGGTGCGGCATCGGCTGATGAATCGTTCTACACGCCGCCGCTGGGCTCGGTTAAAAAACGCCTGCCCTGGATGGCGGGAAATGTTTTTCTGAACCTGGGTGCAGTTGCGGTTATCGCATCGTTCGAAGCAACCATTGAGGCGGTTGCAGCTCTCGCTATTTTTCTGCCGATGATTACCGATATGGGTGGCAATGTTGGCATTCAGGCGCTTTCGGTTTCCATCCGGAGTATTGCACTGGGAGAAGTTCGCCTGAGCGAATACTGGCGTGCGGCAAAGAAAGAGGTGATTGTCGGCTTAATTAATGGACTGGCACTGGGTGCACTGTTCACCGTTATTGCATATCTGGTACAGGGAAGCCCAACTCTTGGCCTGGTTGCCGGAACCGCACTTGCAGCGAATGTTCTTTTAGCCGGTATTGTAGGTGGTACACTGCCATTTATCATCAAACGCTGGGGTGGCGATCCGGCAATGATGACGGGGCCGGTGCTTACAACCATTACAGACATCACAGGTGTTTCGATCTACCTTGGGCTAAGTACCTATTTCCTCGCAAGTTTGCTGGGTGGGTAAAAATTTTAGTCTTGAAATCACCAACATAGGATAAACCGCCAAGACCGCCAAGGAACGCCAAGAGTTCCTGTACTAAATTCTTCACCATAGCGTCAGTTTACTGCCTGCCATACATTTAACACCTCCCGACATGTTTTGCGTCGGGAGCGGTTCTTTGCGGCCTTCGTGGTTTTTATTTTTTATACCAGCAACTCAATTTTATAAACCGCCAAGATCGCCAAGGAACGCCAAGATTTTCTATATCAAAAACTCACCCTTTGCGGCTCTTTGCGGCCTTCGCGGTTTTTCTTTTTTGTACCAACAACTCATTGTTTATCAACCGCCAAGATCGCTAAGTAACGCTAAGATTTTTTATACCAAAAACTCACACTTTGCGGTTTTTCTTTTTTCGTAACAACAACTCATTTTTATAAACCGCTACCGATTCAAACCTTTTGGGGGCGGTTTTTTAAAAAAAGTGTAAGGAGATCTGGAAATTTGGTTCATACTACAAAATGTATCAACCAAATAAATTTAACCTTCATCATGACTGAAAATGAGATTGGAAGCATTCTTGTGAATAGTGCTTTAACCGTTCATAAAAATCTTGGACCCGGGCTGCTTGAATCCACATATCAGGCTTGTCTTGCTTATGAGTTATCAGAAAGTGGATTACATGTTCGCAAAGAAGCTGCTCTGCCGGTGGTCTATAAAGATGTGAAACTGGATTGTGGATATAGATTGGATATTTGGATAAACGGCAAAGTGATTGTCGAAATAAAGGCCGTTGATAATCTGAACGATATCCACATGGCACAGATACTCACCTACCTGAAACTCACGGAAAACCGTCTTGGATTCCTGATAAACTTCAATGTCAACAGGATCAAAAACGGAATAAGAAGGGTTGTGAACAACCTTTAATAATAACCGCCAAGATCGCTAAGGAACGCCAAGAATTCCTAAACTAAACTCTTCACCTTGGTGACAGTTTAAGACCTCCCGTACTTATGCTCCTTCCCCTTTGCGGTTCTTTGCGGCCTTCGCGGTTCTTCTTTTTTGTACCAGCAACTCATTTTTATAAACCGCCAAGAACGCCAAGGAACGCCAAGAATTCCTAAACTAAACTCTTCACCTTGGTGACAGTTTAAGACCTCCCGTACTTATGCTCCTTCCCCTTTGCGTATCTTTGCGGCCTTCGCGGTTCTTCTTTTTTGTACCAGCAACTCCTCGTTTATCAACCGCTCCCGGTGCAAACCTTTCTGGACGCTAAGGAACGCCAAGTTTTTCTTTTTTGCTATTCCGCCACCGCTTCCCTGCCCAGGTGCTTATCGAACCAGCGCAGGATTTGATTGGATACATCGGCGATGAATTTTGGTTCTGTTGGCCCGTGGCCGGTTCGCGGATAGATGATCATTTCAGAATCCACACCTTTTTCCTGCAGTGCCCAGTAAAACTCCTGCCCCTGCCCAAGCGGTACCCGAAGGTCGTTCGAGCCATGAATAATCTGTGTCGGCGTAACCACATCATCCATAAAATAGACGGCTGAATGCCGCTCATACGTCTCCATATTGCCTCCCCAATACGGCCCGCCCATGTGCGCCAGCAGGTATCCCGGAATGTCGGTAGTGCCAACCATGCTCACCAGGTTCGAAAGGCCCGCCCCCATACTTACCGCCTTAAACCGATCCGTCTGGGTAACAATCCATGAGGTCATATAGCCGCCATAGCTCCACCCCATCTCCACCAAACTATCGGGATGAGCCACACCCATGTCTATCACCAGATCAACTCCACTCATAAGGTCCTCATAATCGCCATAGCCCCAGTCCTGAAAGTTGGCATAACGAAACTCCTTGCCATAACCGGTACTTCCGCGTGGATTTGGCCGCAACAGTGCATAACCCTGCTCCGCAAAGTGCTGAATTGCATAGATATTTCCCTGCCCTGTAAATGTTTGCGAATAGACCCCCGCCGGGCCACCATGAACCATCAGGATAAGCGGAACTCTGTCACCCGGCTCATACCCAACCGGATATGTAAGCAGGCCTTCGATCTCCATACCATCCGGTGAGCTCCAGGTTAGCAGCTCGGTTTTCCCAAACTCAGGAAAGGCTGCATCATCAAAAAGCGAGGAAACTTTCACCGGATCAAACGAATCCGGATCTGCATGATAGACCTCTCTTGGTGTGTCGGAGTTTTCGTATGTGAACGTTACCCGATTGCCATCCCTGTTTACGGCAAACATGTTGTAAATGCCGTTTTCAGGGGTAAGAAGCTCTGGCTCATCGCCGTTGAGCGGTACGCGGTAGAGAGCAGAGAGTGTGTTTCTGCGCTCGGTAACCAGCAGATTGCCGGACGCATCGAAACCGGTGATGGATACATTACGGTCGTACGTATGAGCCAGTGCTGCGGGTTCGCCGCCATCAGCGGAAATGATGAACAGATCCTGAATGCCAATCCCCTCAAGCTGTCCGCCATGGGAAGTAAAAACAATCCGGCTGCCATCCGGAGTATAACGCGGGCTGCCGTCCGTTCCTTCACGATAAACCAGCGGGGTAACCGCGCCGCTATCTGCCGGTACCACAGAAATATTCATCTTGTATCGGTCATCGATTCGGGGTGTTGGCTGATGGGCGAACATAATGGTTTCACCATCCGGCGACCAATCGAATGAAGTGGTATGAAGATCATCGCCGTAGATTGCCTGTGCCTCTTCGCCATCAACCGGCTGCACATAAATTCGTGCAAATTTGAAATCACGATCCACATGAATAACATCGAGGCGTTCCCGCTCACGGGCTTTCTCTTCGTCCGTCTTTGGATCGGTCATTGTGTAGGCAATCCGGGTGCCATCGGGCGACCACTGATAGCTGCCAACCCCGTTTTCTGCGGATGTGATTTTCTTCGCTTCACCTCCATCGAGATACATTACATAGATCTGCCGGCCGGAATCGCGGGTTGAGATGAAGGAGAGTTTGCGGCCGTCGGGGCTGAACTGTGGGTTGGTGGCCGACTGCTCCCCGCGTGTGAACTGCCTGTTCATGGAGCCATCTGCCGATGCCACCCAGACATGCGTGGTAAAGCTTGATTCATCCCCGTCCATATTGGTTTCGCGCACGGTGTACGCAATCATGCTTCCATCGGGAGATAGTTCGGGCGAGCCTGCAACCGGGAGGTTTACCATAGCTTCGGGGGTCCAGCTTTCGATGGTGATTTGAGCCGAAACCGGCAGGGTGACGAAAAAAAGCAGCGTAATGCTTAAAAGGATTGAGCGGTTTAGTTTGATAATCATGAGAGGTGAAATTCAATTAGATTTAACTATTGAAGTAACCGCAAGAAAAGATGATTTGCAAGGATAAAAACCGCAAAGTCCGCCAAGGGACGCCAAGATTTTCTGTACTAAAACCTTCCCCTTTGCGGTTCTTTGCGGCCTTCGCGGTTCTTCTTTTTTGTACCAGCAACTCATTGTTATCAACCGCTCCCGATTTATTCATCTTTTTCATTACATTTCAATTATGAAGATATCCTACTCAATCCCCACCCTGTTTTGTTTTCTCTTATTCATTTCTTGCACCGGCAACGGCGACTCATGGACAGCCGAGCACGGCTACGGCCCTGTTACTGAAACGCTCGAACTCGGTGAGATCAGCGAATCGAAAGCGCTCGAAGGAGCTCAGATTTTCGCCTCCTACTGCGCAGCGTGCCACACCATGACCGCCTCCATCAGCGGGCCTGCTTTGGGGCGCACCGTAAATCACCGTACCCCGGAGTTTATCGTCAACTACACCGTTGAACCGCGCGAAAACCGCATGAACCATCCCATCGGGCAGGAGCTTGCCGATCAATACCCCGGCATTATGACCAACACCGGTGTCTCCGTTGAAGAAGCCATCGCCGTTCTCGAATACATGCGCTTTTTTGCCGAATTCGGCGAAGAACCGGGGGAGTAAACCGA
>SLLL01000127.1 GCA_007134085.1 Balneolaceae bacterium
GCCGCGTAAATGTGAGCAGTAAAATTTCGGATGGGTCTATTCCACTTTCCACGAGGCGTGCCACACGGTAAACTAATGTTCGGGTTTTGCCTGTTCCTGCACCGGCAACTACAAGTGCCGGGCCATTTGTGTGCATCACGGCGTTTAACTGGGCATCGTTCAGCAGATCACTGTAAGAGATTGTGTAATTCGCCGGAGATTGATCTTCAGATGAGAGTACAAATTTCTTCATAGCATGAAACTACAAAGAAAAAGGTTTATATGTAAAATATATGTATTTACTGGGTTACAAAATCTCGATCAATCTTTTAACGGCAAAAAAGAGATAGAATGCCAGTGCAAAATAGCCCACTATTTCCCATCGTTTTTGAACTTTAACAAAATGTTCAACGCTTTCCCATTCTTTATTCTCCCATGCCCACTTATTTCCTCTCAGTCCAAGTGCAATCATTACAAAAATGTTGATAACAGGTACCAGTGCTAATAAAGCAACATAGGTTTTATTGCCTACACCCCAAATTGCACTTAGAAAGAATGCTCCTCAACTCCACCGATTTAACTCATCGGGCATTACTGCTTTTTCAGCTTGTGCTGAACTGTTTTCTTCCATAGTATTTTAAATGGTTTAATTACATCAATCTCTTGTGATGATTAACTTGCAATTTCCAAAATTAAATGGATAAGAATCAATTCAATGGTATTCTTTTTTGAACTTAATCTGATTTTTGAATGAAAGCAGTAATACTTGACTATGCCAGCCTTGCACCCCACGATTTAGATACCAAGGCTCTTTTTGCCCTTCCTTTTGACTGGTTTACCTACGATACAACTACCCCTGAGGAGACATTAGAAAGAATAACCGATGCAGACATTGTTCTTACGAATAAAGTGGTGATCGGCAGGGAAATGCTTTCAGCTAATCATAAAATAAAATTGATAATTATTCTGGCTACAGGCACGAATAATGTAGACCTGGAGGCTGCAAAAGAGCGTTCCATTCCGGTTTGCAACATTGTAGGTTATTCTACAGAATCGGTTGCACAGCATACATTTGCATGTTTACTGTACCTGCAAAGAAGGCTTGGTGAATACGATACATCGGTAAGAGATTTATCTTGGTCAGATAGCCCGTTTTTCTGCCTGCTGGATTTTACCATCGAGGATCTTTCTGATAAAACCCTGGGAATTATAGGCTATGGTGCAATCGGTAAACGGGTAAGAGAGCTTGCTGAAGCTTTTCGAATGAATGTTCTTGTATCGGAGAGTGTGGTGCCGGGCAGCAGATCGAAAGATGGCCGTGTATCGCTGGATACCCTTCTCGCAGAAAGTGATGTGGTAAGCATTCACTCTCCCCTTTCAGAACACACAGAAAATCTTATCAACAGGGAAAAACTGGCTTTAATGAAGGATGGTGCAATGTTGATCAACATGGGTAGAGGCGGCATTGTAAACGAAGCTGATCTTCTCGAGGCGTTAACATCCGGCAAATTGAAAGCTGCAGCGATCGATGTTTTATCGGTTGAGCCTCCGGATAAGGAAAATCCGATCATAAAGAACCAGCCTGAGAATCTTTTGATTACCCCACATGTTGCCTGGGCGAGCAGACAGGCGCGGCAGAATCTTGTTAATCAGGTTGTTGAAATACTTAAAAGTGCCGACAGTGGCTCCTTGATTAACCGTGTGAACCCTTAATTTCTGAAAAGTGCACGCAAATTATTTGTTACAGGAAAAATAGATTACAGCAGCAATGCTAACCAGCCTGTTTACCAATAATCTGAACAATTACATGCCGTTTTCTGGGGCGATTGTCATGATCGAGTACAACAATTTGCTGCCAAGTACCAAGAATACAGCTTCCATTGCGGATGGGAACCGTGATGCCGGGGCCCATAAATGTAGCCCGGATGTGGGAGAATCCGTTATCGTCGCCCCAGGTTTCTGAGTGGTGAGAACGCATTGTTTCTGATGCAAAATCTTCCAGCTTCTCTTTGATATCTTTTACCAGAGCCGGTTCAAATTCCATTGTGGAAACAGATGCTGTGGAGCCAACCACAAAAATGTGGCAAAAACCCTCTGCAATTTCACTTTCCGATATGTGTTGATTTACAAGGCGGGTAATGTCATGGATATCAGAAAACCCTTTGGTGTTCAGGTAGATATCTTTTGTTACAATCTCCATCAATCCGTCTGCTTCGCCATTTTTTTAACTCTCTTTTCGAGTGAGCTTTTCATGGAATCGCGGATGATTTTCAACACTTTTATGCGTGCAAAATTTTTGCTGTTAGCAGGAATAATGTGCCATGGAGCATACTCAGTACTTGTTTTCGCAACCATATCGTGCACTGCAGCCTTATACTCATCGCGCTTTTCACGATTTCTCCAGTCTTCATCGGTTATTTTATGCTTTTTGTACTCAATCCTTTTTCTCTCTTCAAATCGCCTTAACTGTTCTTCATCACTTATGTGCAGCCAGAACTTGTTAATTGCTGTGCCGTGTTCAATCAACTGCTGTTCAAATTCGTTGATTTCGTGATATGACCTGCTCCACTCCGGCTCTGTAGCAAAACCTTCAACACGTTCTACCAACACTCTTCCATACCATGATCTGTCGTAAATGGTGATTTTTCCATCTTTTGGGATATGCTGCCAGAATCTCCACAGATAATGGTGTGACAATTCAAGCTTAGTAGGTGCAGCAATCTGAATTACCCTATAGAGCTTTGCATCAAGTGTAGGAATCAATCTGCGTATCACACCTCCCTTTCCGGCAGCATCCCATCCTTCAAAAACAATGATGTTTGATATTTGATTTTGATAACACTGCCAGGCTAAATACTCAATTTCTAAATAGAGGTCCTTATACTCATTTTTGTATTCATCTTTTGAGAGTTCCTTCGTTAAATCAACGTTGTTCAGCACGTTAATTGGCTTTGCTGATTTATGGAGTTCAGGAGTAATTGCACCATTTATCTTTTTGTTGATGCCATTTTTGTTCAGCGCAGCTTTCATTCGCTGAAGAAGAGTTTCCATAAAGGCGATATCTCTGAAACGGGTTTGTGATGCATCAATAATATTCCAGGGTGCTTCAGCAGTATCTGTCTGACGAATGGCACGTTTACTCACTTTTATAAAACGCTCAAAATTGTCGTGATAGCGCCAGTCGTAATCTGTTACCCTCCATTCAGTTCGTTCATCCTTCTCAAGTTTTTCAAAGCGTTTTCTCTGTTCAGCTTCAGGTATGTGCAGCCAAAATTTTGCGATAACCATTCCGCCCGCAACAAGCATCTGTTCAAGAGAGCGGATGTTGCTCATTTCAGAATCGAATCTATGGGGATCAAGTTCGTCAAAAACAAGCTTCTTAATGGGCTGGGTGTACCACGACCCAAAGAAAACACCAATCTGTCCGCCACTTGGTAACACTCTCCAGAAACGCCAGTAGAATGGCCTGCTCGCCTCTTCATCACTCTCTTTTCTAAACACATAAGTTTCAATGTAACGGGTATCCATCCACGAATTGAGGCGATTTACCACCTCTCCCTTCCCGGCTCCCTCCACACCAGCCACTTTTATCAGTACCGGGATGTTCTGTTTTTGGAGTTCAAATTGTGTGTGTAGTAATTCGGCACGAAGTTCGGGCAGCCGTTTTTTATAATCACTCTTGCTGATTCTTGAACCAGACTCAAATACTTCAAACATACTGTTGCGTTGGGTTTAAATTGTCTGCTGGCTTAATATAACGCAGTTTTATGAAAGCATCACATCATTAAAGAAGCAAAGGTTAACCTAAAAAAAGTCTTGTTCAATCTATTTTTTCTCTCTGATTTGAGACGGTGTAAAGCCCTGGCTCGGGTCGTGCTCTATTCGCTTCGGTAAAAATCCATCAGGATAGTTGCTAACATACTCGTCGCCAAAGAGTTTGTTGTGGATGGTTGTGTTTTTATAGATCTCATAGTCAAACTTGCCAACCCTTCTGTAATAGAGTGTTATGAAAGAAGATGTGATGACAATAAATGTTGAGTAAAGAATAGCCAGCCAAAGCATCTGGCTTTGAATGGGCTCCGCAAAACTCAGCAGAATAATTGCGAATGCTATTGGCCCGTTTTGAATGCCTGTTTCAAGAGAAATGGCTCTCTGGAATATGGGCGATAATTTGAAGAGTCGCGACATCCAAAAGCCAAACAGAAAACCAAGTAAACCCACGCAGATTGCGGCAATATAAATATTTATGGGTGTTTGAAGCATCAATCCGCTGTGGCGGGCAAAGGCAGTTCCAATTAAATAAAGAATCACAATTATGCCCATGAAGCCTGCAGTATCTTCTGCGGTTTTCGCCCAAGCCTGTGATTTTGCTCTTAAAAACATTCCTAATGCAACAGGAACCAATACCAGTATTAACGAACTGATGATGTTTCCTGTGGGGATTACAAACTCAGTGCCTGTACCGGCAGTTTGCAGCTCGGCGGAGATGGCACTGGTAAACTCGGCTGTATAAAACTCAAGAAGAATTGGCATCATCAGCAAAGCCATCACAGTTGAGGCAGTGGTCATGGCAATACTTAGCGCTACAGACCCTCTTGCAAAGTATGCAAACATGTTAGATGTGGTTCCACCAGGCAAGCAGCCAATAAGAATTATGGCAATAGCATAAGCTGGTGGCAGGTTTAAAAATATCGCCAGCCCGTAGGCAAAAAACGGCATAAGCCCAAACTGAGAGAGAAACCCGATTAATATTCCGCGAGGATATCGCATCACGGTTTTAAAATCGTCGATGGTGAGGCTTGCACCCATTCCAAACATAATGGAAAAGATCATCACCGCAAGAAGTATCTGGTCAATAGGATAGAGCAGTTGAGTAGTAAATTCCATGCTATTTGCCTCCTGATGATTCGTTAGGGTACATTGATTCTATCTTATCAGCATATTTATCCTGAATGATGTGGCGCTTCATCTTGAACAGGCTTGTCAGCTCTACACCGATTTTAAACGTTTCCGGCAATAACTGAAATTCCTGAATGAGTTCGTGCCGTTTGAAACCGTTTGATGTTGAAATCACTTTTTTTATCTCTGCACGCATTAGTTTTTTGGCTTCTTCATTTTCAGATGCCTCTGCCAATGTTTGTGCCTGTATCCCTTTCGCTCTAAGTTCACCTAAATCAGGAACAATCAATGCGCCTATGAATTTTTTATCCTGGCCCACTACCATACAATGTTCAACAAGCGGGCTCTGTGTAAGCCGCATTTCAATCGGTTCGGGTTCAAGATTTTCACCACTTAGCAGTACAATGGTAGATTTTGACCGTCCGAGTATCTTGAGACAGTTGTTGAAGGTAATCATTCCAAGATCGCCGGTTCTTAGCCATCCATTTCGAATTGTATTTGCTGTTAGTTCTTTTTCCTTGTAGTACCCTTGCATTACCTGTGGGCCTTTTACATGAATTTCACCGCGAATTCCACGGCCGTTCTCCGGATGGCTTCTATCTGGATAGAGCGTATCCCCTGTTTCGAGGTCAACAATGCGTACTTCTGTCTCTTCAACAATAGGGCCAACTGTGCCGATTACAAGCTGATCTTCTGTACGTACAGCAATTACAGGCGATGTTTCCGTCATGCCATAACCTTCAAGCACGGGAATGCCGATATAGTTAAAAAAGCGGTCAATTTCCTTAGGAAGAGCCCCACCACCTGAAACGGTTGCCTTAAGTGACCCACCCGCGCTTAGCCGAATTGGCTCAAGAACTGCTACGTTAAAAAAGCCGTAAAACGGAGTAACAAGCAACCAGCGAAGGGCATGAAACGGAAGCTGAACTATTCGCAAAAGTGAAGATTCTTTTTCTGTTTTCAACTTTCTGTCGAACATAAAGTAGAGCGAAGATTTATACTGCTTGCTAAGAAAATAGGCTGTATGGAACAGCAGCCTTCGCATTGGGTGCGCCTCTTTCACTCTTTTTAAAATTCGCTGATGAAGGCTTTCCCAAAGGCGAGGTGCTGACCCCATAAATGTTGGCTCTACATTTTTCAGGTCATCTGCTAAAGTTCTAATACTGGTATAATATGTACATACCCCACATGAAATGGTATAAACTTCAAATACTCTTTCAAAACTGTGCCAAACCGGTAAAATTGAAAGAACTCTGTCTGTACAGTTAAGTTTAATGGGTATAACTTTCATCTGAGACATGATATTCCCATGAGAGAGCATTACACCTTTTGGCTTTCCTGTGGTACCTGAAGTATAAATCAGGGTAAACAGATCTTCAGGGTTAATAGCTTCCATACGGCTTTCAGCTTGCCTGTCACCCTTTTCGCGAAGCTTCATCCCAATCTCTTCCACTTCTGCGATATTCAGCACATATTTTGCATTGGAATCAGACTTTTCGTGCAGAATAATTTTCTTTAGAGTGGGAAGCTCTTTCTTCAAATTAATAATACTGTTGGCAAGTTGAGCCGTCTCTACAAATGCAATTTTTATCTCTGCGTGATTGATGATATAGACAAGCTCTGCATCTGTAATATCACGCCCTCGAGGCACATTTACGGCACCGCAAAGTTGAATTCCATAATCAGATAAAATCCATTCAAACCGGTTATCCCCAAATAAACCAACATGCTCTTTTGCTTTTACACCCAATTTGATGAGCCCGGTGGCAAGGTTTAGACCCTTTTCATAGAGCTTACGAAATGAAACAGGTTCCCACTCAAGCTCTTTTTTACGGGTGGCAAATGCAGGCAGATCTCCATACTGTTCTGCAGCCCGTTGAAAAAGCTGAGCCATATTCTCAGCAACTATCCTGTTTTCCATAAGCGTTTATTGTGCCCGGTAGTAATGTAAATTTCTTATAGCTCCATTTTTAATAGCGAACGAGAATATACTCGGTTGTTCGTAAATATTAAAACGCATTTCAATGAGAGGCCTTTCAAGCAGGTAAAACTTTGTTCAGCCGGAACTGATTCCGCCATCAATTCTGTAAGCTGCACCGGTAATCCAGGAGGCATCATCACTTGCAAGAAAGAGTGCAAGTTTAGCAACATCATCGGGTGTGCCAAGGCGTTTCATGTAGGTGCCGGCAGCAGCATTTTTGATGGCTGATTCGGGATTTGGAAATGCTATGGCTGAATCATGCAGAAATGAAGTATCTACCGGGCCGGGACATAGGGCATTGATTCGTACCTCCGGGCCGTAATCCGCAGCAGCCTGTTTAGTTAAAGCAACCGCGGCTGCTTTTGAGGCACAATATGCGGAGTGATTTGGAAATTGCTTAAATGCCGCGATTGATGCATTAACCAGAACTACACCCGCTCCGATCTTCTTCATATGAGGCAAGGTATGTTTCATCAGGTAAAAAACAGAATCTACATTTGTTTGAAACGTTTTTTTCCAGATGTCAGAATCAAGTGTGGCGACATCCCCAAGCCCAAGCATACCGGCATTTGTACTGATGCCATCAATTTTACCGAATTTGCTCAGCGCTTCTTCTGCCAAAGTAAGATTTAAGGATTCAAGACATACATCACCAGGCACAAAGTGAGCATCACCACCCTGTCGGATTATTTCATCCGTTACATCTTTTCCGCGCATTTCGTCGCGCCCATTTAAAAGAAGTTTTGCCCCCTCTCGTGCAAATTCCAGCGCAATTGCCCGCCCCATTCCACTTGTTGCACCAGTCACTATAAAAACTCTGTCTTTTAATTTCATCAAAATACATTTACTACCGATTTACAGAAGTATACAAATGTTCCAAATCAGATCAACTCTAAACAACCGATAACAATGTGTGATTAGATCTTTTTGCTTGATGGAGCCTGATTCAGTTAAAGAACTACGGATTTTCATGGTTTTCTTCCTGCATTTCTGCATATTGAGTTAATCATAAACTAAGTTCTCACTGTTATGAAATTCGCATCAATTCTATTCGCTTTTATTTTTATGACTTCATGCCAATCCATTGAAAATCAAGACAATCACGGAATATTTACCTCTTTCAAAAGTATAAATTCAGAGATTGAACAGGGTTCTTTTTCCTACGATGAAAAGCTTCAAACCTATGCTATTCAAGGTTTTATTGATGAAATGGCTTCTGAAAATCACTCCTTTCACGTTTTATCAGCTCCTCAGCAAAAGCAGTTTATTCTCCGTGCTCGGTTAGATACGCTTGAAGACGGAACTGCGGGGCTGCGTGTTATGGATGAGCAGAATCCAGAATCATCATACATTCAATTATTTGTTCGGGCTGATGGGCAAACTATACTCTCATACAAATCAGGCAAAGATGAAGAGAAGAAAGAACTTGGTGAGGCTGATGTTCTCCAGATTGAACGAAGCAAAGATACATTCATCATCTCTACAGCCCGGTTTGGTGAAACTTTCGGTGAGAGAACACATATCGAGCTTCATCTGAATGAAACCGTTCATGCCGGAATATTTGCATCATCGGGCTCTGCACAGTTCAGCAATGTTCGGATTACCATCCCTGTGGATGATGATTATGTTCCGTATCAGGACTACATTGGTTCACGTCTCGAAATACTCAATGTTGAAACCGGACATCTCGAAGTTGTTCATCAGGAAAACCGGTCTCTGCAAGCCCCAAACTGGACTATTGATGGTAAATCGCTGATATACAACGCAGACGGTTTGCTGTACAATTTTGATATTGAAAGCAGAATACCCTCTCAAATCTATTCCGGTTTCGCAACAAGAAATAATAACGATCATGTAATTTCTTTCAGCGGCGAACTGTTGGGTATCAGCCATCACAGTGAAGATCATGACGGACAATCCATTGTTTATGTGATGCCGATTGAGGGTGGAAC
>SLLL01000182.1 GCA_007134085.1 Balneolaceae bacterium
TCTGTTCTAATGTTTAAATGATAACGTGATCTGAAAAATGAGATGCTCTACATGGTAATTGATGGAAGAGCAGAAATACTGTTTCAAAAAAAGAGGGGTAGAAAATATGTTGAGTGACGCTTTTTGCATCACTCAACACTAAAAAGATAAGGAAGGATTTGTAAGATCAAAAGTTTTATCGAACAGTAGTGGTTTCGTCTATCCAGGCGTAGCATTCTGAAATATTGCTGCCAATACGAATTGTATCTCCTGTTTCCCATCCTCTGAAGAATTTATCTTCGGCTGAAGGAATAACAGGCTGATACGAATTGTAAAGTCGGGTAACTGTTGATGCAACAGACGAATCGGCATTCCTGGCTCTATCGAGATAATCGAGAACGAGCCAGTAAACGGTTCTGTCGTCACGGTCAATCTGCCTTCCTGATGTACACTGTGAAATTGCCCCGGCATAGATCGTTGCAATTTGTATAAACGGTTGTCCCCAGCTTCTGTCGAGATTGCTTGCAGTCCGGGCATACTGTCTTGCAGTTCTCAAGTTGCCTTCATTCTGATAAATTTCAGACAATTCGAGGTTCAAACGGCTTTTCACATTATTGTCATCGGTTAACTCTAAAGCTTCTCTGATGTAGCGAATCGCAGCCTGATTTTGTCCGTCTGCCTTAGCAAAATCAGCAAGCCTTCGGGCATTTTCGAAAGTTTTATCGATTTCATAGAGTTTTTCAGCGTACTCTATGGCCTTGGCTCGGTTGCCCTGAGACTGAAACATACCTGCGATTTCAGTAATCAATGCAATATCCCCGGGATTAGCTTCGAGCCTGCCTTTTAGAAATTCAATTCGTTCTTCGGGATCAGCAAACAATCCATCCCGAATTTCATCAATAGCAGCCGCGAGAGAAGCGCTTGCTTTTGGCTCTACCTGATCTATCATCTGAAGTGCGCGGTCCCGCTCGTTATTGGCAACCAAATTGCTCAACATAATCTGAATAAAGTATCCATCGCCAGCTTCAATTAATCTGTCCGGATCAAGTTCAAATGCGATGTGATAATCTTCGAAAGCCCTGTCCATGCCATTAGGGATTGAACTTTGATGCTCCTGTAGAAAGCGGCCACGATTAAAGTGCCATCTGTATAGGTCTATTTCATCTTCGTCAAAAATCTCGAATGCATCATTGAAGATTGTTAGTGCAGTATCCAGATATGCAGATTTCATCGAAGGGTCAGTTTCACGATTTGAAAACTCGGTATATACCGTAACCAGGCGCTCATACTGTCGTGGAAGTGTAAAACTATTGTGGCCAGGAATAGTTCTTGGCTGTTTTTCAAGCATCCATCTGCCGAACATGAGTGCCATGTCGTAATCACCCTGACGAAAATTTTCGTAAAAAAGCGAGTACGCCTGGAGTTCGCTCATTCCAAAAGGAGGCTCCTCACTCTGTGAGTAAGCATTTGATGAAATAGCTACTAAAAGTGCTAATGAGAGTATATACGTTTTCATTTTATTGCTGTTTGTTTCTGTCGGATATATAAAACTTATAAAAGAACTGATTTATTATTGGAATCTTTGTCTGACGAACATAAACTCTGCCAGGTTCAGGGATAGTGTTGCACCCCATATATTCTCTTTAACTAAATTTGAGGATTGTGTTCCCCGAATACCATAATGAAAGCTTAGATCTACAGAGGAAGATGACCTCCAGGACATTAAACCAATGCCTGCGTTGAAGAATAAGGTTTCAATATCATGTCCATTAATGTTTAAGTGCCCTGTATCGTAGCTTGCACCAAAGCTGTATTTAAAGTTTGAGAAAAAACCACCCTGACTTTCAGATCTGTATGGGTGATATTGAAACCCTACACCGGTTTTAACCCTGTTTTTAAAATAACCCTGCTGTCTTGTATTGAAACTATATTCTGCATCTTCCCAACGTTGCAGCATAAGCTCTGCCACTACATTTGTTGTAGAATTAAAATTATACGTAAGTCCGGTATTAAATTCCAATGGTAACTTTATTATGCCATTGCGGTCTGTCTCATCCTGATCAAGCCTAAGCAATACCCGTTGATTGTTCACCACACGAAATGAAGAGATAGACCGGCTTGCATCTATAGTTGTTGGGAGCGTGAGAGTTGCACCAAAAGAGACTTGATCTCTACTGCCAAAAAGTTGTCCTTTATAAGCATATATCCCAAAGCGGTGGCTAAAGCTGCTGCCGTCTGTATTTCGGTTATATTGAGTAACCCTGAATTGCTGATCTGAGAAATCAGAAATCACATCATTATTCAGTGTAAGCAGGTTTATGGTTAGCCCGTAACCAACAGATATATTATCGAATATTCTGAACCCAAGGCCTGCTTCGAAGCGGTTAACACCACCCGAACCAACTGTAGAGACAAGAAAATCTACATCACTGCCAAGTTCAGGAATCTCTGGTAACGGATTGAATGTGCCTTCATCCCGCTGCCTGAAATCACTCCTGAACAATGGGGTAAATGCTATAGACACCCCCATTCTGTTTCTAACAACAGGTACAACTATCTGAAACTGATCAATAGAAAACTGAGAATTAGTGGCATTTGCGAAATTATCGGCGGCATCATAGCGCAATAAGCCTGCAGAGATTGTTCCCTGTGTAAAACCAAGCAGGCCCCACTGCCCCGGGTTGGAGATGTTGGGAGAATAACCTAAATACGTGGATACCCCACTAAGGCCAATTCCTGATGTATTTGGAGAGGTGATGTCAACCGGAGCGCCAAATCCAAAGCCTGAATAAAATGATCCAAAGGATACTTTAGGAGTCTCCTGTGCTAAAATTGTAGCATGCCCAAAAAAGGTTATCAGAAGTGTGAAAAGGGTAAGAGTTATTTTTTTTCTGTACATATTATCTGACGGATGTTATAACTAATCTTGGCCTTCTGTTTTCCGGTCCGTTTTGATCGTAAAAAGTGGAACTGTAAATAATGCCATTAACAGACTGAATGGTTAAATAGAGTGCCCTCCCAGGGTTTTCTCCAAAAACTTCATCAAGAATGTATTCGGTAATGTCAATACTGAATGTATCCTCGTCCTCTTCAATAACGGAGACAAAGCGTGCATCACGTGTGAAGATTTCTGCCGGCAAATCAGCTGGTTCACTCGTGAATAGATGCGCTCTAAGCTGGTTGGTTAAAGGCCTTGAGATTTCAGGAAAAATATTGATTGCCGATTTATTTTTGCTAAGGATAAGCGTAGCATTTACGATGTTTCTGGAAGAAAGACGTTCTAATGGGAGATCGGGTAAAAACTTTACAACATTTTCAGTGTTGTGCACAGTTAATCTATTCTCATCAGTTGTATAGACGGATCTCGTAAAAGAAGCTCCCCAATCTCTTAGGTCAATAGCCCTTAATTCTTCTTCATCTTCTTCATCACCGCCATTTTCACCATTATCTTCATCACCATTACCTTCATCACCATCACCATTCTCATCAGGTTGTTCAGGTGATTCAACAATCAAAGAGGTTATGGCATCACCCTCTTCCTGGGCAAGATGCCGCAAGAAACGGATTTTCTGGTTGCTTTCGGAGGGAACAATTGCCAGCCCTTTGAAGGTATTACGATAGAGTGAGTCGCGGTTGGCTTCTGCACTGTTAAAGAAAGCGATGTACTCTTGAAGCCACATGTCATCGAGCTCAACCAGTACGGTGTCTTCATCAGAAACTTCAAAAGCTCCGATTTGCCGGGCAAAGTTTACATCAACTTCCTGGTTGTAGCGAAGCTGATTACCTCGCCAGATTTCGTTGGCTTCATAAATTGTGAAGTTCGATACAGTGTTAATGTTGCCGTAAACTTCTTGACGGAAGATCAGCCTTAAATAAACAGAGTCATCCTCCCGGATTGTATCTACAACAGCCCGCGATAATCCCGGCTTTATGAGGGCAGTTGAAGAGATCTTTCCGTAAACGGGGTCATCAATGTAGCCTAGTGCAGTATTGGGCAGCCTTCCAGAGAAGGTGTTTTGATCAAGAACAGTAAAATTTTCAGGAAACAGCGATTCCGTATTTACACCGTCACTGCCTGAAATTATCTCTTCCCCAACCGAG
This sequence comes from Balneolaceae bacterium, assembly GCA_007134085.1. Lineage (GTDB taxonomy): Bacteria > Bacteroidota > Rhodothermia > Balneolales > Balneolaceae > Rhodohalobacter. The sequence goes on from SLLL01000182.1 coordinate 4,081, forward strand.
CCGGGGGAATCGCAACCCATAAAAGTAAATACTGCTAAGAGCAGAAAGGCAGCGATACTTGATCGGCTGCCTTTTTTGAAATACTCTAAAAAGAAGTGCAAAAGTGAATTTCTACTGATTTTCGCCGGCGATATCCCGGTAATATTGTGCAAATTTTTTGGATACATCTTCGGGCGAACCCTGTATTTTGGTTGGTTTAACATTTAGTTTTTCAAAAATTTCATCGAACTGACTGCTCAGGTGATTTCCCGTTACTACGTGATCACTGTATTTCAACCCGATTTTCAACATATCTACAGTGCCATTCTCGGTTAATGTATCATAATCAACATCTTCCGGGAGGCCTAATTTGTCGAGTATGCTTGTTGATTCAAGAATTCCCTTATTTTCAGGATGGTGAAGATTATAAACGATCTGGGTGTTCTTGAAAATCTCTTCATCCTTATACTTTGTTCTGGCAAGCAGAGGAATAAGGCCTGCAGGCCAGTCGTGACAATGAATTACATCTGGTTGCCAGCCAAGACTAATAACTGTTTCCAGCACGCCTTTATTGTAGAAGGCAATGCGCTCGTCGTTATCATCATAAAATTTTTCAGTTTTTGGATTTGTGAACATCGCTTTTCGTTTGAAAAACTTGTCGTTGTCCAAAAAGTAAACCTGTAATTTTGCATTAGGAATACTTGCTACTTTAATTTTCATGCTCTGAATTTCACCACCAACTTCAACTTCAATACCGGAGAGGCGAATTACTTCGTGCAGCCTGTTTCGGCGGTCGTTAATAGTGCCGTATTTTGGCAGTAATACCCGAATTTCAAACCCCTGATCCTGCAGAGAGGCCGGCAAAAACCGAAGTAAGTCGGCAGTGTGAGTCATTCTTGCAAAAGGGGCGATTTCGGCTGCAGCGTAGAGTATTTTCATGATAATTTTGTAGTTACGATGATATGTTTATTAGTCTTGTGAAAAGCCTGTATTGCTGTTTTGGTAAAGTTTCTGAAAATCCGGGCCTTCAACAGAAAAGAAATCAAAAAGAGTATCGCTGCGCAGGCCCAACCGCAATGTTTCAAGTGAAATCACTTCGCTCGGCTCAATATTACCGAGGTTTACATTGCTTCCAAATTTTTTAATGAACCAGGTTTGCTGTTCTTTTTTTGGTGCTTCGAACAAAAGCTGATCTACAGAGATCTGATCTGCAATTTCATCGATCAGTCCGGAGCGTATTTCTCCGTTTGGCCTGAATACGCCAACATTACCCGATTCTCTAGCCTCGCATATAACTTTCCACGCTCCTGCAGCAAGTTCGCCGTTAATAATATTCACCCATTTGTAGGGAGGGATGATATCATCCGGGTTTTTACTTCCAACTTCAGATAATACGGTGAATTCCTGGCTGAGCTGATGGATAATTTCGTTTTTGCGGTTTTCTGACAACCAAATGGTACCGTTTGAAACCTCTACATATTTCAGTTCAAACCGGTGCAGAAGTTCAATATAATCTTCAAGCTGATTTCTTAGAATGTATGCTTCAAAAAGGGTGCCGCCAAAAAAAACAGGAATATCGAACCTCTTGTAAACAGCAAGTTTTTTCTCCAGGTTGGGGGTTACAAAAGAGGTGCCCCACCCAAGCTTCACAAGATCTGTATGGCCTGATGCTACTTCACAAAAATCTTCAACCTGCCGAACACTGTAACCCTTATCGAGAGCGAGAGTAATTCCGTTTTCCCTGGGTTTTTGAGTTCTCTTGGGTAGATGATTTAATTGATATGACATTCATCTAATTTAAAGTTCACAAACATCATAAGATACGAAACGAAGCTTTTATTAAAAAACAGCATTATGATCAAACTCCGTCCCCTGAATTGCCACCAGCTCTGTTTGAAAGGTGAACAAGATGCCTGATTTTATCCCGGTTTACATGGTTCAGCATATCGGGTGTATATCGCCAAAGCCAATTATCTTTTACCGTGCCCGGTATATTCATGCGATGTGTTGCATCAAGGTTCATAAAGTCCTGAAGGGGGAATATGGCTTGGTCGGCTACTGAAAGCATGCCAAGACGAATAAGCTCCCAGTTGATTTCGCGCCCGTCACTACGTGAATATTCTCTGGCGCGGTGCTGTTCAGCTCCGGGAGCTGTGCGGTACCAGCCAATTGTAGTATCATTATCGTGCGTGCCGGTGTAAACCACGCAGTTTTGCGTATAGTTATGCGGTAAAAAGCTGTTAGTTGAATCAGAATCGAAAGCAAACTGCAGAATTTTCATTCCTGGAAAGTTGAATGAATCCCGCAGATCTTCAACAGTGGGTGTCATTACGCCAAGGTCTTCGGCAATAATTGGCAGCTCACCAAGCTCTTTTTTAATGGTTTTGAAAAGCTTTTTGCCGGGAGCTTTTACCCATTTGCCTACGATAGCTGTTTTTTCCTCAGCAGAGACCTGCCAGAAAGCATCAAAGCCGCGAAAATGATCAACCCGAATTGCATCAAACAACTCAAACATCTGGCGGAAGCGCTCAATCCACCAGCTAAAGTTATCGGCTTCAAGTTCTTTCCAGTTGTATAATGGATTTCCCCAAAGCTGTCCGGTTTCGCTGAAATAGTCGGGCGGCACACCGGCAACGAGTACACGATTTCCCTGCTGGTCTACCTCAAAGTATTTGGGATTTCCCCACACATCAGCGCTGTTATGATCTACAAAAATGGGGATATCACCCACAACTCTTATGCCCTTTGCATTGGCGTAACCTTTCAATGCGTGCCATTGGTTAAAAAATTCAAACTGTACCCAGGTTTGATATGCTATCTCTTCCTGATACTCTTTCTTCAGTTTTTTTATAACTGCAGGTTTTCGCTGTGCTATTTCCGGTGCCCACTGGTTCCAGAGGATACGGTTGTTGGCTTTTGAACAAGCTATGAACAGGCAGTAATCTTCAAGCCAGAATTTGTTCGACTTTTTGAAGGCCTGTATTTGTTTCTCAGCGTCTTTGTCCAGAGAAGCATAAAACCTTTCAGAGGCTTTTTTGTAAAGACTGTTTTTTAGGCTGTACGACTTTTCATAATCACTTCGCGTGGTTGAAGGCAGCTCAGCCATTTTTACCTCATCTGCAGTTAAAAACCCCTTTTCCACAAGAATATCAAGGCTAATGAGGTAGTGATTGCCTGCAAATGCTGAGTAACTGGCATAAGGGGAGTTGCCGTATCCGGTGGGTGTGAGCGGCAGAACCTGCCAAATGGTTTGATTGGTTTCTTGTAAAAAATCGATGAATGTTTTGGCTTCCTGGCCAAAATCTCCCATCCCATATTTAGATGGGAAGGAGGTCGGGTGCACAAGTGTGCCGCACGATCTTGGGAATCTCATATGTATTTCAGTTGATTCTTATTTCTTAGGTTTCAGTACAACTCCAGCAAGTGGCGGAACCGGAATGATGATGTGGGAAGTTTTATTGTGCCAATGGCCTTGCTCACCTTTCACAGTAACCGGCCCGGCATTGCTGCCGCCATAGTGTGATGAATCACTATTTAAAACCACTTCATATTCACAATCATCAGGCACACCGAATTTGTAGTGTTCGTGAAAGGTTGGCGTGAAGTTGAGGATGAAAACAAGGTAATCATCCGGGTTTTTTCCTTTTCTGATGAATGAAAGAAGGCTGTTGTCTGCATCGCTTATATCAATCCATTCAAAACCTTCCCATTTGGAATCCACCTCATGCATCGCTTTTTCAGCTTTATATAGGTTGTTCAGGTCTTTCACAAGGTTTTGCACGCCCTGGTGGGATTCCCACTGCAGCAGGTGCCAGTCTATGGATTGGGATTCGGTCCATTCATTCCATTGTGCAAATTCGCCGCCCATAAAAAGAAGCTTTTTGCCGGGGTGGCCATACATATAGGTGTAAAGCAGGCGAAGGTTAGCAAACTTCTGCCAGTCATCGCCGGGCATTTTTGAGAGCAGTGATTTCTTCATGTGAACCACTTCATCATGCGAGAGCGGCAGTATAAACTGCTCGGAAAATGCATAAATCATGGAGAAAGAGAGCTGATCCTGATGGTATTTTCTGTAAAGCGGATCTTTCTCCATGTAGGCAAGAGTATCGTTCATCCAGCCCATGTTCCATTTAAAATCGAAACCCAGGCCACCGGATGATGTTGGCTGAGACACCCCACCCCACGATGTGGACTCCTCAGCAAACGTTAGCACCCCGGGAAAGTATTGATGGGTAACCTCATTGAACCGGCGCAGAAAATAGATCGCTTCAATATTTTCGCGGCCGCCATATTGGTTGGGTACCCATTCACCCTCTTCGCGCGAATAGTCGAGATACAGGATAGATGCAACCGCATCAACCCGCAGGCCATCTATGTGAAACTCTTCGAGCCAGTAAATTGCATTGGAGAGCAGGAAGTTTTGCACTTCCGAGCGTCCAAAGTTAAAAATTAATGTACCCCAGTCTTTATGTTCGCCCTGGCGCGGATCTTCATGCTCGTATAGTGCAGTTCCATCAAAGCGCCGCAACCCATGGTCATCTTTTGTAAAGTGTGCTGGTACCCAGTCTACAATAACCCCAATCCCCGCCTGGTGGCACTGATCAACAAAATATCGCAAATCATCCGGGTTGCCGAAGCGGCTGGTTGGCGCAAAGTAGCCCGTAATCTGATATCCCCAGGATGGATCATACGGATGCTCTGCAATTGGCATCAGCTCCACATGGGTAAAGCCCATCTCTTTCATGTAGGACACAAGTTCATCGGCAAGTTCGCGGTAATTCAGAAAGCCAGGATCTTCCCCAACTTTACGCTTCCAAGAGCCTGGATGAATCTCATAAACGGAAACCGGTTCTTTATGGTGAGCTTTTTTGGAGCGCTCTTCCATCCATTTCTCATCATTCCATTGGTAGGATGTGTTCCATACTTTTGAAGCTGTGCCGGGCCGCATTTCAGAAAACCGTGCATAAGGATCTGCTTTTTTGAACGGAGCACTTTGTTCGAAACTTTTCACTTCAAACTTGTAAAGGTCACCCTCTGTAACATGCGGAATGAAAATTTCCCACAGCCCCTGGTCAACATATTTTCGCATTCCATGTACGCGGCCATCCCAGTTGTTGAAAGAGCCAATAACGCTAACCCTGCTTGCTGAAGGAGCTGTTACTACAAAATGGGTACCATCAACACCATCAACGGTTTTGGTGTGAGCGCCCATAAAACGGTAGGAGTGATGATGATTTCCCTCACCCCAAAGCTGCATATCAAAATCGCTGAGCAATGTGCCGAACCGGTAGGGGTCATCAATGGTGTATGTATCCCCAACATACGGATGCACTTTTATTTTATACGAAAACCGGTTCTTTCTGCGAGGAAATACATATTCAAAAAGCCCCTCGTCGGATATTCGCTCTAACTGAACGGGCTTTCCACTTTCAGGCAGAATAAAAAGTTGTTTGGCATCCGGGCGGAAGGCACGGGCTACAAGTTTCTCTTTTTTATCAATTGTTACTGTGTGCAAACCCAGTACGGAAAATAGATCCCCATGTTCTCCGTTGGATATTGCCTTAATTTCTTCGATTTTTAAAGTCACTACAATCTCACCGGTTAGATTATCTGATAGGCCGCTCAAGATAGTAATTTTAGGCGGAATTTAGGTAGTAAAGGAACTTAATGATTGGTTTAATTTCAAATATACAGAATGAATGTCATTCAATTTATTTCGAGACGCTATCTTTTTTCGAAAAAACACATTTCGCTTATCTCCATTCTTACATCCATAAGTATAGCCGGCATTACCATTGGTACAGCACTTTTGATAGTGATTCTATCCGTGTTTAACGGTTTTTTTGAGGTGATTCGCGGATATCTGCTCTCCTTTGATCCAGACATCAGAATAGAACTGGTTGATGAACCCACTATGGTGTTTGATGAAGAACTGATGAACCGCATACTTGCCCATGACGAGGTGGTGCAGATATCGCCCTACATAGAGGGCAAAGCGATGATGGTTTTTCAGAATGGCGGCCGCAACGAAGTGATGACTGTTCGCGGAATTGATATGGAAACTGATTTCACCATTACAGATTTGCGGGAGGACCGGGAAATTGACCTCTCTGTTCGAGGCGGCAGGCCTGGTGTGGTAGTAAGCGAAACACTCATCAATCGGTACAGGCTGAGTGCGGGTGATGAACTTGCAATGCTGAGCCCAACAGGCATGAGGCGAGCGCTAACCCAGTTTTCATCACCCAGAGTGAGCCGTTTCGATGTGCGCGATAGCTACGATATGCATCAGATTATAGATGGCGATGTGGTTTACGTGGATATAGCTGCAGCACAGCGTTTGTTTAACATGCGCAACGAAATTACAGGGTTTGACCTGAAACTTACCGATACCGACCGTGCCGAACGCGTAAAAGCTGACCTCGAAGAGATGCTGGGCCCGAAGTACCGAATTCAAACCTGGTACGATCTGCAAAGGCCTCTCTACGATGTTATGATGCTCGAAAAATGGGGTTCTTATTTTATTTTGATGATCATTGTACTGGTTGCTGTGCTTAACATTGTAGGGTCGCTCACCATGATTGTTATCCAGAAGAAAAGAGATATCGGGGTGTTGATTTCGATGGGGATGACACCCAAAAAAATCAAAAAAATATTTCAGAGCCAGGGTTTGCAGATTGGGTTGATTGGCTGCGGCCTCGGCGGGCTGATCGGCATTTCACTGGTTCTTGCGCAGGAAAACTTCAGCATCGTGAAGCTCTCATCATCCTTTATTATCGACGCATACCCGGTTGCCATTCAATTTTCTGATATTGCCATTGTGCTTAGCGGCACCATGCTGCTCTGCCTGCTGGCAAGCTGGTATCCGGCGGTGAGGGCTGCTGCTATTCAGCCGGCTGATGCAGTTAGGGACGAATAAATTTAGATATGGATCCACTCACTCATGGTCTTGTAGGGGCAGCGGCATCATCATCAATCGCAAAAAAAGAGATTGTACGGCCTGCCGCGGCAACCGGTTTTGTGGCAGCCATGCTCGCAGATTTGGATTACTACATCCACATTCCGTCGGACCCACTCTTCAACATTGAAATTCACAGGCAGTTTACCCACTCATTTATATTCATTCCGGTTGGCGCACTGGTTGCCGCCGCATTGCTTTGGCTGGTGATGAGAAAACATCTCTCATTCAAACAAACCTATCTGTTCAGTTTGGCGGGGTATGCCACTTCCGGCATTATGGATGCATTTACAAGTTACGGTACGCAGCTTCTTTGGCCATTTTCTGATACCCGCTTTGCCTGGAATGTAATTTCGGTGGTTGATCCGCTGCTAACCACCGGCCTGATTTTACTGGCTGTGATCTATGTATGGAAAAGGAAAAAACCGTTTATCTGGATTACCTGGGTGTGGCTTTCGCTTTTTCTGATGCATGGCTGGGTTCAAAATGAGCGGGCAACATCAGCGGCAAAATTTCTTGCAGAATCCCGGGGACACACCATTGAGCAGCTTGTTGTGAAGCCTACCATAGGCAACCAGTTACTTTGGAGGGCGAATTATCTGTATGACGGCATGATCTACACCGATGCCGTGCGTACCGGATGGATTCGCGGCATAAATCTCTATGAAGGTGAAGCAGCACCTCTTGTGCGGATTGAGGAGGAGTTCAGTGAATTTGAAGGCACAGTTCTCTACAGCGATCTGCTTCGTTTTTCACGCTTATCTGAAGGGTTGATGGTTCGTCATCCCGATTATCCGATGATTATTGGCGATGCGCGTTACTCTATGCTGCCTACATCCCTTGTGCCGCTCTGGGGGGTTGAAGCAGATACAACCAGCTCCGATGAGCACCTGCCTTTTCTCTACTTCCGCGATGCAAGTGATGAGATAAGAGAGCCGTTTTTGGATATGCTTTTAGGGCGATAATTACAGGGAAAATAGATTTCCATATTTAACGAGAGGGTAATTGTTATTTCGTGTGGATTGTAAACGAACAAATCGTACAGCGATGCCATATTCGGAACACACCCTTGTTCGATGAATCGTGTTGCGCACTTTCATCTTCAAAGGCCCCCTCTCAAGAGGGGAAGTTTGTGTGTCGACAAACTTATGACCATCAACGGTTTATGTGGATATTAAAGTGATAAAAAGTGCAAAGGTGAGGAAAATGTTGCGCCAAACCAATTGATTGATGAAATTCTGCCATGGAGACGTTAATCACATTTTTTGAAGATATACCCACCTGGCTACGCGCTACTATATTAATTGGCGGAATTTTTCTTTTTTGGGTGATGGAGGGTGTGATACCTCTTTTCCGGTTTCAGTACAACAAAATCCGCCATGCCGGCATCAATCTTACATTTACGCTCTTTACGGCTATAATCGGTTTTGGGCTGGCGGGAGTGCTCTATTTTACATCGTATTGGGTGGCAGAAAATGAGTTTGGGCTGCTTTACATTGCTGATATACCACTTTGGGCAAAAATTATCATTGGCGTAATGCTGCTCGATTTTATTGGGGCGTGGCTTGTACACTGGGTGGAGCACAAAGTGAAATGGATGTGGAAGTTCCACCTGATCCATCATACCGATACCACCGTGGATGTAACCACCGGCCTTCGCCACCACCCCGGAGAAACTGTTTTCAGGATCTTTTTCACTATTTTTGGTGTCTTTCTGATTGGTGTGCCCATCGGTATTGTGATGCTCTATCAAAGCATATCTGTACTGTTTGCACACATCACCCATGCAAATATCAACATGCCGGTGAGATTGGATCGTGCGCTATCCTTCGTGTTTGTAACTCCAAATATGCACAAGATTCATCACCACTATACGCAGCCGCTAACCGATACCAATTATGGCAATATTTTTGCCATTTGGGACCGGGTGTTTGGCACGTTTGCTGAGGTGGACGACATCAACACGCTAACTTACGGCATCGGTACCCACATGGATCCCGAAGAGAACGACCGCCTCGGAAACCTGCTGAAAATCCCGTTTCAGGAGTACCGGCCACCGGTTGGGTCGAAGTTTAGTGCACCGGAATCTGAAGATCACTCAATGAATAAAAAAAGTGGGAAACAGGAACAATGAGCGCACCCAGAGAACTGACTGACAACACCGAAAAAAATCGCTTTGAATTCGAACTTGACGGCCAAACTGCTTTCATCGATTATATCATAAATAAACAAGGGGTAGCATTTCTAACTCATACAGAAGTACCTGTAGGATTGGAGGGAAAAGGAATTGCATCCGGCATGGTTAAAAAAGCACTTGAGACAATCGAGCAGAGAGGCTTAAAAATCGTACCCATTTGCCCATTTATTACCTCATGGCTGATGAGAAATCCCGAATGGAAACGGCTTCTTGATGAACATCACCGAATGTAAAAACTTATACGTTGCATTGTCTAAAGAGATAAAAACTCCGTTTCTTACCTCACTTTCATTAATTAACTGATCATAGTATGCCCACTTTTCTACGCAATTTTATTCTATTCACTTCACTTTTTATTTTCGCGCTGTCATGTGCATCAACAGAAAAAGCATCCGTATCACAGCAGGATGCGAGGCAGGCTAATAGCGCATCAAATGAATATAACAGGCTAATAACCGGCGATGCAGTTACCGGTAAAGGTGTGATTGATGTGCACCAGGTTGGTGAAAAAGTGTACTACGAAATTCCCGATTCTCTTCTTGGCCGCGATTTTCTGATGGTAAGCCGGGTTGCAGCTGTTCCAAATAACTTTTTCGGTTTCAGAAGCAGTGGATCGTCAGTTGCCGAGCAGGTTGTGATATTTGAACGTGTTCGCGACAAAATTAACATCCGCCAGCGCCTCTACAACAGCGTAGCCCCCGATTCACTACCCATTTCATACTCCGTTCGCGCGAACAACTTTGAACCGATTATCGCCAGTTTCGATATCAAAGCCATCGGCCCCGACAGCACTACATCAGTAATTGAAGTAAACAGCCTTTTCGAAACCGATGTGCCGGCTATTTCCGGGTTGAATCAAGGCCTAAGAAACATGTATCAGGTTCGCCGGCTCGATAATTCCCGCAGTTACATCGATACCGTTCGCACATTCCCGCAAAACATAGAGGTTCGCCATGTGATGACGTACGAAGCTGTAAATCCGCCATCATCAGCAGGTACCAACTCACTTTCTCTTCTAATGAACCAATCCATGATTCTGCTTCCCGCCCAACCGATGACACCCCGCTATCACGATTACCGTGTGGGATGGTTCACCATCAACCAGCTCGATTTTGGCTCGGATGAGCAGAAAGCCGCTACCCGCTCTCTTATTCGCCGGTGGAGGCTTGAGCCGTCTGATCCCGAAGCGTATGCCCGGGGAGAACTTGTAAAGCCCATCAAACCGATTGTCTATTATGTTGACCCGGGCACGCCTGAGGAGTACCGGCAAGTGGTTATCGACGGGGTGGAGGACTGGAATGTGGCATTTGAGGCAGCCGGTTTTAAAAATGCCATCAAGGCAAAGCTGCCTCCAACTAAGGAGGAAGACCCTGATTTTGAGCCGGAAGATATCCGTTACAACATGGTACGGTGGATTGCCAACACGGTAAGAAATGCCACCGGGCCGAGCACGTCAGATCCCCGAACGGGTGAGATCATCGCGAGCGATATTTTCTGGTATCACAATCACATCCGCTCTTATCGGAACAGGCTGATGATTGAAACCGGGGCAACAAATCCCCAAGCGAGATCCATGCGTGTGGATGATGATTACCTGAAAGAGTCGATCCGTCAGGTTATTGCACACGAAATTGGCCATGCACTCGGACTGCCGCACAATATGGCGGCAAATTATGCTTATCCGGTGGATTCACTCCGTTCACCAACATTTACCGAGCAGTACGGTGTATCGGCATCAGTAATGGATTATGCACGCCAGAATTATATCGCCCAACCGGGAGACGGTGTGGAGAGATTCATCAGAAAAATTGGCCCGTACGATCTCTACTCGATCAACTGGGGGTATCGGATCATTCCGGATGCAGAAACACCCGAAGATGAAATTCCTACACTGAATGAGTGGATTCTTGAAAAAGCAGATGACCCTATGTATCGTTTCGGGCAATCAACCGGATATGATCCGTCAGCCCAGACAGAAACACTATCAAACGATCCTGTTCAAGCTTCTATTTACGGCATGTTGAACCTGCAGCGGGTGGTGCCGAATTTGCTGGAGTGGACATCTACCCCCGGACAGGGATATGATGACTTACAGGAGATCTACGGCGAGCTGATTACCCAGTGGAATCGGTACGTAAATCATGTTATCACAAACATTGGCGGTGTGTATTATTTCCGTAAGGCGTCCGATCAGGAAGGGAATATCTATCAGCCGGTGGACAAAGAGTATCAACAAAAAGCGATGGAATTTATGAATGCTCATGCATTTACCACGCCGCATTGGCTGCTTGAGGAAAATATCCTCCGAAATATCGAACATGCGGGTGCAATCTCCCGGATACAAACATTGCAGGGCCGGCAGCTTGCCGCTGTGATGAATCAGGCCAGGATGCTTCGGCTTATTGAGGATGAGGCGTTCAGGGGCGGTGATGCGTACACCATCACCGAAATGCTTGAGGATGTTCGGCAGGGTGTTTGGAGTGAGCTTTCTGATAACAGCGCAATTGATGTGTACCGAAGAAACCTACAGCGAGCGTATATTAGCCACGTTCACAGCCTGATGGAAAATCAGTCGGATAGTGTACACGGCAGCGACATTAAGGCACTTTTGCGGGACGAGCTCCATACATTGAGAGAGCAGGTTGACCGTGCCATCCGCCCATCAGGCAACAGAGCAAACCGTGTTCACCTGCGCGATATCGCAGCTCGTATTGACAATATTCTTGACCCGATTTAAATTCTGTTATTCCGTTCAATTTAAGCCACATTCGAGCGTCCAAAGGTCCTCGAATCGTGGCGGTTTAATATCGTTATCTTTGAGATACGGTATTTCTCAGAATAGTCCGAAATTCTGACTTATTAGGTTGATGTCGGTTGTATAAGATCTTTTCCGTTGATAAGAAATACCATATCCGGTGTCGCTAATCCATAACGCTTCAATGTGCAAGCACGATTGAAGGTTGTTTAGTTTTGTTGCCAAATCAATAAAATTTATTCTCATGGTTTGAGCCCATCCTGCAAGATTTAATGCATTACTGAGAAATGATCGCGTTTACTTTCTCGAATTAAATCTTGTAACAACTATGAATGGCTCACTTACAAATCGACTTTTAGCTCTTGCATCTTTACTTACACTCATACTCTTCCTCGCCAGTTGCAACAATAATCCCGGCAACCCACTCGAAGGGGTGGTTGCCAATACCTGTGGAAATGTGAGCGGCATTGAGGGGATGTACTGGGATCTGTCTAACGGTTTTCCCCGTGGCGATATTCCCGGTGGTGTTCCCACCATTAAGGTAGTCGGCGGCAGCTTTGTGCATCCAGCATTTCCGCTACTTGGATTTATTTTCCCCTCTGGTTATCAGGCGTTTGCTGATATGACACAGGGAGCAACAGGCGTGAATGTAATCCGAAATGATAACCAGTCTATCTGGCGAATGACACAATTCAGCTTTCCCGGCCAAACAGTACAATCAGGCCCGATTATGGATTTTGAATTGAGCCAGCTCATGAATTTTTTGGGTACAAACATCAACAACATGCAAGTGATTTGTGTGAGCCAGGGAGTTGGCCCCGCGGGGGAACTGGCACCCGGGCTTGTTCGGGATTTTACTAACCTGATGATTCGTGTTGGTGAATTTACTGCTGTGGTTGTGGTGAATGTCACCAGCCTGCAGGGGTTTGATGTAGGATTTTCCTCAGTATCGATTGCAGTTTCAGCATCACCTACAGTTCAGTTTGAAACGGAAATTATGGATACCTATCTGCCCATCGCTTTCCAGATGATTTTTAATGACAGGGGCGAACTTGATTCTGACGGCGATGGCGTACCCGATAGCCGCGACCTCTGCCCGAACACGCCCCCCGGAACACCTGTTGATGCGAACGGTTGCCCGATTTGAGGATTAAAAAATTAGAACCACATTTGCCAAAGGCATCCCTGCGGGGCGAGCGTCCGAAGGCCCTCAGATCGTGGCTGTTTATAGCCGTTATCTTTGAGATATGGTATTTTTCAGTATAATCCGAAATTCTGACTTATTAGGTTGATGCCGGTTGTATATAATCTTTTCTGTTGATAAGAAATACCATATCTGGTGTTGCTAACCCACAACGCTTCAATGTGCAAGCACGATTGAAGGTTGTTATAGGCCTTATTTCTATAGGCCTACAAAAACAAAAATGTGGCCTCTCTGCTGAGCGCATCGGCGAGACGTATTGCATACTCATCGCGGCTGATTTCAATGCAGCCAAACTGAGCCAGATGTTCGGTATAGAACTGGGTGTCCCAGAGGGTGAAGCCGTTTGCTTCGAGAATGGCGTGGCAATGGCAAAGGGCAACTTTATCCGCTTCGGGTGCGGTTTTAAACATCGACTCCCCAAAAAAAGCCGCTCCTACTGTAACACCGTAAAGGCCGCCAACAAGCTTCATCTCATCATCAACCATCTCCACGGAGTGGGCATAGCCTGCAAGATGAAGCACTTCAAACGAGTCGATAATCAGGTCAGAAATCCATGTAGATTTCCTGTCAGCACATGCTTCCACCACGCTTCGGAAATTCCTGTTTACCATTAAATGATATTTCTGATTCCGAACCATGCGCCTCACATTCGACGAGGCCCTGAAATTATCCATCGGGATAATTCCACGCTTTTTTGCGGAGTACCAGCCAACCCTATCATCATTCCGCGACTCACTCATTGGGAAAATACCCTGGCGGTATCCATTGAGCAGAACTTCAGGCGGAATTATTTTTTTGTTCCTTTCTGAGTTCATTTTGAGCGATAAAAGTTATTTGGGCAGATTTAGAAATTGCTCAAAAACGCTGACTAAACAGCATTTTTGTACACTTTGTACACAAAATAGGGTGGCAGGTTAAGCGGGATGAAATCCGTTTCAAAGTTGCCGAAAACTTCCATCACCGGCTTCTTGAGGTGTCCGCTGGTTTGATAGGCCAAAAAGAGCCCACCCTCTTTGAGGATCGATTTGGTTGCCTCGAGAACCACTTTTTTTCGCTCTTTATTGAGAAATGAAAAAGGGATTCCGGAAAGGACATAATCCACATTTCCGATAAGAGAAGGCTCGAGAACGGTTTGTACATCGCCGGCGCGGATGTTGAAGATCTCAACCCGTGGGTCAACAATAGTTTCTCTGAGATGGGTGTAGAAATCTTCGTTGAGTTCAACAAGAATTAGCTTTGAACCGGGAGTCATCTTATCAAGAAGATATCTTGAAAAGACACCATCACCCGGGCCATACTCAACCAGCACTATATCTTTGCTAAAATCTATATTGGTGCACACTTTTTTTACGCAGTGCTGCGAGGTGGGGGTGACCGAAGCCACATCTTTATCTTTTATAAATGTCTTTAAAAAATCAATTTTACTCATCAGTAATGCTCGTTCAAAGTTCTTTTTCTAATTTAGCAATTTGATCCCTAATTCTCGCAGCTTCTTCAAACTCCATATTTTTGGCTGCATTCACCATTGTATCGCGCAGATAATCAAGAAATTTATCTTTACTATCGAATGTAACTTCTTCCATGGCAGGATTAGCCTGATACTGAATTCCTTCATCTGCAACTTTCACCACTTCGAGATAATCACTTTCGTCTTTTTTGCCTGTATCAAGAGTAAAATCCTGAGTGGAGATCAGCGAAGGATCTACCAGTGGCTTTAACTCTTTTTCGATGGTTTTCGGAGTAATACCGTGTTTTTTGTTGTACTCCATTTGTAATGTACGGCGTCTGTCCGTTTCATCAAGTACTTTTTTCATGCTGTTTGTAATTTTATCAGCATAAAGTATTGCCTTCCCCTCAACATTTCGGGCTGCACGGCCAACAATCTGAAACAGCGACGTTTCCGATCGTAAAAAGCCCTCTTTATCAGCATCCAGAATGGCAACAAGGCTGAGTTCAGGGATGTCAATCCCCTCCCGAAGCAGGTTAATACCCACAAGCACATTAAAGTCGCCGCGACGAAATTTGTAAAGAACCTCAACCCGTTGCATTGCATCAAGTTCGCTGTGCATATATGCCGCGCTGATCCCCAGGTTTTTCAGGTATTCGCTCAGCTCTTCACTTAGCCGCTTTGTAAGGGTGATACAGAGCACGCGTTCATTTTTAGCTGCGCGAATACGGATCTCCTCGAGCAGGTCATCTACCTGTGTATCGAGTGGACGCACCTCAATTTCCGGCTCCATTAAACCGGTTGGGCGTATGATCTGCTCCACATAAACCCCGGCAGATTTTTCCAGTTCATAATCACTCGGCGTGGCGCTTACAAAAATTACCTGGTTAAACATAGTTTCCCACTCCTCGAAAGTGAGTGGGCGGTTGTCCATCGCAGAGGGCAGGCGAAAACCGTGCTCAACAAGTTCAATTTTTCTGGATCGGTCGCCGCCATACATTGCCCCGATCTGTGGTACGGTTTGATGGCTCTCATCCACAACCAACAGGTAATCTTCGGGGAAGTAGTCCATCAGGCAGTAGGGGCGCTCGCCGGGTTTACGTGCACTCAAATAGCGGGAGTAGTTTTCAATCCCGGAGCAATAGCCAATTTCCTGCATCATTTCAATATCAAAAAGTGTGCGCTGTTCCAGCCGTTTGGCTTCAAGGAATTTTGCCTCGTTTTTCAGCACCTCCACACGCCAGTACATCTCATCACGAATCTGTTCGATGGATTGATCCAGCCGCCCTTTCGTGGTTACATAGTGTGATGCAGGGTAGATACGGAATTCATCCACTTCGTCGATAATGTTTCCGGTGTCCACATCAAAAATCTCGAGTTTTTCAATTTCATCTCCCCAGAAAGAGATTCGCAGCCCCTCTTCCGAGTAGGCCGGGTACACATCCACCACATCGCCCCTAACACGAAAGGTGCCCCGTTTAAAATCGAGGTCGTTCCGGTTGTAGTGCAGGTCCACAAGATCGTAAAGCAAGGTGTTTCGAGGAATTTCCTGCTCAATTTTAAGCTGAATGATGAGCTGCTCATACTCCGAAGGCGAACCAATACCGTAAATACAGCTGACCGATGATACAATAATTACATCGCGCCGCCCGGAGAGCAGCGAGCTGGTAGCCCTGAGCCGCAACCGCTGGATCTCTTCATTGATGGAGAGGTCTTTTTCGATGTACTTATCCTGAGCGGAGATGTACGCTTCGGGCTGGTAGTAGTCGTAATAAGAGATAAAAAATTCCACCCGGTTTTCGGGGAAAAAGTCACTAAGCTCGCGATAGAGCTGTGCGGCCAGTGTTTTGTTATGGCTCATCACCAGGGTGGGTTTCTGCACGTTTTCTATCACACCGGCCACCGTTCGGGTTTTACCTGAACCGGTTATGCCGAGCAGGGTCTGGAATTTATCGTTCTGCCTGATTCCCTCCGTTAGTTCACGGATAGCGTTGGGCTGATCGCCGGCGGGCTCCCACGGGGAGTGCAGTTTAAATTGTGACATGCGCAGTGCTGAAACTTCTCATTTTAACCATAACTACCAAAGATAAAACAATAACGGGTGGGAATCATTTCTTTGGGGTGGGGGAATTATGTTTAAATACAGGGTTTGATTAGAACCCTCACTCAAACCCAAACTCTTCCAGAAAGCCCCCGATTGCATTCATCAAATCGTCCTGATTCTCGATAAATGGCATATGGGCTGTATCGGCCGGCCAGAGCAGCATGTTTGGGAAATGTATGGTTTGGTAGTGTTCCGGGCCGATCATCCAATCGCTGGTGCCGTAATAGAAGAGCACAGGCATGGTTAGTTTAGAAGAGATTGGCCTGAAATTGCTGATATATTCCTCGTACTGGCCAAATTTATTACTAAAATCGGGATTCCAGTTTTCGATATCCCGGTAGGTGAGGTTCATTTTATCGAGGCTTTCTCGGTAGGTATATCCCATTTTCCACATCAGATCCCGTTCATTCAGCTGTTTGATTAGTGAACCCCAGCGATCGAAAAGGGGCTCTGATTCATCAAGGCAAGGAAACGGTTCAGGTATCTCCAGCAATGTTGATGCTTTGGGGCACCAGCTGGTATGAAATGAAGCTGTCATGTCTAAGGAACCGTTGATGATCATCATGCCCATAACAGAATCAGGATGGCGATTTGCATAGGCTGTTTGGAGAATTCCCCCGAATGAATGGCCCATGGTTAGCCAGTCATCGATATTGAGTGCTTCCCGTACCTCCTCAAAATCCATGATAAATCGATCCAGAGAAAAATCATCATTTTCCGGGCTGCCCGACCTTCCAACTCCGCGCTGATCGAGGTAGATCATGCGAAAATGCTGTTCCAGCAGATCGCCCATAAAGACTTCCATCCAATAGCTTCCGCTGCTCGGCCCGCCGTGCAGATAGAGCACAGGTATACCATTTCCGCGAATGGAAACGTGCAGTTCCACGCCGTCGGACGTTGTGATTTTAGCCTCTTCTAATGAGTTTTGAGCTGGTGTTAATGCTAACAAGAAAATGAGCAAAAAGGCGGGAGTAACCATAAAACCTCTCCATGTGTTGGATGTGTCATATACGTTACAATACGGAGAGAATTAAGGTTTGATGCAGATGAAGGGAGAAATTTTACTACCTGTAAGGGCAATTCATGAATTGCCCTTACTGGTGGATAACCTGTGGTGTGATCATCAAAGAGAAGTTGTTTTCCACAAATCTTCCAAATTTCAAATGAGTAGTCGTAGTTGGATCAGGATAAGAACTTCTTATTCACTCAGCATTGATGAATCCTTGTAATTTCTCTTCAATCATCGCAAAGCGTTCAGTTTGTGAGCTGTATTCCAGGTTCGCGATGATTGCTTCTCGTATAGCAACATCTTTTAGCATGTCTCTGAATTCACTGTGTAAAAACTCTTTCACATCAGGTGGGGCCAACAATAGTTGCTCGGTTAAGTCATGCGTATTGTCTAACAGATACACCACATCTTCAAGATCATGGCTGGTTCGGGGGTCATTACCCCTTGAACGAAAGGCTGTCAGTTTGGAAGCCAGAAAATAGGGTAGCGAAAGAACTTGTAATTCAAAATTTTGTACAGTTCTTGTTTCAAGATGATGAAATCCCGGGGCAAACCAGGGGTTGGCAGGAGCCCAGCCCACTTCTTGCGTAGCCATAACATCTACTTTAATGCCTTCATAACGGAACCTGCACATGACGTTATCATCTGCAGATTGAGTAAACCCTTTTTGGTTGAGATCTTCCCGCAATGCTTCGAGTTTACCCGTCGATGTAATTTCAAGAATAATATCCACGTCATCAGTTGGGCGCACATCCGGAGCTGCGGGATCTGTTGCATATAAACCAACCACTGCTCCGCCAACATACACCACCTGTTTGTTCAAGTCGCCAAGCGCATTTGCAACTTTTGAAATCTGTTCGATATGTTGTTTACGAATACTCAACCCTGATCAATCATTTGCCTAAGTAATTTGCCGGCAATCTCTTGTTCACGAACTCTGCCAATTCTCAGGGCATCCACAAGAGCCAACAGATGGTAGAGGTGGCCATCCTTTTTGCAGGCTTCGGGTACAGAGCTATGAAGTGGTTCAATAGACTGCCCGCGTTCAGTTCCCTTGGCATGGGGCCAAACGTACATTTCATCGCTTACAATTTGATTGGAGAGTGGTGGTGCACTATGAGCGGTTGGCATGCCACGCAAAACAGCACCGGGCTTAACGGGGTACACATATTTTAATCCATACTCCAAAAAATCTAACAGAGCCTTTTTCATGAGCACCTTCTTGTTTTGAGCGATGAGCCCGGCATAGGCACTGCGGTTTAGAGATTCACTCACCTCACTGGCACTAATACCCAACTCCACTGAGAGATCTTTCATATACCAGTCTTCGCCGGATTTAGCTGCAATTTTAAGCAGAATAACCACATCATGCGGGCGCATTCCATTGTGTTTTTTCATAGAATTGTCTCTTAGGTTTTCAATTCGCAATTCGCAATTCGCGAATTGCAAATATACCATTTTTATTTAACCAATGTCCACACAAAATGCTTCTATGAAATGATTGAATTGTTAGTACAACAAAAAACCCCACCAGTAAGGGCAATTCATGAATTGCCCTTACTGGTGGGGTTTAATGTGTCAGTTTTTTTAAAAAACTTACGCGGCAAGCACCTTAGAAACAGCTTCGGCGGCTTCTTTCAGGAGCACGGCAGAGATCACATTCAGATCGCTGTTGTCGATAATCTCCTTCGCCTCTTCGGCATTGGTACCCTGCAGGCGGACAATAATCGGCACACCTTCCACTTTTTTGGCAATTTCGGGATCTTTAATCGCTTCAATAACGCCGTTTGCAACACGGTCGCAGCGAACAATTCCACCAAAAATGTTGATGAGGATCGCTTTTACGCTTTCATCTTCAAGGATAATGCGGAAGCCGTTTTTCACGGTCTCTACGTTTGCGCCACCACCCACGTCGAGGAAGTTAGCAGGCTCACCGCCGGAGAGTTTAATGATATCCATGGTTGCCATCGCCAGTCCGGCGCCGTTCACCATGCAGCCTACGTTTCCATCGAGCTTGATGTAGTTCAGGTCGAACTTGGAGGCTTCCAGTTCAATCGGGTTCTCTTCAGCGGTATCACGCAGTTCGGCAATATCTTTGTGGCGATACATGGCGTTTCCGTCGAATGTCACTTTCGCATCGAGTGCAAGCACATCACCACCGGGGGTAAGTACAAGCGGATTGATCTCAACCATATCCGCATCTTTCTCAACGTAGAAGTTGTAGAGGGAGATGATGAATTTAACTGCCTTTTTAAAAGCATCGCCTTCAAAGCCGAGTGCAAATGCAAGGCGGCGGGCCTGATTTGGCTGAAGATCCATTCCTGGTTCCACCCACTCCTTCACAATTTTCTCAGGAGTTTCTTCGGCTACTTTTTCAATCTCAACACCACCTTCGGTAGATACCATAATTACATTCTTGCTCACGGCACGATCGAGCAGAATTCCCAGATAGAACTCTTTTTCAATATCCACACCATCGGTTACATAGATGGTTTTGATTTCCTGGCCTTCGTCACCGGTCTGGATGGTAACGAGCGTATCGCCAAGGAGTGACTCAGCCGCTTCGCGAACTTCATCAATCGTTTTACAGAGAATAACGCCTTTTGCATTGTTCTTCTTTGTACGCCCTTTACCGCGTCCGCCGGCGTGAATTTGTGCTTTTACAACAAAAAGTGATGTGCCGTTGGCTTTCATCTCTTCAGCAGCTTTCACTGCTTCGTCAACAGATGAGGTGGCAACGCCGTCGGGTACGGCAATACCGTAATTTTTAAACAGCTCCTTCGCTTGATATTCGTGTATTTTCATGGATAAATCAGTTTTTCAGTCAGTTTTTATTTCGGGTAATAATACCCAAATCGGCAGGCAAATAAAAGCAATGTGATTTTCTATTGTAAGGAATTGCCGTTTTTCTGCTCATACCATAAAAGAGATAATTTTTAAGAAATGGAGATTTTATGAGCCCGAGGAAAACAAGAAAACAGAAAGAGCTGATTTATGCAGAACTGCGGGTGGCGGGTGGTGTGAGCCTCTTCCTGAATCCGCAGGTGATGGCGAAAATTATCAGCGGTTTGCAGTGGTGCTGCGATAAACGCGGCCTGCGAATATACGAATACTGCATTTTGCCCGACAGAATTCTGCTGCTCGCTAACACAGCATGGGGCAGTGTGGCTGAGGTGATTGAAGCGTACAAAGATTTCAGCTCGAAAGCGGTGATGTTGATTTTACGGCGTGGTAGTTCAAATGGAAAACAATCGTGGATCTTCTCCGTATTTCAGGAGCATGGGCCTGCCGGGAAGGCGGAGGGAATACACATTTGGGAAGAGGAGTCGCTGATGCAGTCTGTCTTTAAACAGGATGAGATTGATCAGCTATCCACAACAATGAAAAACAGGCCTGTAAAACTTGGGCTGGTTCAAAAGGCGGAACATTATCTCAACAGCAGCGCCCATCCTGCTAACCCACTTGAAGGGTGGATTGTTGAGGCAACGGATCCGTGGAGTTAGACTTGAATTGAATAAGCCTGATTGTAAAAGCCCCCAATATAGAGAGGTTGAAAAAAATTGCCACGGAGAGGTTGAAAAAAATTGCCACGGAACCACGGAAAACGCTGAATATTCCGAGTTGCCGTGGCAATAGAGCATTTTTAAATACGGCGTTTAATGTTCATTTATTGATACCGCACAGCCATTTAAGAAGAAACTATCTTTCGTTTCAAATCAACTTGCCCACAAGAATTCCTGTAGAATTAAATTTAATATAGGCTCATTAAGGATGGTTTGATTCAGATCTCGAACAAAGATTTAAAGTGGTCAAATTCTATTCTTCACATCAATCCACATATACATCCTTCCCAACGTACCACCCCGAAAGCATCTTCAAAAGAGCGATAACAACCAGAAGCAAAATAGGATAAAGCCATGCATTGGCCAGATCATAAAGTGCGCCGAACAGAACCGGGCCGGTCGCGGCAAATGTGTACCCCACAGATTGCGACATTCCCGACAGTTCATTTGCACTGTCGGTTGTGCGGGTGCGAAGGATTATCACCAGAAGCGCCAGGCCAAAACTTCCGCCAAGGCAAAAACCCATGATCGACACCCACAAGCCTGTGTAGGCAACTGTGGGAATCATAAGGCCGGCAAGGCTAATCAGCTCAAAAATCACAAGCAGGAAAATTGGGAATACCTGGCTGTTTCGTTTTGCACACCAGGCCGGGATGATAAATGTGCTGATGATACCCACACCCTGCATTAA
>SLLL01000130.1 GCA_007134085.1 Balneolaceae bacterium
GTAACACGCACAAGTGGATCGGAAACGTCTTTGGGCAGCTTTATTGGATTGAATGGAGACACAATCGAATATTGCTACAGTATTGGCAGCGTTTTTTATGAAGGTGCAGATGATCCAACAGATAAGGGCTTTGTGGGAGGAGAAAGCGGAACTACGGTATATACCGCCAACTTCTTCGATAGCGATGCGTCCAATCAGGAAACGGACGCCGTTGGGGCTGCTGATCCCAAAACCACCGCAGAAATGAAGCAAATCACTACATTTTTTAATAATTGGGACATCGCCATAACAGACACTGAGTTAAACGACGGTTACCCCTTCCTCGCCTGGCAGGACGACAGGGATGATGCCATATGGTTGATCTATGGCAAGGAGATGATAGCCGAAGAGTATTCCCGTCTGTTTGTAACTGCAAACGATGAAATCCCGGTTACCACAGATCATCTGCTGTTTGGAAGTGCAGAAAACGTTACAATACAACAGCTGCCGTATTTTGGAAGGCTTTTACTTGATGGAAGCGAAGTAGAAGTAAGTGATAGAATAGAAAAAAGTGATGTAGAAGCCGGCAAGCTGGTATATCTTGTAACAGATATTCACGGTTCGACAAGCTACTATGATTTTGACCGGTTTGACTACGACAATTCTGAAGAACTACGAACCCTGCCGATAGATCTTGCGGCGAAACAGTTTCCGTACGATTTCCCGCAGGGCTGGTTCCTGTTCTCCTCGCCGGGAGTGAACCAGACCGTGGGCGAGCTGCTTGGCAACATCCATACGCAAGGCTTCCCGGGCTCGAACAACCCCGGAGCTTCCACCACATCAGTATACACGCTGGGCCAGAGCGCCTACGAATGGGTTGCGGTAACCGGTAGCGATCAGGTATTGGTGCAGGGAACTGGCCTGCTTGTGTATGTATTTGAGGGTGATATCCCGGCTGAGGATCTGCTCGTCTCCGGTGGCCCGTGGGCTCCGTTGGATGGCAGCTTTACCTACGATGATCTGTTGTGGTACGACCCGGATCAGGGGCAGGATGGAAACAGCCACTTCCTGATCGGGAACCCTCATCCAGTGTCGATCAACATTTGCAACATGTTGTTTAATGGCGCCAATATGGCCACTTCGATCGATATCTGGGCGCCATGGGAAAACGATGGGCATGGAGGGTATATTAACTTGTCGTGTGATCTGGCCGTAACGAAACAAGTCGGCCCACAATCGATGAAAGATGTTAGTGGATCACCAGAGATCTATTTTGACGGATATGTACCACCTTTTGTAGGCTTTTGGGTGCGCACCACGGATGAGAATCCATCTCTGGCGATTACGGAATTCGATTACGTACGAATGCGGGCTGGAAAAAATAGTGAGGCGAGGCATGAGCCAATCACTCTTGTAATGAGCCACGATGAGCGCAACTACTCAAATACGGTGAACATTCTGTTTACTGATGCAGGTACCGAAGGCTTGGATGCAATGGATGCGATCAAACTGAGCCCAGCCGGGATGGCGAAGCGGTATCTGTCGTTCTTTGCGATGGATGATGAAAACCGAAAGTATGCCCTTCGAAGCCTGCCGACGCTGGGCCAGGGTGAGGTAACCATTCCGCTGGGCATCGAAACCACCGAGCAAGGCAGCTACACCCTATCATGGAGCCTGCCTGCTGATGGATTTGCCGGCGCGAACGTCTACCTGCGCGACCATCACACCGGCACAACCACCCAACTGCGCGATGGGCAAACCTACCGCTTCGAAATGGAAGAATCGATGGTTGCCAAGGATACCAACTCCCCTCTTGAGAGGGGAAGCAACGACGCTTGCGGCGATGCAGGGGTGTGTCCGTGGATGTCCGCTTCTAATGCTACAGCAAATGCTCAGGCACCACGCTTCGAACTAATTATAACCTTCGATGAGCTGAAAGACGGAAGTAGTGAACTTCCTGCGGAGATCGTACTGCGGCAGAACTACCCGAACCCGTTCAATCCGGCAACCATCATTACGTACGAGCTGCCACAGCAGGTGCACGTTCGCCTGGATGTATTTGACATGACCGGCCGCCACGTAGCTGAGCTTGTGAACGAGCAGGTGAGTGCAGGCACGCATCATGTGAGTTTTAACGCGATGAACCTTTCGAGCGGTGTGTACATGTACAGGCTGCAGGCAGGTGGAAGAGTACTGAGTAGACAATTAACATTAATTAAGTGACGGGGTACAAGGTTCAGGGTGCAAGGTGCACCTTGAACCCTGCCCCCTGAACCCTGAGCCTTGAAAAATGGAACAAGATCAAACCAACAAACCCGAGTGGCAGACACCACAAATTACTGAGATAGACATTGCATCATCTACCCACCAGGGGCCTCTGCCCCCACCGGATGAGCCGCAACTGTCGTAGTATGCCCCGTAATGCGGACGTCTCCGTCCTGCATAATCCTACAAGTTACCGGCGTAGTTATAAATGCTTTGATTAAGCCCCGTTGGCAATAAATGCCATGTTTAGGCCTGAGCTACGTTTAGAATGAGCCGATTGCGTCTGAAAAGTTGCATACAGGATTGAATTGAACTTTTATCATAAATCCTTGGCAACATGAAAAAACAGGTACAGCTTTACGCTCTTCTTATTATTGCACTCATCACACTTCAGGCATGCAGCAACAGTACAAGTAGCAGCAAAGACAGTACAGATATAATACCGGCTACCGTGATAACACTTGCCGGTATGGGAGAATCCGGTTTTACGGATGGCATGGCTGCAAATGCACAGTTTAACATGCCCATGGGTATTTTTGTAGCGGGCGATGGCACTATCCTAATATCAGATTCATTTAATGAAGCGGTTAGGGCGTTGTCACCTTCAGGGGAGGTAACCACATTAATTCGAGGTGACAGATCTCAACCCAGATTTCGCAGGCCATTCGCCGTAATTACAGATCATAACGGGGATATCATTTTCTCCGATGAGGCTAATCACAGGATTTTAAGGCTATCCGGATCTGGTGAGCTGACAACTGTAGCCGGTACCGGCAGCCGCGGTACAAACAATGGGCCGGCACTTGAAGCAGGGTTTTACATCCCTTTTGGATTGGCTATGGATGCTTCGGGTAATATTTTAGTAGCTGATGCAGGCAACAATCTCATCAGAAAAATTACTCCGGATGGCCAGGTATCTACTCTTGCAGGTGATGGAACCGCAGGGTTTGCTAACGGGGCAGGTACATCGGCGCAGTTCAACTACCCCACCGGTATAGCTGTAGGTAGCCAGGGAAATATCTACGTGGCCGATTCTAACAATAACATGATTCGGCTAATTGATCCAAACGGCAACGTTTCTGTTTATGCAGGAACGGGAGAGATGGGCAGGCGGGACGGCCCCGCAGCTTCTGCAACGTTTTATTCTCCCGTTGCACTTGCTGTTGACTCAGCAGAAAATGTGTATCTAACGGATACAGAGAATCATTTAATCAGAAGAATAACCAATCAAGGGATTTTGCAAACTGTAGCAGGCTCAGGCGAAGATGGCTACAGTGATGGTGATTCTGCTTCGGCATCATTCTTATACCCTCAAGGCATCGCAATTGACCCTGATGGTAATTTGATAGTAACGGATTATTTCAATCACGCTATACGGAAAATCATTTTTGATTGAATAGCACAAGCGGCTTCTGAGCCGAAAGAGTAGGAAAAGTTGCACTCTCAAGTACACATCGTAACACCAGTCATTTTTAAAGATCAAACCCATGATAACATTTAACCGGATTCAACTAAGCCTGCTTCTCGTGCTTCTAATCGTGATAGCAAGCTGCAAATCATCGAAAGACAATTCATTGTTTGAAGATGGAATTCTCATAGAGATCTATGATTTAATTGAGCCAGAGCTTCTGGACATAATTGAGAACGTTTTAGAAACACCGATACACAGAGGGGATAATCCACCAAATGTAGAAGGAGTATACTTAATGTCGCCTTATTTGCTGCATCGTACCAATGTACCAGTAGATGCTGGCAGAGTAAACCCGGGCCAACGCTATGCCGACCTTCATATTCGATTATCGAAACAAGACAGAAGAGCGTATAGGGTTCAATTCGATACAGTTCATCATAGTATAGGAGAATCACCTTCGCATGGCCCCGATTCGTTTGTAATAGGTAATGAAAACCAATTTACGGTGTTTGGATTTTTAGAAAGGCGAGCCGGTGAGAGTACAATAAAAACTCTATATGTTTTTTCAGGTATTCTTGAACAGGATGGGATTTCATCACCCCATACAGCTCTGCTGATGTTAGATAATGATGGGGCGAGCCAGGTAATTCCAAACAATACAGGCCGCTCTTTTGTGCATGGAAATAACAAAGCACTTACATCAAACTGGCCAATTCAGCCACAGAAGGTTTCTACAGATGATGAGAATATAAGTACGCATTACGGCTCTTCAACCAGAGCATATTTTCCGGATTAAAGGGAAAGTCAAAAAAGAAATATAATTATTAGTAGCGGAGAAAATGGTTCAATCTATAAAGTTGGCAATGTTGAAACAGGCAGTGATTACAGCTGTTGCTGTGCTTATAATGATATCATGCGGCAGTAATTCAAGCGTTGAAAACGGTGATGACGGCCCTGAATTACCGGCATCAGAATTTACTATTACTGCTTTTGCTACAACTGATGCAACCTGCCCTGATGACGGTTCATCACAGTTTGATGCTGAACCCGGAGATGAAATTTTGCTCTGTTACAGGGTTGAAAATTCGGGGAACAGCACGCTGGAAAGGCATAGAATTACCGATACAACATTTGGGCTTGTAGTGGATGAATCAAAGCCGGTAAGGCCTGGAGAAACGGCTGTTTTCAGCAACAGAAATGGCCATGTTTCAGTTGACGATCATACTGTGAGTATTGTAGACTATGCGGTTTCTGCCGGGAGTGCAACGGGAGTAAGGCGAACAGGATTCCGGGTTTTGGTTGCACCGCATGCTACGCTGCATCGGCTTTTTACCGAAAGCCCCAGTCAATGCAGTGAAGGTGTAGGCATGTTTTTCCCGCCAAAATTAATCAGCGGCTACCGCCTGATGACCGTAGCACCCGGCACACCGGTTACCCAGTGCTTTACGCTGCATCACTCAAGCAGGTCGAACGAGGGCACTGCTCCTGCTTTGAATAATCATACCCTTACAGATAGCGATCTTGGCACAATCTTAAACGGTAACACAACAGAACTGGATGTACTTTCCCGATTTTATACAGTTGCACGAACAGTGAATGCTCCGTCTGCAAACAGAGATTTTGAGGCCGAGTGGCAATCGGTTGCCAGCTGGGCCGATCCGAAGGATTTCAGCCAAAAGTCACGCGATTTAACTACGAGGGCACGCACTACACTTCGGGTAGCAGATAACCCACCCTGCACGGGCATCATTGAGCACACTACGCTGGATTACGTAACCGGCATTACAAATATGCAGAGTGGTATCCGGCTTGATTTTGAGGTACAGGCAAACCCAGCAAGAACCGGAAATTCCGTTCAGATTGAAGCGGTAGGGTACATTTCAACACTACAGCCTTCCGAAAGTTTTGGCCCGCGTGAGGATACCCGCATACTGCTTCCCATTCCCGAGGGTATTGAGGTTTCATCCCTCTCTATAAACGGAGCCATTACCGGAGGTGCCACACTTGACATGCAAATTGATACAGCCAACGGAATGATACGGTTAAGCACCGGCCCTGTAAGTGGCCTTCCGGCTGAAGTTTTCCTCACCATAACAGCAACACCCAATGGTAGTGTGAACCCGGTTCGCTGGAGTGCTCCTGAGCTGGAAATGGAATTTTCAGGCACAAATGGCAACAGCAATGTGCAGAGCCTGCGCCCCGACCCTGATGGCCCGCCCGTATATCGGATGTTTTTGTGTGAAAGTTGAAATACTGCCGAACTTCTGTTAGGCATCTACCAACATGGTATGTCTTGAAAAAGTATAGAAAGCTGAACCAGTTCGGAGAAAGGTTAAGAGAAGAAATAAGTGATCGGCAAAAGAAATACCATGTTTAATTTTGAATCGGGGACGTCCGCACTACTTCCATACTGATTATGTCAGATGTCAAACTGAGAAACTCCGTTCTCTATGGTGAGCGCGGGGATAATGTTCATCCCTTCAAGCCGCTCGGGTGCAAGTTCGTGTGCATTCACTACATCGCGAATGTAGATCTCTTTTACCTGCTCAGGAAACATCTCTCTTATAGTGCTGAACACTTCGGGGTCTGCCTCGCCGGAGTCTCCAATCAGAATAAACTGCCGCTGCGGAAAGTGCTCAAAAATTTGTGAAATCTGGATGATCTTTTGATCAAAAGTTACATCCTCATTCATTAACAACTCACGAAGGTCGCGCCAGGTATTAAGGCTCAAAAAGTTTTTGGTAACACTTTTCATATGGAAGGTGCCTTCAGGGAAACCGGCTTCATCGCCAAAAAGAAACTGGGAAAGCGGCCTGAATAACTGCCAGGGAGATCCGGATACATAATGAAAGGCTGTTTCATCTCCCAGGCTGTGGTAAAATTCGGCCATATCAGGTGCAGCAACGTACTCTTTATAAAATGTATTTCTGAATACAATCTCATATCCGGCAGGCAGTTCAGTTACTTTTACGGTATCATCCACGTCAGAAATTACGGAGAGTCCCTCCGGCTCAATCAGTTTTATGCGTCCGGTTCCGGGATGCCCATCAGATACAGCGTTTATCGTCAGCCAGCCATCGGTGGGGTTCTGTGCTTCAACAATTTGCTTCATTCTCTCCTTAGGTACTCGCACTTCACCTACCACAAAGCCGTTCAGCCCTGTTTGCAGATACCCCCCTTCATCATTCGGAATGCCGAAAACTTCTGCATCAGGGTCACCATCAAACGAAAAGAGAACGGTTTCGCGTGACTCACTATCCACCACAAAATCCCGGATTCTTGAACTGAAAATCTGCTGCTGTTCATCATCGAGGCCTCGCAGTCTCGTAAACATTCTGCGAATCAGGCTTTGTACTCCAGGCCTGTATTCATAAACATAAATTCGCATGGGTATTACCCAGTCATCACCCGCAGAGTAGGCATATGCAGGATAAAAAAGAACGTTATCACTGCTGCGCTTATCCTCAAACAAACCAAAAAAGGTAAAGGCAAGCAGAGAGATTACCAACGGAGGGATGAAACTTTGCAGTGGAATAGACATAATTAATAGTTCTGTTGATTTGTTGAAGTAAATCTAAAATTTAGTTTGATTTAAACAAATGAGGCATCTACTGCTTTACAAAATTTAGAAGATTAAAAAGTTTGACATTACACATTTTCTGCTCACTTTAGTATAATAGCAAAGAACAAAAATGGTTATAAAAGCATCTGGCTTAAAAAATGACAGATTGCACGCTTTGGTGTGGCTGAGGTGATACTCCCGCTCCTCTTAAATGATAACAAAACAGAACATAAATCATGGCTTACCGATGGACATTCGCCGAACCATCGCGGGAGGAGTCTATACCGTTGCTGCAAGAGCAGTTGAATGTACCCGCGGAGATTGCGCACCTTCTCGCAATTCGCAACATAACCACATTCGAACAGGCTAAAACATTCTTTCGCCCGGAAAGTAAAGATCTCTACGACCCCTTTTTGATGAAAGATATGGAGGAGGGAGCCTGCCGGCTTTCATCCGCAATTCGTAACCGGGAGAAGGTAGTAATTTATGGCGATTACGATGTTGACGGCACAACGGCCGTAAGCATACTCTATACATTCTTAAAAAGTTTTGGCCTTGATGTGGAGTACTACATACCTCACCGGTTTAAGGAAGGCTATGGCATTAACCCCGATGGTATTAAGTTTTCCATCCAAAAAGGGGCTGATCTCATTGTTTCTGTTGATTGCGGAATCACGGCCATTGATGAGGCCAAATACGCCAAAGAGAAAGGGATTGATCTGATTATATGCGATCACCACACCGTTGGCGATATAATTCCCGATGCGGTTGCTGTTCTCGATCCCAAACGCCCGGATTGCAACTATCCGTTCGATGGACTATCCGGAGCAGGAGTGGGCTTCAAACTGGTTCAGGGTACGATACAAAAACTCGGGCTGCCCGCAACTATTCCTGATCAGTTTCTTGATCTTGTGGCCATTTCTATTGCATCAGACATTGTACCCATTGTTGATGAGAACCGGGTTTTGATGAGGCGCGGGCTCGAACTGATCAACGAGTCGCCACGGGTGGGAATAAAGGCACTTCTGAACCTGATAGGGGCGAAACCGGGAAGTATTACAA
>SLLL01000060.1 GCA_007134085.1 Balneolaceae bacterium
ATACTCTTCCCAACACGTTCCGCTTGTGCTTTTGATGTGCTGAGTGCAAAAATCGACGGGCCTGAGCCTGATATACTGCAACCCAAGGCGCCCGCATCGAGTGCGGCCTGTTTCATTTCAGTAAAGCCGGGTATCAGAATGGATCGAACCGGTTCAATAATTTCGTCGTGAAGTGATCTCCCGATTAAATCATAATCTTCGGTGTAGAGTCCGGCCACAAGTGCACCAAGATTTGCCCATTGTGTAACAGCTTTCTCAAGGAGTACATCTTTCTTGAGGATCATGCGGCTGTTGCGGGTTTGAATCTCTATGGATGGATGAATAATGGTGCAGTGAAGTTTTGGAGGTGTTGGAAGCGAAATTACGTCGGGCGGGTTGTGGGTTTTTACTAAAATAAATCCGCCAAAAAGTGCTGCAGCTACATTATCAGCATGGGCCGAACCGCTTGCCGCCATCTCACCCTCAACCGCAAAGGGGAGCAATTCCTCCGCAGAAAATGGCTTGCCAATTAGTTCGTTTACGGCCACAACAGCCGCTGCAGAACTAGCTGCACTTGACCCAAGCCCGCTTCCAAGCGGCATATTTTTCTCTATCGACAACTGAATGTTCGCTTCATTCTCTTTGCCGGCTTTTTTTAACAGCGCCTGAGCCGCAAGCCCGGCCGTATTTTTTGCTGTCTCCTTCGGCAGCCTTCCGCCATCTCCGGTTATGGATTCAATCCCAAGCCCTTCTTCATCAGAGAAGCGTGCCGTAACATAATCGCCCAGGCCGTGGATTGCGAAACCGAGTACATCAAACCCACAAGCCACATTGGCTACTGTTGCAGGGGCAAAAACCCGTACTGATTTAGTTGATGGCATAGTGTAGATTTTTCAAGTTACCAGCCCGCATTGCTGTACGCTTTGGTGTTTGCTACCCTCAGAACATCAGCAATAATCCCTGCCGCAGTAACACTAGCACCGGCACCGGGGCCTTTAACAACCAGCGGATTCTCATTATAGTGCGAGGAGTAGAGAGCGAGTATGTTGTCGGTTCCCGAGAGATTATAAAAGGGATGTGAACCATCAATCTGCTGCAATTTCACCTCTGCTTTACCCTTTTCAAACCTTGCGATGTAGCACAGTTTTTTACCTGCATTTGCGGCACTGCTAACAAGTTTCTCAAACTCATCATCATACTGCTTCAGCTTCGTGAAAAAATCATCGATATTTTCAGCTTTCCGCGCATTTTCAGGAACAAGATTTTCGATCTCAATATCTTCAAATTCCAGCGTATATCCCGCTACACGTGCAAGAATCAGCAGTTTTCGTCCCACATCGTGCCCGTTTAGGTCTTCCCTCGGGTCGGGTTCCGTAAAACCCATCTCTTTTGCCTGTTTTACCAGCTCGCTGAAGCTTACGGAGCCATCAAACGAATTAAACAGATAGCTCAGCGTACCGGAAAGCACCCCTTCAATGCGCTCGATATTATCGCCGGTTGTTACCATTTCGTTGATGGTGCCAATAATTGGCAGCCCGGCACCGACGTTGGTCTCATACCGGAAACCGCTGTTGTGTTTTTGGGCTGTTTGATGCAGCAGGTTAAAGAACTCCTGCTTCGATGTGTTCGCCATTTTGTTCGGCGTAACAACAGAGATACTCGCTTTTAAAATATCTTCGTAAAACTCTTTGATATCCCCGCTTGCCGTACAGTCTATAAATACCGTATTCGGCAGGTTCATCTCTTTCATTTCAGAGATAAACGAACCCAAATCGGTTTCAAGGCTGCTCTTTTCGAGTTCATCCCGCCACTCTGTGAGAGAAATAAACTCATCCTTCACAACCATTTTCCGGGTGTTGGCTAACCCCTTAAGCTTAAGGTCTATCTGATAATTTTCATATAGCTCAGCGCTTTGTTCACTGATTAACTCAAGCAACTTGCTGCCGATAAGCCCGGTACCAACCAGGAACAAATTCATGGTCTTCACGCCCGAGAGGAAAAAAGCATCGTGCAATGTGTTCATCGCTTTTTTCTCATTTCTTCGGTTCACCACAAAACTGATATTTCTTTCGGATGAACCCTGAGCTATCGCAACAATATTAATCCCGTTTCTGCCGAGTGACTGAAACACCCTGCCCGCAATTCCGGGAATCTGGCGCATATTATCACCCACAACGGCTATCACAGAAAGATCGGTTTCGATGCGAATCTCATCAATAACATCTGCTTTAATCTCTTCGCTGAACTCCTCCTCAATCATCCACTTGGCGGTATCAGCATCATTTGGCATAACAGCCAGCGTAATGGTGTGCTCTGATGAGGACTGAGTGATCAAAATGATGTTGATATTCTCTTTCGCCAGTGCACCGAAAAGCCTCGCCGACACACCCGATACGCCAATCATCCCACTCCCTTTTATGGTAATAAGAGATGTATTTTCGATGGATGAAATTCCCCGAATAATTCCCTTCTTCTCCTTCACTTCTTTCTTTATCCAGGTGCCGGGATGTTCCGGCTTAAAGGTGTTTTTGATGACGAGGGGAATTCCGGATTTAAGTGCAGGCTGAATTGTGGGCGGATAAATCACCTTCGCACCAAAATGAGAGAGCTCCATTGCCTCTTCGTATGATGCATACTCAACAGAAAATGCGTGCTTCACTTTGCGGGGGTCAGCCGTCATCAAACCATCAACATCAGTCCAGATTTCTACGGCATCTGCCTGCGCTGCGGCTCCAAACAGGGACGCCGTATAATCAGAACCTCCCCTTCCAAGCGTGGTTGACTCCCCGACATTGGTTGATGCGATAAAGCCGGTGGCTATCACTATAGAAGTGTCATGCTCATCAAGATATTCCCTGATGTTTTGGAATGTTTGTGCGGTAAGTACACGGGCAGATCCGAAGTTACTGTCTGTCTTGATCAGTGACCTGGTATCTGTAAACAGCGCAGGAAGCCCGCGGTCAACCAAAGCGGCTGATAAAATCCGTGCTGAGAACCGCTCACCAAAACCAACTACAAAATCCAGTGTTTTTTTGGTGAGTTCACGAATCAGAAAAACTCCCTGCAACACATCTTCGAGCTCGTTGAGCATCATTTTGAAGGATGTGATTACCTCACTCCTGTTTTTCGCTGAGATTAGGGTGTTGATGGTTTCGATATGGCGCTGTTCAATTTCGATGAGTGTGGGGCGAAAATCCTCTCTCCCCATCGCGGCGAATGTTGCCATCTCTATAAGCTGATCTGTTACTCCCCGAAATGCAGAAACCACAACCACAAGCCTGCTGCTCTCTTTTCTGCTTTCAATAATATCCATTACGCGGCTTAATGCATCGGGTGTACCAACTGAGCTGCCGCCAAATTTTAAGATTCTCATGTTCTTCTCATTGCCAGTAAGGATGTTGCTGTTGAACACAAAAAGTTCACCAACCCTTACTCTTCAATCTTGTTTCTGCTCCCACAAACTATTTTACAGGAAAATTTATAAGCAGGAAAAATAAGAAATTTTCATCATATCACCTGCTTACTATAAGATAATTCTGATGTTATCTTTATAAGCAGATTAAAAGCGCTTCCATCTTTTCAGTCATTTTTTGAGCTACTACTCCTTGCTGATTCCTGAAGTATTTAGTTAGTTGATGCAAACGAACCATAACATGAGGCAAAACAACATGGATTTAAACTCAAAAAAAGCAGCCATACTGGGTGCAGGTAACCTTGGCTGCTCCATCGCAAATGGATTACACGCCTCCGGAGTCTTTTCGCCGGAACAGATGTACCTTACCAGAAGGCGCGCAGAAAAACTGGATGCTTTCAAAGAAAAAAACTTCAAGGTAACGTCCAACAATCTCGAAGCCGTAAACAATACAGATATCATTGTTCTTTGCGTTGAACCTCACCAGCTGGATGGGTTGCTTGATGAAATTTCATCAGCTATAAAGCCTGAAAAGCATATTCTTATCTCCGTTGTGTCCGGTGCAAAAATTGCTGATATAGCAGCAAAAGTTCCGGCAAACGTGCCTATTGCCAGAGCCATGCCGAACACTGCCATTGCCATCCGGGAATCGATGACCTGCATCTGTGCTGATGCCACCGGCAAAATTGCGATAGATATAACAAAAGCCATTTTCGATACCGTTGGGGAAACACAGGTAATCCGGGAAGAACAGATGACCTCAGCAACAGCTCTCTGTGCCTGTGGCATTGCTTTCTTTCTAAGAGCGATACGCGCTGCTTCGCAGGGAGGTATTGAAATTGGTTTCAACTCGCAGGAGGCATTGGCTATGGCAGCTCAGACCGCAAAAGGAGCAGCATCGCTTCTTAATGCCATGCACAATCACCCCGAATATGAGATTGACAGGGTTACTACGCCGAAAGGGTGCACAATCTCCGGCCTTAACCAGATGGAGCATGGCGGTTTCAGTTCGGCAATGATCAAAGGGATTCTCACATCCGCAGAGAAAGCAGAAAAGCTATACTGAGCAATAAAAAAACCCGCAGTCTAAATGACCTGCGGGTTGGGATTGGGAAATCATATGGTTGTTCTAACGCATCAGAATGATTTGTATTCTCTAATAAATCAGATTGTTATCGCGTAGGCACAAACTGAAAAATTTAGACTTCCGAAGTCTATGAACAACAAAGGTAATTGATATCAACAATCAAAGCACCACAGTATCCTTCTCCGGATCAACGTAGCCTTTTGATTCCGGAGCGGCGGTTGTTCCGCTTTCGTACTCTTCAAGGGTAAATTCATCCACCAGAATTGCATCGAACCTGGCCTCCTCGGTTTTTTGCACCTGCTCAGCTTCACCCGGAGTAATAATCCCTTTGGCAAGTGCCGGTTCAAGCTGCTTCAGTACATGTGCTTTGGCGATCTCTTTCGCTTTGGTGGCTTTGTACAGTTTTTTGTAGATCGGGTATGAACTTTCAATCTGCTTCAAGGCATACTCGTATTTACCAAGTGCTTCACTTCGGCTTAGCGGCAGGTAGATATCTGCCGTAAGCCTGTCTCGCTGCTCACCGCGCATCTGCATGGCCTGCGCAACTTTCTGCCCGAGATCATCAGATGGTTTCTTGCCAATTCTGTTTAATCGGGACCATACCGCAACCGGCCCACGGAAGAACCAGCTGAATCCCGGCACACGGATTTCAGAATAGATCTCATCGAAGGCAGTCTGAATTCTGTAGAACGCATGCTGCATGGCCCACTCAAAGAAGTCACGATCTTCTTTTTGCTTGCCATCAGCTTCATATCGCCTGAGTGTTGCCGTTGCGAGGAACATCCAGCTGAGAATATCCGCATAGCGCCCGGCAATTTTCTCCTTCATTTTTAATCCGCCCCCATACGAGCCAAGAGCTACATCGGCCATAAACGCAAACGAAGCAGAAGCCCATGCCAGTTTTCTGTAATACTTAGCAGCCGGGCCTTTTACCGGTGATGTTGCTAATCGGCCACGGGTGAGGCTCAGCATAAATGCGCGTATTTTATTTTGAGACACATGGCCAACATGGCTCCAGAAGTTATCATCAAACTGCTTCACATCTTTATTCATCAGCGCTTCAATCTCTTTCAGTGCGTATGGGTGACTTCTGATGGCACCCTGCCCGAAGATCATAAGCGTACGGGTGAGGATATTTGCGCCCTCAACCGTTATTGCAATGGGCGTAGAAATGTAAGCATGGGCAAAAATATTTCGCGGCCCCCTGGAGATACCTGCACCGCCAACAATATCCATCGAATCGTTAATGATTTCGCGGCCCAGCTCTGTAAAGTTGTACTTGGCAATAGCCGTAACAACAGCCGGTTTTGCACCTTTATCAAGTGCGGCACAGATGTATCCTCGCGCTGCATCCATCAGATAAGTGTACCCGCCGATGCGTGCCATTGGCTCTTCAATTCCCTCAAATTTACCAATATTAATACCGAACTGTTTTCTGATTGCTGCATAAGCTCCTACGGCCCGGGTTGCAGTTCTTGCCCCGCCAATAGCCTGCGCCGGAAGTGAAATTCCTCTGCCAACTGCCAGTGATTCCATCAACATTCGCCAGCCGTTGCCTGCACCCTCCTTACCGCCAATGATGGCATCAACGGGAACAACCACATCTTTTCCACGGGTTGGGCAGTTATAGAAAGGCACTCCCAGCGGGTCATGACGTTTGCCAAGCTCAACACCTTTCGTGTCGCTTGGCACCAACGCACATGTAATTCCAAGATCTGTTCCTTTCCCGAGAAGGTTATTCGGGTCAAACAGTTTAAATGCCAGTCCAATCACAGTTGAAATGGCTGCCAGCGTGATGTAGCGCTTATCCCAGTTCAACCGGATGTAGAGAGCACCATCTTCTCCTTTAAAAACTTCACCGTGGCTCTGCATTGCGCCTGCATCAGAGCCTGCATTCGGCTCAGTTAATGCAAAACACGGCATCTCTTCACCAGTTGCCAGCCGGGGCAGATAGTGATTTTTTTGCTCATCGGTACCATAGTGCATCAAAAGTTCTGCAGGCCCTAAAGAGTTTGGCACCATCACCGTAGTTGCTAATGGCCCACAGCGCGATGCAAGTTTCGCAACAATGGCACTGTGTGCATTCGCGGAAAAACCGTAGCCACCATACTCTTCAGGAATAATGAGCCCCAGGAAGCGTTTCTCTTTCAAATATTTCCATGTCTCTTCCGAAAAATCCTTTCGCTGATATAACTCCCAGTCTGATACCATCGCGCAGAGTTTCTCCACCGGGCCATCCATGAACGCTCGCTCAGTTTCGGTTAATTCAGGATACTCTTCTTTGCTGAGCCTTTTTAGATCGGGTTTGCCGGAAAAAAGCTCACCTTCCACCCAAACAGTACCGGCATCTATCGCTGTCTGCTCAGTCTCTGATATAGCAGGCAGAATTTTCAGTGCATCAAGAGTCTTCATGATTGGAGACGACAGCAGCGTTCTCCTTACCGGCTTCACATTAAAGATCACTACAAGTACTGCGAATACACTAATCAGCCAAACCGGTGCATTGAACCCGATTAATGCAACAAAACCTGCAACAGCCCAAACCCATAGTGGCAGCCCTCTGTATGCCATTATTATAAAGACAATAAGTACAGGCCCAATTGATGCCCATAAAGGCAGATTTTGAAAAAATGCGTACTCCTGAATTAGTGTTTCCATAGTTTCCTCCTGTTATGCCGGTGTTTTTTGTATGATAAATCCTTTAATAATGTGATCTACAGCCTGATCGGTGAACTTTTCCCGGGGAATACGGGTATCGAGCCGTTTGTTGAGCATCACGGAAACCACACCGTGTATCTGTGCCCAGATAGTATAGGCTGAAATTAGCGGATCGTCTACCTCAATCAGATTCTGCTCCTTACCTTTGCTTATGATTCCCGCAAGAAGTTCGTATGCACTCCTTACTTCGTTAAATTTTTCACGCGGATATTTCGGCATCTCTTCAGGCCGGACCATATAAATAATTTCATACTCTTTCGGGTGATCCAACGCAAAACGGATATAGGCCCTTGCCATATCCTCAAGCTGTTGTATAAAATCTTTTCCGGGGTCAACAACTTCCTGCAAAGCATTTTTCAGATCATTGATGCTCTCCTCAATGAGTGCCAAAAGAAGGTCATCTTTATTCTTGAAATAGAGATAGATGCTTGTTGCCGTAACATTAGCACGGCGAGCAATTCGGCGCATGGACATTTTGCTGAACCCGTCCTGAATTAAAATATCCTTGCTGACTTCTAAAATTTCTTCGCGTAATGCCATTTAAACAAAGGTTAACACTGTTAAGTAAACAGTTTTAATTTATCAAAATTGTGCTCAATGTCAAGCGGCAGGAAAAATTTATGATGAGATGGAGGAGTGAGAGTTGGTTTTAAAGAGGCTTGCCACCACTTTTGATCTCAGCAGAAACGTTAACAGCGTATATACCCAATTTGAATAGATACATTATCAATAAACAAAGCCATAATTTCCAACCGCAAAGGTCGCTAAGAGCGCAAAGATTTTTCATATATCCCCTTTGCGTTTCTCCGCGG
This sequence comes from Balneolaceae bacterium, assembly GCA_007134085.1. Lineage (GTDB taxonomy): Bacteria > Bacteroidota > Rhodothermia > Balneolales > Balneolaceae > Rhodohalobacter. The sequence goes on from SLLL01000060.1 coordinate 8,009, forward strand.
CCTTTGCGGTTTTTTATAGCCTTCTTTATATATCACAAATAATTCTAAGACTTTCTCTTAAAAGAGGATTTTAGTCCAGCCGAAAAGAAACATAGTGAATGGTTTTCCCCTCTTCGAGGTGCATCTTTTCGTAATAGGTTTGAATACCGGCCAGAAGTTCATG
>SLLL01000030.1 GCA_007134085.1 Balneolaceae bacterium
GCAGGCGCCGCGTGTTACCGAGCTTGAAATCACTACATCCACAAGCCAGCTGCCTCCGCCTGATGAGCCACAGCAGTCGTAGTATCTCTCTGTAATGAGGACGTCCCCGTCCAGCATCATCGTACAAGATACCGGCGCAGTTGTAAATGTTTTGATTAAGTCCTGTTGGCAAGAAATACCATGTTTAGATTTTGGGTTGAACAGCTGATGAACCCCCCTGTAATGCGGACGTCCCCGTCCCGCATCATCGTACGAGATACCTGCGCAGTTATAAATGCTTAGATTAAACTCCGTTGGCCAGAAATACCATGTTTAGTTTTTGGCTTAAAAAACTGATGGACTCTCCCTTTAATGCGGACGTCCCCGTCCTGCATTATCGCACAAGTTACCTGCGCAGTTGTACATGCTTTGGGAGATGGCTTAGGAATCCTGTTACTTCCTCTCCTGGATTTTTCGTACGGCAGCGGTAACCCAACAGCGGGGGACAAGGCTGATGAATTTCGGAGCAATTTTATTGGCGATACCATATATGGCAACCCGCTTTCCTTTCATCAGGCTTTTATAGCCATACTCTGCCACATCTTTTGAAGATGCCACCGGAAGGCGGTCAAACAGTTTCGACTTTTTCATGTTTGCCACATCCTGAAATTCTGACTCCGTAGGGCCCGGGCATAGAGCGGATACGTAGATATTGGTGTCACTAAGTTCATTTGAGAGGGCTTCACTGAAAGCGAGCACGTAATTCTTGCTGGCATAATAGACGCTCATAAGCGGACCGGGCTGGAATGCTGCAGTGGATGCAACATTCATGATGTATCCCTCATCGTGTTTCAACAGCTCAGGAATGAAAAGGTGAGTTAAATGAGTGAGTGATTTTATGTTCAGGTCGATCATCACAGAGAGCCTGCTCCAGTCTGAATCCTTAAAAAAGCCATAATCACCAATGCCCGCATTATTGATGAGGGTGTTGATCTCTAAATTTTCCTCTTTCACAAAATCGAAAATGGCAGCGGGGGCATCATCCAAAGAGAGGTCAACAGTGAATGTGTGAACCTTAATGCCATACTCTTTCTCTAAATCTTGCTTTAGGGAAAGCAATCTATCTTCACGCCGGGCGGTTATAAGCAGATCAAAACCTTCCCGCGCAAATATTCGGGCTAATTCGAGCCCTATTCCGCTGGATGCCCCTGTAATTAACGCCGCTTTTTTCATGGTAAAACTATCTGTTATCAAAATATTGTAAGTGTTTAAAATACATAAAAAAACCTCCCGATCGATAAACCGGGAGGCTTAAAGTGCATTGATGCACTATGCTATTTTTTACCAACCAAAACCAAAAGGGGTATTTTCGAATAAATTCGCATTTTCTTGGTGTGGTTTTCATCGAGAAGCGACCGCAGAACAGATTTTTTATATCTGTTTAAAACCACAAGGGATATCTTTTTGGAGTCCACATATTTTGTCATGGTTCCAACGATATCCTCGTCGATTATCAGCTCAAAATTCAGTTTGCTCAGATGATTTTCTTCGCTGGCAAGTTCTTTAATTCCTCTGAATTTGATTTCTGTTTCAAGATTTTTCTCTTTAGCAACATGCAGCAGATGAATGTTTGCGCCAAAAAGGTTTGCAAAATTTGCTGTTTCCTTCAGATTGCTAAAATCACCTGGCCTGAAGTTTGTAGTAAAAAGGAAATTTTCAAACTTAAGCTCCTTTGCGTTCTCTGGAACGGCCAAAACCGGCACGGTAGAGCTCATCATAATGTCAGCTGAAACACTTCCAAAAAGTAGTTTTCGTGAGCTCTCTTCAGTTCCGCTGCCCATTACAACGAGATCAACTTTTGAATCGCCAATGGCTTCTATGATCTGTGAAACGGGTTTGCCAATACGCAGTTGCCGCTTAAGCTTAATGTTTTTGCCTGCAAATTTTTTATTGAATTCCTCTTCCATTCTGGTTAAATGCTGCTCGGCATTCTCCTTCAGGTAATCAATAACACCCTCTACATTGGTGGGGAAGTTGAAAGGAGGTTCAATCACATTTAGAATGGTAACCTTAGCGCCTGTTTTTTCAGCAATACTGCCGGCATACATCATGGCCATTTTGGAGCAGGCAGAAAAATCCGTGGGGATAAGTATATGTTTTGCTGATGAAATCATAAGTCTCCTGTTTGTTAATTATAATTTGGTTGATGATTTCTTATTTCTCTATAAAGATTAAAAAAAATAAAATAATCAGCCATACATCAACAGATGAGGCGCAGGTAGGGAAATCCCCGATAGGCATGATTTAATCTCTATTTTCGGCTAATAAATACTTTACTACGAAAGAGAGTATTACAAAAAAGTCAAAAAAGTATGAGCGCAGTTTCCCAAAAAAATCGTGATTGATGGTAAGCTAACCGTAATTGTATTGGATGCGCTGGTATTGGTATCTAAGAACAATGGGGGGTGAACACATTCAATTAAAATCAAAAACAATGAAAAAACGATACATATTACTATTCATTCTGCTTTTTTCACTTACTCAGTTTGGTTGCAGTGATAATAGTGTAGGCACATCTAACGATGAACTGGATGAATGTTTTGGTACATCCATACCCTTCCCTGAAACAGCTACAATTACCGCCTGCATTGGGCGTCAGGCCGGCTCAGAGTTGATCAGAGGGGCTGTATTTGAGCCGGGAATTTCCTGGCCGGAAACGCTGAAGTTCTTCTCTGATAATTACAGTTCAGGCCGGTGGAACCTTGTGCGGGAAGATATACCCACCAGAACAGCCGGAGAAAGAACCGCTGAATGGGATGTTATAGGGCCCGATTTTGACGTTTTGATTTCAATAACAGCCTTTGGGGAAGGGAGCAATACATTTATGGTAGGAACTATCGGAATGTATGATTCTGGCGTAATTAGCCGATGACACTGAAAATTAGGAACCAAATTATGAAAAAAATAAACGTACTTATAACAGTTGTACTAATGGCAGCCTTAACAGTTAGCTGTTCTGATAATGGAACCAGTTCATCAGATGATGGTTCACTATTTGGCTCCATTACAGTGAACGTAAGCGGAGCGATTGAAGCTCAGCACGAGTGTATTAACAGTTCAGGTTGCGTGGTAAGCTTTGGTTTAGATGAATTTGAAATTGTAAATACCACCTTTTTTACATTTAGTATAGATTCCGGAACGTTTACCACATTCTTGCTCGATTTCAATACAACATCATTAAATGAACCAATCAGCAGGCCAGCGGCGGGTACTTATACGCTGGGGTCAGGGGATTATCCGTCATTTAACGGAGGCTACAGCAATATTGAGCAGGGTAGGAATGATGAATTCAGTTTTGATACAACTGAAAATGTAGGCGGAACACTGATCATTGAAACATCAACAAATGAGCGGGTAACCGGCATTTTTGAATTTGATGCGATTCATATTGATGCAGGAGACAACAGAACGGTTACTATTACCGGTACTTTTGAAGCAGTAAATATGGAGCTGTTAAGAGGCCTCTAAATTTTAGTAAGCTATAATTTCAAGAGTTTTATAAAACAAAATGCTTCGCAATGATTAACAATAACTTAACCAGAAAGAAAATGAAAACAATACTCATACTTTTTTTATCAACCTTTTTTTCGATAAACGGCTATACTGAATCACTCTCATCGGGTGAGAATACGGCTGCTCCTGAACTGAATGATCCTGAAATCAGCTACACACTGAAAATTGATGAAAACAGCTATGCTCGTTTTGTGAGGCAGTTAACGGAACGCGGAATCTCTCCGGCTGATTTTGGCAGATGGATTGAGGGAAATATGGCAGGATCTGTTAGCATAGGAAGAGATGGTGGTTATGCAAGCCACGGTAATGCACAACTAATCATCATGAAGATAGACAGAAATGGCCGCATACTGGCAGAGCAGAGCATAAATATTCAGGTTGCGGAACGAGAGGCGCCATTACGTGCTGCAGGGCTGGCTTCACATATAGACAGAATGTTTCCCGGTGGTAACGTACTTTTTCCGGGTGGTAATGTGCTTTTCCCTGGTGGCAATGTGCTTTTTCAAGGTAGTGCAGTAGATGATGCAAAGCGTTCCTTTGCCCGGAATGCTGCGCAACAACTTCAGGGCGTGAGACAGGTGCCCCATGTAAGGCCGAATATAATGGAACAAGACAATATTAGTGGAATTGGAATTATGCTGTGGCCCGATACTACCCGTATGGAAGATTCAGATAAGGTAACTGTAAAGCCTTCCGGGGTTTTGTTTGTTCAAGTTCCGGATTTCATCTGACACTGGATCATTAAAATCAATTCTCTAAAAAATCAATAAAACATTAAAACTAAAAGCAGTTATGGCGAGTAAGTCGAGTGTATTTAAACTATTAATTTTTTTGATTTTTATATGGGGCTGTTCTGACTCAAACTCCGCTAACGAACTTGGTGACGGAGACTTTGGAGAAGTATCATTTACCATAAGCGGAGATATTGAGGGATCCTCAACCGGTGCAGCATTCTTTGATAATAGCACATCAGGCGATTTTGGAGATTACTATTATGAGCTAATTTTTATGGATGGCATTGATGGCCCTGAAACCTACAGGTTTTCTATTGGGAGATATCGGGGCGAATCATTTTCTCCACCAGCAGCCGGAACATATGAGATAGATGGCAGGCCATTCAACTTCACTGCAGCCTACGAGGATGCAACAGGGAGGTTATCCGGCACTGACAGATACACTGATCAGCATTGTGATGGCGCATTTGAAACCGGAGGCGAGCTAGTGATAACAGCTACTTCAGGATCACAGGTTACCGGCAGTTTTAGCTTTATTGTTGCCGGTTTTGATGGCCTCAGCAGCTGCAATCTGCTTGGATATGTAGAAGTTTCAGGAACCTTCACTGCTGTACCATACGAGAATTTGTTCTTTTGATAAATCATATAAACAACTAAAAACAGATAACATGTTTAATAAAAAGATACTATTACTAATCATTGTATCCTTTGGCCTTTGGTCAATCTCGGGTTGTTCAGACAGCTCATCGGGGCCCGATCTTGGAGATGTCGGGCAGGTTAGCTTCACCGTTAGCGGAGCTGTTGAGGGACAAAAAACAGGTATGGCCGATTTCTATGGCGATGAACCCGGCGGTGTGGGTATTCACTATTGGGAGTTAAGTTTTAACGATTTCAGCCCGCAAACCTACTCTTTACAACTTTCACTTCAGGATTTTGAAGAGATTGAGAGGCCTGGCCCCGGCACGTATGAAATTGGTTTTGATCCGCCAAATCCATTTCAGGAAAGAGGCGAGCCCGTATTTCTTGGTATTTACACTCACATACCCAATGGCAGTTTTTCGAATGCGGTTGAGTATGATACCGGCATAGTATGTGATGATGATACACCTCAACGAGGCACACTTGTGATCTCAAGTTCTACCTCCTCTCAGGTAAGCGGCACGTTTAACTTTACGGCTACAAGCTATGACTTCGACAACTCCGGAAATTGTGTTATTCTGGGTGAAATTGAAGTTACAGGAGAGTTTAGTGCGAGAGCACGTCAGTTTTGATCATTACTTAAACCAACTCACTTCAAACGAACACATTTATGAAATATAAATCTATCCTAACGCTGAAAACCATCATTGTAACAGCTCTGCTTCTGATGCTTACCGCATGTGCAGGTAATGGTGATCGTACGGAAACCGCAATCAGCGAAGAGTCTCAACCTGCTGAACAATCAGCGCCACAATCAACTGTGGAGGAAGTATTCGGTACCGTTGACTGGGAAAGCGGCGAGCCGAAACCAATCCACATGGTAACCTGCGGTTTTGATGGCCACGGGCTATACTCCATGTGGGGGCGAGGCGAGTTGTTCTCTGTGAGAGTTAATTTTCATGAAACTGATGGAGAGGTGGATTTTGAGAACCCTCAGGATGTGATTTTAAATTTTGAACGGGATCATGAATATGGCCCATACAGGTTTCATATGTTAGGCTCGATGGGGATGGCTGGTGAAGTTACCGCAACACTTGAGGGCGCAAGAGGTGAAGCAAAACTGATGTACAGTAACCTTGAAATTGACGGATCTCTTCTTACCTATGATTTAACATGCTCGCATGATATGAACAGGCGCAGGCTATAGTTTTATTGGTGGCAACCAAGAATGATGCCAAAAAAGACTTCCGAAGCCTGATAAGTTTTGCTAACACACCTGCTTATTATTATCGTATGCAATTTTTTAAGGGTGTTATAGACTTCGGAAGTCTAAAGAATAGCCTCTTTAAAAAGCTTGCAATTTCCCAGTTATCCATGTTTTGAACTATTGATTGCCCTTTATGCCTGAAAAGATTGAATTGGAGAAAACCGGCCGGAAGCCATCGGATTGAATTTTCCTTATCTTCTGTTGAACCAGTTAAAGAAAACAATAAAATCTATTTACTCATGGCAGCAGTAAAATCAACCATGCTCGAACTTGGAACTCAAGCTCCACACTTTTCCCTTCAGGATACAGTTACCGGAAAAACTGTTTCTCTTGACAATTACAAAGGCAATCGGGGCCTCCTTGTAATGTTTATCTCAAACCACTGTCCCTATGTAAAACTGATAAAAGAGCATATCGCAAAATTTGCAGCTGATTATATGCCAAAGGGAATCGCCGTTGTGGCAATTGCGGCTAATGATGTGGAAAATTATCCTGACGACAGCCCCGAAAAGATGAAAGAGGATGCAGAGAAGTATGGGTATCCTTTCCCGTATCTGTTTGATGAAACTCAGGAAGTTGCAAAAGCCTACAAAGCAGCCTGCACTCCCGATTTTTTTCTGTTTGATGAAAAGCAGGAGCTCTACTACCGCGGCCAGTTTGATGACGCAAGGCCTAAGAACGATATCACACCTACTGGTAAAGACTTACGGGATGCAGCTGGCCTGATGCTTGCCGGGGAAGAGGCCCCCGAAACCCAGATTCCAAGCATTGGCTGTAATATCAAATGGAAAAAAGGGAATGAACCGGAGTACTTCGGCTGATAGTATGGCGACGGATATTTCTTCCCTGCGAGAACGATACACGAAAGGCACCCTCGAAGAGAGTGAGCTGCCTGAAAACCCGGTCTATCTTTTCCAAACCTGGCTTGATGATGCCATCAAGGCAAAAGTAAATGAGCCCAACGCCATGGCACTCGCCACAGTTGATGCGGATGGCAAACCCAATGTGCGCTATGTTTTGATGAAGGGATTGAGTGAAACATCACTACGGTTTTTCACCAATTATGAGAGCAGAAAGGCTGCTGAAATTGAGAAGAATCCCACCGTATCCGTTGTGTTTTGGTGGGGTGAGCTGGAGAGGCAGGTACGTATTCGTGGTTCGGCGAAAAGAATATCAGATGCTGAAAGTGAAGCTTATTTTAATTCTCGTCCAGTTGAAAGCCAAATTGGGGCATGGGCTTCTCCTCAGAGTATAGAGGTAAAGAGCAGAGAAGAGCTGGAGGATAGTTTTCAACAGACAAGAGAGAAATTTGCTAATGGAAACATCCCGAAGCCACCATTCTGGGGTGGATATGAGATCCTGTTTTCATCAATAGAGTTTTGGCAGGGGAGGCCGGGACGAATGCACGACCGCGTGGAATTTACGCTTCAAAACGGAGAGTGGAGCAGGCGAAGGCTGGCACCGTAACCATGGGAAAGAAGAATAAAACAGGGCGTATAGCCGAGGTAAATCAGCTGCCAAACGTAATTCAATATGTTGATTTTGAAGATGAACATGAACTGAAAGGGAGATGGGCAAGCGGGGAGTTTAATAACGAAAACCCGATTACCCTTGAGCTGGCCTGCGGGAAAGGGGAATACAGTGTAAATCTTGCCAAAAAATTTCCAGCACGTAACTTTGTTGGCGTGGATATAAAAGGGCCAAGAATTTGGGTTGGGGCTAAAGAAGCCGATGAAAATAACATCACAAACGTGCGGTTTTTACGCGCGTTTATCGATCATCTTGAGAACTACTTTTCGCCCGGTGAGATAGAAGAGATCTGGATTCCTTTTTCTGATCCATATCTGAAGAAGCCAAAAAAGAGGCTAACATCCCCCAAATTTTTAAAGATCTACAGAAACGTGCTCAAAAAGGGTGGCATCATCCATCTTAA
>SLLL01000007.1 GCA_007134085.1 Balneolaceae bacterium
ACCATTCATTCCAGAATACACTTGAACAGCAATTAAGCCTCGAGGCAAACCTGCAAAGTGAAGCAGGCAATACTAATGATTACAGGGAAGGTGTTTCTGCATTTTTGGAAAAGCGGGAACCCAAATATAAAGGAAACTGACTCCAACAAGACAACCGTCAAATCTCTTACATATGAATACTGAAAAATCTTTAAAAGTTGGGGTACTCGGTGCCGGAACAATGGGCACCGGAATTGCACAGGTAGCGTCAGCAAATGGACACGAGGTCGTGCTATTTGATATTTCTCCCGGCCAGCTTAGCCAGTCAGAAAACAGCCTTATCAAAATTTTAAACCGGCAGGTAGAAAAAAACAGAATGTCAGCTGACGAGGTAACTGCTATGCTGCAGCGAATTACATTTTCTTCTGAACTGGCTAATTGTGCAGATTGTGGATTCATCGTAGAAGCCATTGTTGAAGATCTTGATGCTAAAAAGCAGCTGTTTCGATCCGTTGAACCTCTTGTTGATGATAATTGTATTCTCGCATCCAATACATCTTCGCTCTCTATTGCATCAATTTCAGCGGCGCTGAACAATCCCGTGCGCTTTTTGGGTGTTCATTTTTTCAACCCTGCCCCGCTGATGAAGCTTGTTGAAATTATTCCTGGAATATCTACATCAGATGAAGTCAGCAAGAAAACCCGAAACCTGATTGACAGCTGGAAAAAGGTTACAGTTATTGCCAAAGATACCCCGGGATTTATCGTGAACAGAGTTGCACGCCCATTTTATGGAGAAGCATTGCGCTTATACGAAGAGGGAATTGCCGATGCAGTTACAATTGACTGGGCTATGAAAGAGATTGGGGGCTTTAAAATGGGGCCTTTTGATTTGATGGACCTCATTGGGCATGATGTTAATTACAAAGTGACAGAATCAGTTTTTAAGGAGTTTTATTTCGATCCGAGATTTAAACCCTCATTTGCTCAAAAAAGAATGGTGGAAGCGGGCAGGTTGGGTAAAAAATCGGGAATAGGTTTTTATGATTATCGGGAAGGGGCCGAAAACCCTGAACCTGTAACCAACCGTGACCTTGGAGACAAAATCTTTAACCGTATTCTTGCCATGCTCATCAACGAAGCAGCTGATGCCGTTTTTATGAATATTGCCTCTGCAAAAGAGGTAGATCTGGCGATGGTTCATGGTGTTAATTATCCCAAAGGCCTTCTGCAATGGGCTGATGAAATTGGCCTTAGCTATGTGCTTGATACAATGAGCTCACTCCAGGTAGAGTACAGAGAAGACAGATACCGCCCAAATCCGCTTTTAAAGCGAAAAGTACGAGATGGAGAATTATTCCATGGATAATGATACTGTTTTAAAAGCGCAAAAAACCGTTCGGAAACTACTCGAAAACGACCCATTTAGCCAGTGGATGGGCATCAAAGTTGACTCCGTTGGCGAAGGAACCTGTACTTTATCTTGCAAAGTAACTGAACCCATGCTGAATGGGTACAGTGTAGCACACGGGGGCATTCTTTTTTCACTGGCTGACACTGCACTCGCATTTTCTGCTGCTACATTTGGGCAAGTTGCCTTGGTAATTGGCCATTCCATATCGTTCACAAATCCTGCTGAGTTGTATAACAATGTTTTTGCTAAGGCAACCATAGTTCATCAATCCCACAAACTATTTACCGGTACGGTTCAAATCACGAATGATAGAAATCAACTACTTGCTGTAACAAAGGGGAGCCTCTACAAAAAGAGCGGCCAAATAACGTAACCGTAGTTAATCTTCCTAACTTTTATTCAGTTTTTACGTACTCTTTATAAGAAATAAAGTATAGACTGATGGCACTAAAGAACGAAACAAAATCATCATACAGTACCAAATCGTTTTACCAGGAGTACGTTACCGGTATGAACTCCAGGCAGTTAGGCAAAGAGTTTCAATCTGACTCGGAACGGTTGAAAAATCTTTACTACGATGCTGTAAAGGAACGAAATCCCAATACACCACCTGAAAAGATCCCAATCTACCAGCGTACGTTAAGTGTTCTATCTGCATTAACAAAACGTCTGAATCCCGTTCGAAGGCTCGTTTTTGGAGTTTCTATCGTTGGTTTCTTTTTACACTATCTATTTCAGATTGTTGGCTTATCCGGATATTTGCTCCACCCGTTACTTCTTCCTCTCTCTTTTGCAGGTATGCTTGTAATCCTGTTGATTGAACTACTTGAAAAATCAGATGTACAAAAAGAACTCGACTTTGCCCGGGATATCCAGCTGAGCCTGCTGCCTCCGTCAAGCATGAAAATCAATCAGGTTGAAGTACACTCTTTTGCTGCAACTGCACAAGAAGTTGGCGGTGATTACGTGGATGTAATCCGATCAGAAAATGGCACGTACATAGTTATTGCTGATGTATCAGGGAAAGGCATGAGTGCAGCTCTATATATGGTAAGAATGCAGGCACTTGTTCACCTTTTGATTAAAAAACTTCAGCCAAGCCCGAAAGCCCTCTTTTTGGAGCTAAATAATTACGTGAAATCAAATAAGCAGGATAAAACTTTTGTAACTGCATGTGCCGCCTATTTTCCGGATGGTGAGGACTACTTTACATTTGCAAGAGCCGGGCACAACATTCCCATTGTGTACAACAAAGAGAAAGACACCACCTTCAAGCTCAATACAAACGGATTTGCACTCGGTATGACTACCACGAAAGCTCTTCAAAAAAATTTGGTGGAGAAAAAGTTTAAGTTTGAACCGGGCGACAGCCTTCTGCTATATACCGATGGCTTAATTGAGGCCAGAAATAGTGACAATGAAGAGTATGGAGAAGAACGGCTTGATGGAATTCTCTCTATTTATGGATCGCTTCATGCCAAAACAATTACACAGAAAATTCAATCATCCATTGAGTTGTTTATTGGCGATGAAAAACCGGCTGATGATATCACCTTCACTACAGTTCACAAACTGGAACCGGTTAAACAGCTTAACTGAGAAGTTCCAGTGCTTTTGATGCAATTTTCTCTGGCGTTATGCCAAAGTATTCATACGCCTGCTGGTAGGGTGCCGAGACTCCAAACTGATCTATCCCAATTGTGAGCCCTTCACTTCCAACCCACTTATGCCAGCCATAGGTAGCGCCTGCTTCAATAGATATTCTGTTTTTCACTGACTTTGGAAGTACAGACTCCCTGTAATCGCCGGAAGTTTTTTCAAAAAGTTCAACACATGGCATACTCACCACGCGAATAGAATAGCCTTTTTCTTCGAGCATAGTGGCAGTTTCCAGAGCTATGTGTACTTCAGAACCGGTAGCAATCATAATTAAATCGATGGATTCTTCGCTCTCTTTTTTCAGGATATATGCTCCATTCTCTGTTCCATTTGCATCACCAAATACAGATCTGTCTAACGTTGGCAGCCCTTGCCGTGTCAGCACCAAAAGTGACGGGCTATCGGCTGATTCGATTGCAGCTTTCCAGCAATAAGCAGTTTCATTTGCGTCAGCGGGGCGGAAAACGTTCACATTTGGAGTAGCACGTAAAGCAGCGAGATGCTCAACTGGCTGATGGGTGGGCCCATCCTCACCAAGGCCTATGCTATCGTGCGTAAACACAAAAATGGATGGAATTTTCGACAGTGCTGCTATCCGTATGGATGGCTTGTTATAATCAGAAAATACAAGAAAAGTGCCGCCAAATGGAATAACTCCACCATGCAACGCCATGCCATTCATCGCAGCAGCCATGGCATGCTCACGAACGCCATAATAGAGATTTCGTCCACTTCTGTTTGTTTGCGTAAAAACCTCAACCCCATCAAGGTAAGTATTGTTGCTTCCGGTCAGGTCAGCGGAACCACCTACAAGATTATGAATATGCTTTGCAATTTCATTAATCACCAAACCCGATGATTTTCTCGTAGCCATACCTTTCGCATCAGCCTCAAAAACGGGCAGAATCTTATCCCAATCTTTTGGCAGTGTTCGGCTCACAAACTTCTTAAACGCAACTCCATCAACCGGATAAACCTTTTCGTAATCGCTAAGCTTATTTTTCCACGATGCTTCTAATTCAGCACCCCGGCCAACCGCTTTCCGCATCTCTTCTAAAACTTCATTGGGGATATGAAATACAGCATCCGGGTCTACGCCAAGCCTCTCTTTCGTTAGCTTTATCTCATCGTGGCCAAGGGGGGCACCGTGCGAATCAGACGTGCCCTCTTTATTAGGGCTGCCGTAACCTATTTTGGTTTTACATTCAATCAGCGAGGGAGTATCTGTTTTTTGAGCGTTTTTTATGGCTTGCTCAATTTCATCGTGATTGTGCCCATCTATTACCTGAACATCCCAGCCGTATGCTTCAAATCTTTTCTTTGAATCATCTGTGAAAGAAAGATCTGTTGAGCCATCGATGGAAATTCTGTTTGAATCGTACAAGTAAATGAGCTTGCTTAATTTCAGATGGCCGGCAAGTGATGCAGCTTCGTGAGAAATACCTTCCATCAAATCACCATCGCTAACAATGGCATAGGTGTAATGGTTAACCAGGCCAACATCTTTCTTGTTGAACGATTCTGCCATGAATTCTTCCGCCATAGCCATCCCCACACCTGTAGCAAATCCCTGGCCTAGCGGCCCTGTAGTAGTCTCTACACCGGGTGTGTGCCCAAATTCGGGGTGGCCCGGCGTTTTACTGCCAAGCTGGCGAAAATTTTTAAGCTCATCTAATGGAAGATCATAACCTGTAAGATGCAGAAGTGAGTAAAGAAGCATTGAGCCGTGTCCGGCAGATAGTATGAACCTGTCCCGATCAAACCAATTGGGATTTTTTGGATTATGCTTTAAAAACTTTGTCCATAAAATAAATGCAACATCTGCCATACCCATCGGCATACCGGGATGCCCGGAGTTCGCGGCCTGCACTGCATCCATGGATAATGTTCGAATTGTATTTACGCATTTGATTGCCAGGTCGGTGTTTGAGCTCATGTACAGGTTAGGTAATTTTTTCTTCGATTTACAGGCTGAAAAGATAGGTAAGTTAACAGCAAGGCAAAAGTTTAGGCCAAAAAAAAGCCACGCTGTTGGGCGTGGCTTTGAAAATTTTTTTCCAATGTTTACCGCGGTGTGTGGCCTTCGCAGCGGAGTTCGAACTGAAGTTCGTGGTTGGCAGGATCTGTAAAACTGCCAAACCGTGCATTTTCGAAAGCGGAGCATGCTTCTTCAACTCTTCCCTGGCCTTTGAGTGCAGTACCGAGTTCGAAGTACATTTTGGCTTTGTCTGCAGTACCACCGGTATGGAGCTCGAGTGATCTTCTCGCGGCACTTTCTGCTGATGACCAGTTACCACGCTCATTGTGGATTTCAGATAATCTGTAGTGTGCTTCGTATGAAGAAGGATCATAATTTTCTACTTCGTTAAGCAGTTCAATTGCTCTGCTAAATCTTCTTTCTTCGGCGATATTAACCGCTCTGAAGATTAACTCATCGCGCATTCCGTTTCTGGCCGCATTAAGTGTGCGTGTATCATTCACTCTTTCGGCAATTTCAATAGCTTGATCGTACCAATACTGGAATGCTTCAAGATTTTCTGGATCGATCTGCTTTTGTACGATTCCTTTTTGGTAGAATGCTGCTGCATAGTTTGGATTTAGTTCAATGGCTTCATCGAGATCTGCCATTGCTGCATCGAGATTTTCGGCTCTAAAGTTTAGAATACCTCTTTGAAAGTAAAGCTGAGGGATATTGTTTGTAGCCTGCTGTGCTACTTGTGCATCACCAAATTCATCGGCTGCACTTTTTGCTGATTTAAAATACTCAATAGCGTTTGTGAGTGTACCGATATTTCTATCGTTCTGGAATGATCTGAACTCATTTATCGCCCTGCTTGCATATACTCTTGGTAAACGTTCCACTATGAGATCAGTGATGTCGCTTAGTTCATCATGGCCTTGAGAAACTGAAAGAGCTTCTCTGTAAAAAGAGATAGCATCGCTGAACTGATTATTTGTTGCAAGTTCCTGTGCCTCATTGTAAAGTTCTATAGCTTCAGCACGCACATCATCTTGAGCGTTAGAAATTTCGGCTAACCCTAAAGCCATGAAAAGTGCCAAGCAGAATGATAAGTATAGTTTTATTGATTTCATTTTTCCTTGTTGATTTTGGTTCTTTCTGAACAAACGTGCTTAACTTAATGAAATTTTGAGTACAAAATCATTAACGAAAGCTTATTTTTGTTAACAGTTTTATTAAAGATTTGTTTCTTAGTAAGAAAAATTTGGTTCAAGACGCCTGTTTTTGTAGAAATCGCACACATATTTAACAGCATCATCGGTATCATCTGTAAGATAAAAAAGATCCATATCGTGCTCACAGATATATCCTTCAGCCTCAAGTTTTTCTTTCATCCAATCTACTAAACCCTGCCAGTATTCTTTTCCTACCATTACAATGGGTATCTTTTCAATTTTTTCGGTTTGGATGAGTGTTAATGTTTCAAAAAGTTCGTCAAGAGTACCGAAACCACCGGGGAATACAATAAAACCCTGAGCATACTTTACAAACATTACTTTTCTTACAAAGAAATACTTGAAATTGATCACGTATTTGGGTGTTACAAATTCATTAACCCCCTGTTCTTTTGGCAACTCAATACCGAGCCCAACAGATTTGCCACCGTGTTTCGTAGCCCCTTTGTTACCAGCCTCCATAATTCCGGGGCCGCCACCGGTAATTACACCGAATCCATTTTCAACAATTGCTGCTGCTGCATCAACTGCCATGTTGTAATATTTGGTATCAGGCTGCAGCCTGGCAGAACCAAAAATTGAAATACAAGGGCCAATTCTAAGCAGTGTATCATACCCGTCAACAAATTCGCCCATTACTTTGAAAATACTCCAAAGATCGCGGTTACTGTCTGTGCCAAATTTATCAACCGGCTTGTTCTGTTCGTTAAAAAATTTTGGTGCTGTCATTTCTATTTCCTTTGTAAAGTTACACTGATTGAAACTCCTGGAGCTCCCTCTGCAATAAGCCCCGGCTGAACAACGGTTCGCGCGGAGAGATCGTCTGATACATCAAAACTTCTCATGTGGGCAAAAACGTATGCATCAAGAACATTTAATCCGTAAGCCAGCCCCATCACAACAAACATAAAATCGCGCTGATTTCTGAGGCTGTTTCGGTTTGATTGCAGCTGATTTGCATTTATCCCTTGTAGCCGTTGCGGGGTTGGGCCAAACCTGAAATCACTATCTGCACCCTGAACGGTATTATAATATGCCGCCCTGTAATCATGATATTCTCCGTTTAGGTAGTACGTATAGTATCCAACTCCGGCAAACATCGCATATATAATAGGTACTTTCCACGCTTGCCTGTTTTCAATTTGCCCCCAGCCTGGAATAATCATCGATTTGAAGAGAACGGATCTAGGTTCAGGATACTCCTGATTCGATGTGCCGTTATTTCTTATCTCATGCATTTCTAAGGTGTTCACGTAGCGGTGTACAAGCAATGAATAATCCCGTTCCAGAAATTGCTGCTGTCCGAAAGTGACACTTACCGGAATTAAAAAAAAGAATACAAACAGTATGAGGCTAATCCGCTTCATTGAGTAGCTGGATCAATCGTTCTAAATCATCATTAGAATAAAACTCGATACGAATTTCGCCCCCTTTCCCCTTTGCTTTTATATCTACTTTGGTGCCAAGCCTGCTGCGTAATTTCCTTGAAATATCATCCAAAAAAGGGTCTCGGGAAGGCTTGGTGGTGGGTACTCTCTTCAGTTCATTTTTCTTTTCCAGCGAGCGAACCAAATCTTCTGTTTGCCGAACAGATAGCTCTTTAGATACAATCTGCTTCAATATTTTCTTTTGATCTTTCTCATTCTTAAGATTGATCAAAGAACGGGCATGTCCGCTCGAAATGCTTTCATCCCTTACAGCAGCCTGGATAAAATCGGGTAGCTGTAAAAGGCGCAGCATGTTTGTAACTGTAGTTCGGTTTTTGCCAACCCGTTCAGCCACTTCTGCCTGGGTGTAATCGCATTCATCAATAAGGCGCTGGTAACCCAGTGCAATTTCAAGTGGGTTTAACTCCTCCCGCTGAATATTCTCTATCAGTGCGAAAGCTATGATCTCTTCATCATTAACCTCACGAATATAGGCGGGAATTTCTGCGATTCCGGCTAATTTAGTTGCACGCAGCCTTCGTTCACCGCTTATCAACTCAAATCGTTTCTGCCCGAGATACCGAACGGTGATTGGCTGAATTAACCCATGCCTTTTAATGGAATGTGAAAGCTGATCTAATGCCTCTTCATTAAATTCAGTTCTTGGCTGATGCGGATTTGGGCGTATATGCTCGACGGGTATATTCAATACAACATTAACCCGCTCAGCGGGATCGATGGTTACCGGAGCCGGTTTCGAGTCCGTCTCTTTTTTATCATCAGGGGATTCATTGTAATCCGGGAAAAAAGCTCCGAGTCCGCGTCCCAATACTTTCTTTGCCATGAAAACTCCCTACTTCGACAGCACAGGGCTGGATTTGAACAATTTCTTATTGTTATGAATAATTTCTCTTGCCAGCGATAAATAATTTTTCGACCCCACACTGGATGCATCATAAAGAATAGCCGGTTTCCCAAAACTTGGAGCTTCTGCAAGCCTAATGTTCCTCGCTACAATGGTAGAGAACACTTTATCATCAAAATATCGCTTAACCTCTTCAGCCACCTGATTGGAGAGCCTTGTTCTTGTATCGTACATGGTAAGCAGCACACCTTCAATATCCAGTTCGCGGTTAAGATGCTGGCGAACAATTTTGATGGTGTTCAGCAGCTGCCCCAACCCTTCCAGTGCATAATATTCGCACTGTACCGGTATCAGAACTGAGTTAGATGCAGTAAGCGAATTAATGGTTAGCAAGCCAAGTGATGGCGGGCAATCGATGATAATAAAATCGTATTTATCCTTAATCCCTTCGATTGCTTTTAAAAGTATTCTTTCTCGCTCGTTCCTATCTACCATTTCAATTTCAGCACCTACCAGGTTAATGTGCGATGGTACCAGGTCGAGATATGGAAGTTCGGTACTCCGAATGGTATCGGCAATATCAACACCGCCAACCATTACTTCGTAAACGGAACTGGTTACTGTACTAGGCTCTATTCCCAAGCCACTGGTTGAATTACTTTGCGGGTCAATATCAATAATAAGTGTGGGGTGTTCAATCACCGCGAGGCTTGCTGCCAAATTTATGGAAGTAGTTGTTTTTCCTACTCCGCCCTTCTGGTTTGCAATGGATATAATCTTTCCCATTCTGTATGTAGAATTAATTTGTTTCTTTGCAAGCTAATATAACCCTCACTCCATAGCTAACCAAAATTAGTTATTCACACCGGGAGGTGGAAAACTTTGAGATCAAATTACATAAGTATAGTAAATACTTATGATTAGACACCTCACAAACCTTTAAGCTCAGAATTACCTTCTGCTTCCGGTCAAGTGCAGATTTTGACGGTTTGGATTTGAAAAAGATGGGTTTTTAACGGGTGTTAATTTTCTGTAGCTATTTTCAAACATAGAATCTACCGGTGCTTTTCCGTTTGAACGCAGCCTTTCGTGGAAGTAGATCACTTCATTAGTATCAACCCATGGGGTTACATTTCTCTCTGTATTGTTTCCTATTGTACTTACTGCAGGTTCGGGCTGATGAAAAAACACAGGCGCTGTCATCGAGGCATTATTTATAGAACCATCGTTTGTAGTTGCTTCCTCGCCATTAAGAAAAAAATAGGATGATGTTAGCCCGAGCAGTAATAGAGCAGCAGCTGCACTGTACATTGTACTGCCGAAAAAAAACATTTTTGAAGGTTTTTTAGCTTTTTTACCGGCAATCAGACAGATGTTTTCAACAACATGCTGAGGTGCATCTACTGTTTTAATCCCATTCAACCTATTCTGAACCCGTTTCAAGGTCTCTACTTCGATCAGCAGATTATCATCGAGTTCAAGATCCCTCTCGAATTCAACTTTTTCAGAGGGATCCATTTCATCATAGATATATGTTATAGATCTGTTTTTATTCTCACTCATAAATTCTTTGATTCCTTCTCATGTTCCTCATCGAACATTTTACGAAGATTAATCAAAGCGTATCTCATTCGTCCTAAAGCAGTATTTATTGAGACACCCGTTAAATCAGCTATCTCTTTAAACGGCATTTCATAATAATGCCTCAACATAACCACCGTACGCTGCTCCTCTGGCAGATTCGAAATATGCTTCAACAAACTCGATGTAGATTCATCCAGCTCAAGCTTTTCCTGCTGGCTAAGAGCATCTTCATCGGGTAATCTGTCGTAAAAATCAGTTTTCGATTCTTCGTCATACGAGCCTTTAACGTCCACAAATCGTTTTTGTTTTCTGATGTGATCGATAGTTGCATTATGTGCAATCCGCATCACCCAGGCAATCCATTTACCCTGCTCATTGTACGTATCATCCATCTTGGTAATCACCTTAGTGAATGTCTCCTGAAAGATGTCATTCGCAATTTCACGGTTCTGTATCATGCTAAAAATATACGAATACACTTTAGCCTGATGCCTGTTCATTAACTCGTGAAATGCAAGCTGATCATCCTCTTTTCTGAAGAGATGTACAAGCTCCTTGTCTTGCATTCGGGTATAATTTTTCGGTATGTGGTCTGATTTAGTAAGTCGCATGGTATCGGTAATTATAAATAAGCCGTGTTATTTATCAAAACATATTCTAATGCTGTAACATTCGAGCAATAGAAGCGCTTTGATATGTTATTGCACTTAGCGTGCCAAAAAATGAAAAACTGCCTTTCCATCATTTTTTTAGCACTCTTTACCTACTACGAAATTAAACAGAGCCTGGATGGGATTCTATAACATCTTAATGCTACTTCTGCCACATTTACTCTCTGAAATGGCGGTAAACTGCACCCCCGGTTTTATTACCCAAAAATTGCTGTAAAGTTTCCTCAGAACTCTCTTTTATTTTCTTAACGGAGCCAAATTCTTTTAAAAGTTCTGACGCTTTTTTCTCACCAATACCGGGGATGTCTGTAAGTTCAGTTTTAAGTGTCCTGTCTAAACGTTTCTTCCTGTGAAACGTA
Organism: Balneolaceae bacterium; assembly: GCA_007134085.1. Lineage (GTDB taxonomy): Bacteria > Bacteroidota > Rhodothermia > Balneolales > Balneolaceae > Rhodohalobacter. Next base: position 11,154 of record SLLL01000007.1, read on the forward strand.
ATAGCAAAACGGTGTGCTTCATCGCGGGCCATCTGCAGTAACTTCAGTGATGGCGACCGTTTTGGGATCATAACAGCATCAGCCCTGCCGGGAAGAAAAACCTCCTCCAGCCGCTTTGCCAATCCCGCTACTTCACAGTGTTCGAGGAAATCTATTTCTCTCAGAGCTTCTAAGGCGGCACTTAGCTGTCCTTTTCCGCCATCAACTAGAATAAGGTCAGGCGCCTGCAATTTATCTTTTTTTACCCTGCTGTATCTACGCTTTAGAACTTCCCGCATCGAAGCAAAATCATCAGGGCCTACCACAGTTTTTATATTAAACCGTTTATACTCACTTTTCCGGGGTTTTCCGTCCACAAAGCATACCATGGATGCAACCGGATCTGAGCCCTGAATATTAGAGTTATCAAAACACTCAATTCTTCGCGGCAGGCGTTCAAGATGCAGATACTCTTTCAAATCTTCAACGGATTTTGGAATGCGGTTCTTCTCTGCTTTGTCTTTTTCTATGCGCCTCTCCCCAAGTTTAAGCCTTGCATTGGACAAAGCCATTTCCATGAGATGCTTTTTATCCCCAATTTTAGGTACATGAATGGGCACTTTTTTCCCAAGAACCTCCCAGAGATAGCTATGCAGGGGCTCGTCATCTTCCATAGAGTGGCTGATGTAAACCTCATCGGGCAATGAACCTGTATCAACACCCCTGGGATCGGTATAATAATCCTCCACAAACGCCTGCATCATAACCTCATCGGGAACATCTTCAATGTTTTTTATATATCGATGAAACTTACCCACCAGCTTACCTTCTCTAACTTTAAACAATACGCCACAAGCTTCTGAGATATCCTCAGCCACTTCTATTGCAAACAGGTCTCTGTTGATTTTTTTACTGTCAACAATCTTCATTTTTTGATTGTATTTCTGCAGCGATAAGAGGCTGTCGCGCAACTGAGCGGCTTGCTCAAATTCCAGCGCAGCCGATGCAATCTCCATCTCCTCTTTTACCTCCTTCATCAGCCCTTCCGTTTTTCCTGATAGCAGCCGCTCAACTTTTTGTATGGCTACCACATATTTATCTGTGCCCCAATCGCCTGAGCAATTTTTCAGATAGTCATCAAAGCAGGAGTGCCATTTTGGCGCCCCTCTGGATTTGTCGATCATTTTTGGTGATACCGCGCATGTACAAAGGTCAAACGTTTTTCTGATGGTTTCGAGCATTCTTCTGAGGTGCCCAACATGATCGTACGGGCCAAAGTATTTGCTCCCATCCTTAACCACCGTTCGCGTAGGATATACACGGGGTTTCTCATCGTTTGTGATGCAGATGTAAGGGTATGACTTATCATCGCGATACATAATATTATAGCGCGGATGATGCTTTTTGATCAGCGTATTTTCAAGAATTAATGCCTCTGCTTCCGAATCGGTAACGATCACCTCGAGGTCATGAATCTTCTTAACCATTACACGAATTCGGCCATCATGATTTCCAGAATCCTGAAAGTAGGAACGTACCCTGTTTCTCAGCCTCTTCGCCTTGCCGATATAGAGATGATTTCCCCTCGCATCTTTAAACTGATAAACTCCAGGCTTGAGGGGTAAATGCCCAACTTTTTCCTCTAACGATATAGGCATATATTTTGGCTACACTTTTATAATTCTGAAACTTTCTGGTTACCGAAATATTAGTGGAATTTCTGACTTTTCACTCAGCGCGGTCAGAGATCTAAAAAATCAAAAAAACGAACAACTTTCTAACAATGAGAAATACGCCTAAGTTTACGGCAACTGAACCAAATATAGAGATTGTTTATGAAGACAATCATCTTCTGGCCATAAATAAACCGGAGGGCGTTCTTTCGCAAGAGGATAAAACAGGCCGGCCTGATGTTTTGACACTAAGTAAAGCTTACCTAAAGAAAGAGTATAATAAACCGGGCAATGTATTTTTGGGGCTTCTGCACCGGCTTGATCAACCTGTAACCGGTATCATGTTACTCGCTAAAACATCAAAAGCAGCTTCCAGAATCAGTGAGCAGATCAGAAAGCGAACATTCAAAAAAACGTATCTCGCTGTGGTATCAGGCACCCTGCCGCCCAGCGGAACGTTACGGCACTATCTGCAAAAAGATAGTGCCACAAATGTGGTTCAAGTGGTAAAAAAGGGATCGAAAAATGCAAAACTTGCCGAATTAACTTACACACGTCTGCAGGCATCCGATGGTTTTTCCCTCGTTGAGGTAAACTTAATTACAGGACGGCCACATCAAATACGCGTTCAGTTTTCGGAGGAAGGTTTTCCACTTTTGGGAGATAAAAAATATGGCAGCAAAACCACCGGCCCTATTGCTTTGCATGCATACTCATTAACATTCTCTCATCCTACTCTCAAAAATGAAATAACCTTAACCTCTGAACCACAGGAAAATTCACCCTGTAATAAGTTTAGCCATCCATTTCATGGCTAATCTATTTGTCTTCAACGTATTGTAGCATTGCGCTGAAATAACAATTAACAATTTTTTAGCCGAATGGAGTACCATATCATTTTGTTTTTAGAAAAGGATCTACTTTAACCCACAGATCAAGTTGTAATATTTAATATAGATGGATAGAAAGAAAGCATTACAAATTTTACCGGCTATCATTGATAACGAAGCCAGTTCAGAAGAGCAGGCAGCTTTCTTTGATTTCATTGAAGTTGACGATGTTGTTAAGAAAGAGTACGAAAATTCACTCAAAATCAAACAGCTCATCAAAAAGAAATACAAACGTGCCAAAGCTCCTGAACACCTTTCACATCGAATAAACACAATCATCTCTGCATTGGGTGAAGGCGATACTGAAACTGATTCGAATATTTACCCTTTGAAAAGATCATCACAATCCACAACAAACATTACGCAAAAAGGTAATCCTCAGGGTACCAATAAAAGTACAATACTTCGATACTTTACTGCGGCGGCAGTTGTTCTGTTCATCACACTGGTTACTATTCAGCTGCTTGACCGTACCGGATCGTACGAAGAGCGTATTGCAGAGTTAATTGTTGAAAACGTTGCAGCAGAACATTTTCTAAAAGCTAACGGACAATTTATAGAACCACATTTTGGCACACACTCTCTATCGGAAGCCGAAGAATATTTGAGTGCCCATTTTGGGTTAAATATAACTGTACCACAGATTACCGGCGCTCAGTTTGAAGGTATTGTAATGGCAGATTTTGTTGACGGCTATCAAACGCCACTACTTGAGTATACACAGCCCGAGATTGGAGAAACGATCTTTCTTTTTGCATTTGACGTTGCCAAAGTTTACGAAACCAGCGGATTGAAAAGGCTTGAATACGCAGTAGATGCCTGTAACACCCATCACGATTTTTATGTAGCAGAGATCAATAACCACCATGTAGTATCCTGGCTATGGGACGATACCTGGTATTCAGCCATCTCTAACCACAACGGATACGATCTTGCCAGCCTTGTAGAGCCGTTACAATACAGCCGCTAATCATTCTCTTCTTTAAACTTCTCAAGCGCCGGCTTTGCAATATCTGATGGCAGCTTTTTTGACGCATTGGCACCAAGTTCACGAAGTTTTTCTGCCTGGCCCACAAGATTTCCGGCACCATCAGAAAGCTGACTCATTGCAGAATCGTACGCCTGTTCTGTCTGCCTGATTCGTTTCCCTACATCCTTCAAATTATCCACAAAACCCACAAATTTATCATAAAGCAGGCCGCCGCGCCGTGCAATCTCCATCGCATTTCTATTTTGATACTCCTGTTTCCACACATTCTGAATGGTTGCAAGCGTTGCAAGCAGCGTGGTTGGGCTAACAATGATGATGTTCCTTTCAAACGCTTCATTATAGAGATCCTGATCGTTCTGCATAGCAACAGTAAACGCAGGTTCGATAGGAATAAACAGAAGAACAAAATCAGGGCTTTTGAAACCATGAATCTGCTCATAATTTTTGGAGCTCAGATTCTTTACATGTGCCCGCATAGATGCGATATGCTGCTTCAAAAACGTTTGTGATTCATCGGCATCTTCAGTTGATGAGTACTTTTCATACGCCGTCAACGATACTTTAGAATCGATAACGAGCTTTTTCTCATCGGGCAGGCTAACAATTACATCAGGCTGAGAACGCCGTCCATCTTCTGTGGTGAAGCTCTCCTGAGCAGTGTACTCAAACCCTTTTCTAAGGCCGGATTTTTCAAGGATTCGCTGCAAAATCACCTCGCCCCAATTGCCCTGCTGCTTAGTGTCTCCCTTTAGCGCTTTCGTGAGGTTTTTAGCCTCTGTGCTCATTTTTTGATTCATCTCCTGCAGCATTTTCAGGTGCTGATCCAGGGCACTCCGCCCCTTCAGGTCTTCCCTATGGGTATCCTCCACCCGCTTCTGAAATTCCGTTATTTTTTCTCCCAGCGGCTTCAAAAGCTGATCGAGTTTCTCCTTGTTCTGCTCAGTGAATTTCTTCGATTTCTCTTCAAGAATTTCATTAGCAAGATTTTTGAATTCAAACCGGAATTGCTCCTGCAGTTTCTCTACTTCCTGCTTTTGTTCGGCAAGGCGTTCGTTCAGGTGCTTTAAGTCTGCCGTTCTCAGTGTAAGCTCTTTTTCTGCACTTGCCGCCCGGGCCGATTCACTCTCAAGTTTTGACTGGCTGTCCCCCATTGCAGCGCTAAGATTAGCTATTCTCTCTTCCAGTTTCGACTCTTTTGCCTTCGCCATAAAGTATGCCAGCGAAAACCCAATGATTAAAAATAGTGCCGCAATACCAATTTCAAATAATCCCATTCTGATGCCTTATGTTTTCTGATTTTTAGCAAAATAAGGGATATGGGTGACAGTTTCCGTCACCCCATCTTTTTAAATGACAGCACGGCTGTGCAAAACGATTTAGCAAGATGACATGATATTTTTTTAGCCAAAAAAAGTTCTTTATCACATGCCAACTCACTATGGTTTAAAACCTGAGCGAATGCTATTCATTGTTTCTAATCAACCTTTACAAACTTACCCGTATGCGTAACTCCAAAAAAGCTTGCACGAACAAAATAGACTCCGTTTGCCAGGCCTGATATATCAATAGTGCCTGTGTTTGTAGATTGATCAAAGCTCATTAACTTTTGTCCAAGAATATCATAGACAGCCATTGAAAAAGACCCAGGAATATTTACAGATATCTGATAATTTATCGCATCATTCGCAGGGTTAGGGTACACAAGTATTTTGCCACGTTCAGCATCATTAGGTTGCGTGAGTAAATCGCACTGTAATGCATAATCCATCACTTCATCCTGCATATTCCTGATCCCCTCAATAGTTGGCCTTACTTCGATATCAGGTATTATACCTATGCGTTGCGTAGGAGTGTAATCAGGGTAGTATACCCCCAGAAATGTTGCGTATGTAATAATCTGCCCGGGCAGCGAAATGCTTGCAACATTGCCGTCAGCAGCGGCGGTTGTACTGCCTATTTTGATGGCGCCAGGAAATTGTTCCAAGCCCATTACAGTGTATTCAGCTTGACTTTGTGTTCGTTCATCAAACAAAATAATCACTTTCCCGGAATAGGGCGAGGGAGTTCCTTCGCCAATCGTAGCACTCACCCAAAATAGCCGGCCGGGAACATTCGTATCCGGATTAGTGAAGTTTGCAATATTGATTGGTGATGAATACAAGTAATCTACAATTCTCCAAAGAGTACCTCTTGGGTAATTCCGTACGTCAAAAAAATTGCATCTGTATCCCAAAGATCATTAAACATGGATGCAACTTGGCCAACTCTAAGCCTGCCCATATCAACAATTCCAAAATGGCAGCCATCATCTGAAAATGTTTCCGACCAAATCGGGCTATTATCTGCACTTAAGAGGTTACGATTGTTCAGGTTCCTGTTTAAGATCAGTGTCCGGTCGGTGCTGCCGTCAAAAACCGTTATAGAAAATTCCCCGCCCGGACCCCATAAAATAAAATCGTTAATCGTTCTTTCAATGATTTCATCGTTCGAACCATGCGCATACTTTCTGAGACGGCCTCTTAACTCATCAATCTCCTCGTTATCAATTCTTTTGATCACATCACCCGGGGCAATATCCACTCCGGGTAAAACCTGGGTGACAACCATCTGATTTTCGATATACCTGGCAAGAAATGGGGGGAAAGCATTGCCTTGCCAGGCATTAAACACCGGACTGCTGAAAAAAGCGTGCGAATCGTTAATTCTTGTGGTCAGCTTTTTAAATGCCAGGTGGTAGGTTAAAGCATCCTCGGCTTGCACAATTTTTGGAATAAACTCAGCAAGAGTTTCATCCCAGTCTTGGTCCATGATGTATTTATAAGGAAAGAAGTAGTTAATGATATTCCAGTATCTGAAAAGTGCAAGTATTCTTATGTTTTCATCAGGCAGGCCTTCAATACTGTTGTATTTCATGTCGCTTCCAAACGCGGGAGGGCCATTGTTCCACTGCTCGCTTACATATCGATTGTTTTGTGGCCTGAACCGAACCTTTATGGTATCAAGCGCCGCGCTTACCTCTTCAGAAAGTTTTGAGTCGTAAAACCACGATGTATCGGTGTTGTTATTCAGACTATCTGGAGTGTCGGGCAATGGGGTTGTGCCTGTTCCCATGGGCCCGGCTTTAAGAATCATATCCAACAGGGCCTGGTTGAATGATTCGTTATCATTTGCGCTACGTATTTCGTCCAGAGATTCAAGCAGCACGTCGTCCCAATCTACTGTAAAACCTGCCATGGCAGAGTGAAAGTACTTAACATGCCCCCATGCTTTGGCCGTGTAAAAAAGGCGTTCGTGATAAATCTCATCAGTTATCTGGGCGTGTATACTGACTGGGAATGGTATAAAAATGATGAGTAACAGCCACCTTACAGATGCTTTCATAACGAACAGTTTTTTATCTAAATCGTTAGGATGAATCAAACATTATTCATCAGAAAAGTTCAGTATCAAGTCTGCTAAGTAACCAAGACGGCTGATTTAGCTAACAACTTTATAGGTACTAACTTCATAGGCTTAAAAAGTAATCATGAATAACGAACCAAATAACTGAACTAATGCTTTAAAACTAACTTTAGTGAAACTTATAGGTTGAATAAGTTCAATTTACTTATAAATCACAATAAATAAGGAAGATTTTAGGTTTAAGAAAATCTTTGAGATCTCTGAGCCTATTCATCAACCCAAACCACTACTTTAATAACTCTCTCTCCCCTCTCACACGAATTGAGATCTTTCGTAGAGATGCCCATTCATCAAGGGGATTATACTCCAAGGCTAAGAAGCTGGCTTCGTAGCCACTTTAAAACTTACCGATTCGGCGATCCGGAAAAATGGCAGTGGGTGTTTTGCAGGTGGTAATTGTGAGTAATGTTGCTGCATCGAACAGCTCAAGCTCATCTATAAATAATTTAACTCAAGCATTGATGTCTCCCAGTATTGATCCCCTCTTATTGCGATGCGCACCCCTGCCTCATGAAGCCGGTGCAACTCCTGCTTCAAAAACCGGTTAACTTCATCCAGCCGCTCTTCATCTATTGATTGTGTTCCGTCACTATTGAACGATGTTGCATATACACGTGCAAAATTGGCTGTAGGAATTACAAAAACATTTTGATCAGCAAAACCTTGCCTTGATTATAAAATACACAGCGGTACCTGGCTAAATCTCAAATCATTTCATCGAACACAATGTGGCATCCTTCAGCTCTACATTTTCACCAATTCTACCCTTCGGTTTTTAGCTTTGTTTTCATCGCTGTCATTAGCCACTAATGGTATAGATTCGCCATATCCTTTTGCCAGCAAACGAGATTCATCAACACCAAAAAGCAACAGGTACTGCTTTACAGACTCCGCTCGCCGCTGCGAAAGTTGCTGGTTGTAGCTTGCGCTTCCGTCGCTATCTGTATGCCCCTGTATCTCCAGTTTTAGGGCGGGGTTTGTTTGAAGAAGCGTGAGCACATCTTGTAATTGATTAGCAGATTCCGGTTGCAGTGTTGCTTTATCAAAATCAAACAGTATGCCGTATAGGGCAATCCTTCCGTCATCATCGAGAGCTGCCATCATTTCAGCTGCAGTGAACTCTAAGGTAGTAACCAGTGGCTGTTCGTCAATAATATATAGCGTTGCTCTCTGAGCGCTCGAGGGTGTATGAACTCTGCACCATGTAATGCCGCCATCTTCCCTTGGTATTGTAAAAACCAGGCCATAAGTGCGGTCTTCCCACTTAATTGTACCACCACTCTCAAGCGCAGCTTTCCTGAAATTCTCAAAATACTCTACCTGTGATATATCCCTGTTGGGCGAGCCGTCTTCATTATACAAATAGTATCTCAAGCTTCTGAATTCACCCCTTACAACCGTACTTGTGTAATTTCTGGGTGGTGTTCCAACCCTGAACTCATACTCTCCGAAATTGAGATGTTCGGAGTGTCTTTCACTCAGTACCGCACCTGGAAATGCCCTGATCATTGGATGTTCTGTTACTTCCTGTGCGTATGACTGAAAGTTTAGGCTTAGTAATAAAATAGCAGCTGTTACAAAAAGTTTTGTCATGCGTTTTTCCATTTTGGTTTTCCTCCTTTTTGAAAAACCGCCTTTAATTGAAGCATCTGCCTATGTGCAGGCGGTTCAGGTTTTAAAAATTATCTTACCATAGACTTCAACATCTGCCAGTCAGTAAATTGCCAAATGTCATCAAGCAGGTTTCTTCTGTTATTATCATAAGTGAGGGTGCTTCTTCCCCAATACTCCACAGCCATTAGCTTGATTGGCGCTTCACTATCAGAAAAATTGAAGAAATCCGGATTTATACTTACAATCGCCCTTGCTCCATGTTCATTTGCTGAAACCAGGCCTGATGCCCTTTCAGCTATAAATTCCATCGCTACTACCTGACGATGAGTTCCCAATGGATGCTGTTCTGGAAGTAAGAATCCGTATGCCGGCGCTCTTCGCTGCGCGGGCGACATAGCTGCAAGTTCAGCACGAAGCCTTCCAATAGAGCGCCCGGCATCTGCAATAAGTTTCATATTACCAAGATTGTGCTCGCTGCCAATGCTTTCAATAGCATCCCAATCGCCCTGGTTAATAGCAGTTTCAATCTGCTTCCAAACTCCTTCACGTTGTATTAAAGCACCTAAAAGCTGCTCTTCCATCTTGTTGATCTCTTTTCGTATTTCTACAGCATGTATCAATGCCTCTTCCATGGCGTTTTCCAAACCCCCAATCGTTGATTCATAAGCCTCATCTGCCAGATCCGGTTGGGTAGTTTTAAGCATTTCCATTACAGGCATTAACCGGGCAATGGCATCACTGTAATTGTTAATGATAGCCTCATCGCTGTATGCCTGCCTCATTCGTTCAATTCTGTTTTTCAACTCATTGGCCTGTTGTTCAGTTAAATTGAACTCATCTGCAGCGCTTATACCAGAGGTTATATCACCTATTACTCTTTCTGCTGCTGCTATCATGGCGTTTATCCATCGTTCTTGTGACACCGGCTTCCAAAATGGGCTGTTGTTGGCAGTATAAACCGTAGTAACAGTTGCCTTTGCCAGCCCAAATGATGGCCTTACCACCGCCCTGAGAAATGGCTCCTGATTTTCAGCCCAAAGCGGAAACATACTGCCAGATGGATATTCATTCTCATAACCCGGTGGATGAGCCATTCGGCTGATGATTTTTTCTCCTGCCATTGTGCCAATTTCCGGTGGCAGCAGAAATAGTTCTCCTTCATTATCAGAAAGCAGAGGTTCACCAAGAATATTATAGGGATCATTTATCCATACATTGAGCCCGGCTACGATGTTATTTTTATGGGGAGGCATTCGAACACCCAGCCGAATGTGGAAAGGCTCCGGCGAATACGTATTTCCGGGTAAAGTAATAGGTTTGAGGTACTCCAATCGAGGCACAACAGCAAACCCCTTTGGTGGGTTAAAAGGGAGGGATCTGCGAAACACAGCTAAAACATCCTCGACTTTTTTGTCGACGACTGTTATAGCGGCGTGATCGCGTGTACTATTGGTTGATTTGGTTAAAGGCTCCCATATGGCATCACTTTCATAATAATTGCCATTATCAATTTGTCCACCCGAAATAGGCATCGCTGCCAGGATTAAGGCCGCGTAGATTATGTATATATGTTTTAATACGTTATGCCTTCTCGATTTGATTGAAATTTCTCCCTTCATGACAAAAAATGTTTAGCTGTCACATCCATTTCACCTGATTTCTAAATATGTTATCAGTGAGGCTAAGTTTGCTGACTACGCCTGTTTGATAAGTTGTTGGTTCCTGTTTTTCAGGAGAAAGTTTTTACTGTCTCTTTTAATTCTTCAAAATGACAATCTCCTGATCGTAATTCTGAGATTTTTTTGGTTAACCAACAGTTAGAAATGCAATTATCTCAAAGAACGATTTTCTAATCCATACTTAAATGTAAAACTATCTGCCCTAATATTTTACATTTTTCATTCGAAAATTGGCTTTTTCTTGCGGGAATCTTCGATCGATGAATCCCTATAAACGGCTCCAATCCGGAAACTTAGGAGTATGCCTGAGAAGATTTTCTTTTGTTTTTAGCTTAACCCTCTTTTCTCTGTAAATTCTTTCAAAACATCATGTAAATTGGGCGTCCCTATCTCCTGCAAGTCATATCCCACACGCACCATCGGTTTATTTATTTTCACTACTCTGGAGAGGTCGATTGGTGTACCCACTATTACTGTATCGCAATCGGTGTTATTGATGGTCTCTTCAAGATCTTTTATCTGTTCTTTCCCGTAACCCATGGCTGGCAAAAGTGAGCCAATTTCGGGATAGATATCGAAGGTTTCCTGAATACGCCCAACTGCAAAAGGCCGCGGATCAACAATAGCCGAGGCTCCGAATTTTCTGGCTGCCACTATTGCCGCCCCCAGTTTGGTGCCGCCATGTGTAAGGGTTGGGCCGTCTTCAACAGCCAAAACACGTTTGCCCTTAATCAGGCCCGGCTTATCAACCGAAATGGGAGATGCTGCATCTACCACAACGGAATCAGGGTTAATTTTTTCGATGTTATCCCTGACCACCTGAATATTTTCGGGCGATGCAGTTTCCATTTTGTTGATCAACACTACATCGGCAAGCCTCAGGTTTGTTTCGCCCGGATAGTAATTGAGTTCATCTCCCGGCCGGTGAGGGTCGGCTATAGTGATCATTAAGTCCGTTTTGTAAAAAGGAAAATCATTATTTCCGCCATCCCATACAATTACATCAGCCTCTTTTTCGGCCTGCCTGATGATCGCTTCGTAATCAATTCCGGCGTAAATCACATTCCCGCGTACCACATGGGGTTCATACTCCTCCATCTCTTCGATGGTGCAATTGTGTTTCTCCAGATCTTCCAATTCAGCAAATCTCTGTACTTTCTGTACAGCCAGGTCGCCGTATGGCATCGGGTGCCGGATGGCTACCACCTTTAATCCAAGCCCCATAAGTTCTTCAATCACTTTGCGAGAAGTCTGGCTTTTCCCGCATCCTGTACGCACGGCACTCACCGAAATAACCGGCTTGCTGCTCTCGATCATTGTTTCTTTTGTACCGATCAGCACAAAGTCTGCGCCCGCTGCATTTACTTCTGAAGCTACACTCATCACTTCGCGGTAGGATACATCACTGTACGAAAACGCACACAAATCCACATCCAGATCGTGTATCAGTTCGGGCAGCTGATCCTGCGAATAGATTGGTATTCCATCCGGATACAGTTCCCAGGCCAGCTCAGCAGGGTATTTTCTGCCATCAATATCCGGGATTTGAGCAGCGGTAAATGCCACCACATTATACTCTGCCTTACCCCTGTACACTGTATTGAAATTGTGAAAATCGCGGCCGGCCGCACCGATAATAATTACATTCCTTCTATTTTTAGACATCGTGTTTACCCTCTTCTTTAAGTTAATTTTTAAGATTTATCAGCCTCCTGCCTCATTAATAAAATATAGATTTTTGAAGATTCTAATAAATTGATATTTGTCTGCCTGAAAATCTTAGTGATGCCTCACCTTCATTAGATACCTTTTGATTCATTCTAAAAATTTTCAATCACCAGTGCCTCTCAACCCAATCATCTTCCGGAGCGATGATGATGAGATCATAGTTTTGAATGGTTTGGATTTCGAATTTATCTCCAGAGCCGCTTTATAATTCCGATTGAAATTCTCCTTGAAATAGTTGCTTCGAATCAGTTCGCTGGACTGGCCTTTCTCAGCCATACATTAAATTTCCACTTTTTTTGAAGAACATCTGAAATCTACTGAATATCGGGTTTGTCGAAATTCGAAAAAACTATCCGGATATGCCTGAAGGTTAGTATTGTTTTTTCAGGCGGAAACTGCGCTGAAAATTGCTGTTAAATAAATGCATCAGTTTTCTCACATAGGTAATCAAGCCCTAAGTCCGTACCTTTAGCCGTTTTCTGGTTTAAGAAATCAAATGGTATTACTATGCGCAGCCAGAGAAATGTTAGTTAAAAAATACGACGATTAGCTTGTTGTAAGCACGAACACAGAAAGATAGATGGCTTATGGATTTTGTGTATGACAATTTTGGTATAGTTCACATTTTGAACCAATATTGGCTAACCTTGTTGCTCGTGATTTCGATGGTGCTTGTTTCACGTACCGTAGTAGCGGGAACTCGTTATTCGCCTATCCTCATTATTGTTGTATTTGGATTGTTAATGGGATACCTCATGGTGAATACCAATCTGGCAACACCGGGTTTGCCTCAATTCCCTATGATTGAATTAACCAGCCGCGTAACAATTACAGCTTTGATGGCTTCCTTTTTTGTGGGAGGACAAGAAATCCGCAAATTATTCGCTAATCGAAAAATTAACCCAGAAGAGATGGTAGTACCCTCTTCTAAAGAATTATTTTTGGGGACAAAAGCCACGCAGTTCATGTTTCTGGTTCGTGGCTTCTTTATCCTTACCGGTATCGAAGCGCTGCGTCGCTTATTTATCGGGCAAGCAACCGGACTTCCTTTGGATGAGTTTTATCCTTTAATTGGCTATCTCGGTTTGGTTGCTTCGGTGATATTGATTGACCATAGGGCTCAGATAACAAACAAAGCGGTTTATATTCGAAAAGGGATTTATGAAACCGCGGCAATAATTGTAATATTAATTATTGCACATCATATAGCGGTTTGGGTTGGCCCTGTAATTGCTTTGCCGGAAATCTTTTTTGCAATGATTTTGTCGGTGGCATTGGGAATGTTTATGGTTAGCTGGCAGTTTGGGCCAACCATTCGCTCACTCTTATTTGCCGGAATTCCCATCGTGTTAGCCGCGAATTTCATGGTAGGTGGCTCGCGTATTGCAGAAGCTTTTCAGCTTTCCGGAATGACTGCCGTACTTTCTTTCGGTTTTTTTGGGCAACTGCTTTGGATGTTTGGCGGACTTGCCATTTTAATATGGTTCGGCCATGCCAATCACATTCGAAATCTAGCACCGGGAATGGCGGGGGCGCTTTCTCACTCCGGCCTCACTGGGGCTTGTACAGCCGGCGATTTAGGTAAACAAGCAGCTATTCGTGCTCCTATTATGATAAATATCCCATTTATAGGACATATTTTTGTGTTTTCGATTCTTGCTGCCAGCGTAACTGCCGGAGAATTGATTAAATCTTATACCCTAATTGTAGTAATTGCCGGTTTGATACTGACCTATTATGCTATGAAAATGCTGCGCCAAGCCATGGGTGTTGAAAATCAGGAAATCCGTGGCTTAATGGTGTTCTCTTTAGGATGGCAGTTGGTTGCTGTATTCGGTGGATTGTTTTTGTTAGATATTTCAGGAATGTCTTTAGGGGATGCCGTAATGGCTAATGCTTCGGCTATTTCTCACTTTGGTTTATTTGCCGCGATACAGGAAGGGATGTTTGGAGCCGAAGCCGCTGGAATGATAGCATTCGTTTTCGCTATGCCATTTTTAGTGCATCCATTAGTGTTCGGGATTTTTGGGAAAGCCGCTGAAAATGACGGTATTATGCCAGCAAAAATAGTGTATGCTTTAGCTGCGATTGGAGTGCTTGGTGTACTTTA
>SLLL01000064.1 GCA_007134085.1 Balneolaceae bacterium
ACATTCGCATGGCAAAAAAATGCTGCTTTCGTTTCGGAACGTTTTACAGAGTGGCAGCGAAGATTGCCTGGGGATTCAAAACTATCAGTTCATTAGCAAAACAACGGGCGAAACTGTTAGCCAATTTTACGAGCTCACAAATACTCCGCTTAAGGATTCTTATGGTACTGTTGTAAATATTATACATGCCGTAAAAAATGTTACTGAAAGTGTACTTCAAAAACGAGATCTTGAAAGATCTGAAAACCGGTTTAAAAATCTTGTTGAGAATAGTGGTGATGCTATTTTTATCTACGACAAAGATGTGAACCTATCGTACGCATCCCCCGCTGTAGAACATATTTTGGGTTACAGCCAGGATGAAATTTTTAAGCTTGACCTGCTCGAAGCTGTTCATCCTGATGATCTTTCTGTAGCAAACTACAGCCTCAAAATGAGCTTTGAAAACCCGGGTATGCCATTGATTGTGGAACCAATACGATTAAAGCATAAAGACGGTTCTTACAGATGGCTGGAAAGTACCATTACCAATTTGATGAATAATCCATCCATCAATGGAATTGTTGATAATTTCCGGGATGTAACCGAGAGAATTGAGGCCTCGCGAGCTATGGAAAGCGCAAAAGAGCGTATGGAAGGTATTATTGAAACCATCGACGGTATCTTTTGGGAGGCAAACGCTGATGATTTTGTTTTCACCTATGTATCACCACAATCGTTAGAGATGCTGGGTTATGAACCGGCAGAATGGATTGGGGTAGATGGTTTCTGGAGCAGTAAAATTCACCCTGAAGACCGTGAGTTTGCAGTTAATTTTTGCCGAGCCCAAACAGTAAAAGGAAATAATCATGCATTTGAGTACAGAATGCAAAAAGCAGATGGCAGCTATATCTGGCTAAGAGATGTGGTTTCTGTTTTTATGAAAGATGAGAAGCCGGTATCTCTGCGAGGTTTAATGCTGGACATTGACAAGCGCAAAGAGCTTCAAAACCAGTTAAAACAGGCTTATGAGATAGCACAAATTGGCAACTGGAGTTATGATGTAGTTGAGGATACCCTTTTTTGGTCGGAATATGTAAAGCAGATTTACGAAGTGGGCGAGGATTATGAACCAGGCCCAAAATCATATCAAAAGTTTTACGCTGATGAAACTACATCAGACGTAATCAATGAAGCGTCTCAAAATGCAATTGAAACCAACTCTTCCTTTGATATCGAAGTGAAAATAAACACGGCAAAAGGAAATGAAAAATGGATTCGGATAGTTGGTTTGCCTGAGTTTAAAGAGGGTGAACTGTTAAAAATCTATGGCAACATCCAGGATATTACAAAGCGGAAAAATGCCCAGATTAAATTCAGCGAAACCGAACAACGGTTACGGGATATTATCGAGCATAGCACCAACCTTTTCTACAACCATGATACCAAAGGGGTATTAAACTATCTCAGCCCACAATCAATCAACTTTCTGGGATATAAACCGGAGGAAGCAAAGCGCCGGTGGACAGATTTCGTCACAGAGCACCCTCAAAATGCAGTAGGTGAATCAATCACACAAAAAGCAATTGATACCGGTAAGACTCAGCCACCTTACGACCTCCAGCTTAAAAGAAAAGATGGTGAAATTATTTGGGCTAAAGTTACCGAGTCTCCGATAATAAGTGATGGAAAAGTAATAGGAATAGCAGGTTCTCTTACGGACATTACGAAGCAAAAAAACATCGAAGAGAAGTTGATTGCAGCAAATAAAAAATTAATTGCTACACAAAACATTGCACAGGTTGGAAGCTGGGAAATTGATCTGTTAGATGATAATAAAGTGGTATGGTCGGGTGTTACCCATTCAATTTTTGGGGTGTCAGATGACTATGTACCTGATCTTAATAACTG
Source organism: Balneolaceae bacterium (assembly GCA_007134085.1). GTDB lineage: Bacteria > Bacteroidota > Rhodothermia > Balneolales > Balneolaceae > Rhodohalobacter. The sequence goes on from SLLL01000064.1 coordinate 1,891, forward strand.
CTTTGACTTTTTTGAGACTGAAAGCCGACAAGTGATTCAGGATGCCATTTACAATGCTATGGATAATGGCAGCCCATTTGATTTGGAATTAGAGATAATAACTCCGACAGGAGATAAAAAATGGGGGCGTTGCATCGCCGAAGCAGAATTCCATGATGGTAGATGTGTAAAAATTGCCGGAAGTATTCAGGATGTAACAGAGAAGATAGAGCGTGAATCTCAGCTTAGAGAAAGCTTAGAGCGCTATAACATTGTTTCAAAAGCCACAAGTGACGTTGTTTGGGATTTGAATCTGCAAACGGATATAATGGTTTATAATGAGAACATCTGTAACATATTTGGCTACAACAGAAAAGAGATACAATCTGCAACAACCTGGTGGAGAAATCTTATCCACCCCGATGACCGAATCCATGCAAATCAGAAATTACGTGAAGCAATAGCTCACCGAAAAGACCGCTATCAAAGTGAATACCGTTTTAAAGCTGCAGATGGAACCTTCAAACACGTTTTTGACCGTGCCTTTATCATTAAAGATACAAATGGGGAACCGGTACGTATTATTGGTGCCATGCAAGACATTACCGACATAGTAGAAGAACAAGAACAGCTAAAGCTGCTCGAATCGGTAGTGACAAATACCAACGATTCTGTTGTAATTACAGAAGCAGAATCTAAGGGTAGAAATGGCAGAAAAATTATCTTTGTAAATAAAGCATTTACAAATCTTACAGGTTACAGTTCTGAAGAAATTTTAGGGAAAACATTACGCGTTTTATTGAACTCTGAAACTGACACAAATACAATCGAAAAAATACTCACCTCCCTCGATACATATACCCCCGTAAATGAAGAAATAAAACTGAACAAAAAAGATGGAAGTACATTTTGGGCAAAAGCTTCTTACCTCCCGGTTTTTGATAAAAATGATGTTTGCACCCACTGGATTTCTATTGCTCACGACATTACAGAAATGAAAGAGAAGGAAGCCGAGCTTTTGGACTCTTTACGGGAGAAAGAAACACTGCTTTCTGAGATTCATCACCGCGTAAAAAACAATCTTGCAATCGTTACCAGCCTGATGCAACTCCAGGCAATTAACAGTGAAAACGCTGAGGTTTACGACAGTTTGCTCAATAGTGCGTTACGAATACAGTCTATGGCTGAAATTCATGAGCAGCTATATCAGTCATCAAGTTTTTCTAAACTCAAATTTTCTGAAAGCCTTAAAAAGCTTATCAAAAAAATTGTTCAAGCCCTCAGAATCGAAACTAAAGTAGATTTACAATTTGAAATTGAACATGTTGAGTTGACCATTAATCAGGGAGTGCCCTGCTCATTATTGGTAAATGAAGTAGTTACTAACATAATTAAACATGGGTTTAACGGGCGGGAAGAGGGTTCAATTACTGTAAATCTTAAAAAAGAGCAAGATGAGATCTCATTATTAATTAAAGATAATGGAGTTGGTTTACCGGCAGATTTTCAAAATGACACTGATTCTACCATGGGGTTAAAGCTGATCAATCTGCTAACCGATCAGATAGGGGGGCATAATCGGTTTTATTCCGACAATTCAGGAACTACTTTTGAATTAACATTCAGAATAGCAGAGCGCTCCGGCTCTAAAGCAGTTTAGAATCTGGTTCTATTCTCTCAATAAATATCACCTATAAATATCCGCGGATCCGGATATAGCTTCGCTGCTTTTTTTACATCATCGGGTGATACAACTCCGGGCATATCTGCCTCTCCCGGATCTTCAAAACTTACCTGATAGTGCAGGTGCGGAGGCCATTTACCATTCTCATCATAATTTCCCAACCAGCCAATTATATCGCCGGGATTCACTTTCTGCCCAACTGAAGATTGGGTAAGTGAGTCCACAGAAAGGTGGCCATACAGGGCGAACATTTCCATCTCACCTGCTATTTGTCGCAACACAATGGTTGGGCCATAATTGCCGGTTTCAGCATTATTTCGAGTATAAACCACCTCACCGGTAAACGCAGCATAAACCGGCTCACCAGCAGGTGCCCAAAAATCAATGCCCATATGCACATTCCGCTTATTCTGATACTGAGGAGCCAGGTACATGTTTTTGCGGTTTTCGAGATAACCGCCAACTGCCCGTTTACCACTTATGATGAATTTCTCTATCAAATCCGGATCATACGTTTCAGAAAGATCGAATACCTCATATTTCTCGGGAAGAATCATAACAGGATGGCGGCTATTGACCGCTTTTAACATCGTATCACTCAAGGCAGTTTAATAAGTAACTTTCTTTTCGATGTAATCAGAACTCATTAACCCAAGTGCCCCCATGTATTTTAATTTAAAGCGGATCATATCGCCTACTTTGTAACCCTTTGGATTACTGCCCACATCAAGCACAAGCATATCAGAGCTGGCATCGGTTATCGTGATGTCTTCATTTACCGGTATCAAATAGTTTGGCTGAATATCGAGAACTCCAATATCAATAATGGCACGATAAGATGTTTTACCGTAATCATCCTCCGATATGGCCGTGGTATTTCCCTGTGGGTTTACTCCCAATTCTCCCATGGGTACAACCGGTTTTTCTGACAGTTCAATGATCTGTGCATAAAGTTCAAGAACACTATCGCTCATTCCCTCAATTACTCCGTCAGTGAATAGATTTTTCCCAAAAAAGAGAGCTTCTCCAACCCGAAAGTGGTTCACTCCCACCGGCAGTTGGTTGCGAAGAAGCAGCGGTATGGTAACCGTGGTGCCCCCAGAAACCAGAGGTATTTTTTTTCTGAAGCGCAGCTCAATAATCTGCTTGTACAGAGCGAGCTGAATGAGCTTATCTCCATCCGGCATAACTCCATGCAAACAGTTAAGGTTTGTACCCAACCCCACAACCTCAATACCGGGAAGACGGAAAACTTTCTCATAAAAGTTTATGAGATCTTCGCGCATTACACCTTCACGAAGATCACCCATCTCAATCATGATGATCACTTTATGAATTGCACTTTGGCGCAGTGCTTCCTCAGATAGCTCGTGGAGTGTTGCAAGCTCTGTATTGAGGCTTATATCCGCATATTTTACAATGTCATGCAAAATATCTTTTGGCGGTGGTTTGATGTAGATAGTAAGTGTATCAGGATCGATCTCTTTGATCACCTTCAGGTTACTGATTCTTGAATCGTGTACTTCCCCTATCCCAAGATCAATCACTTCTGATAAAAAATCACGATTACCACAAAACAGCTTTGTGGTTACACCCCACTTAATTCCGTTGTTTTTGAAAAGTTTATCTAAGAAGTTGTAATTATGCCGAAGCTCTTCCCTATACAGTTTTACATATGCCATAAAATATCAGGTGCCTAACAGATCTCTTTCAACAATTTTTGGCCAGTTTTATTAAGTCTCATTTCGAGATATTTGTTTGTAAAACCGAGCTTCTCATACAGAATTTTTGCAGGGTTATCCGGCTCTACATGTAGTGCAATATCGCCTTTTGTTTCTTTAATTACCGTTTTCATCAGCTTTTTGCCAACACCCTTGCCCCTGGTTTTTTCGTGAACGGCAATATAAACAAGAATATGTTCGGGTATGTACCCTTCCATATTAGTATCGTTTATAATCACAACCCCAAGTATTTCTTTTTCCTGATGGGCAACAAGAACGAATCCGTCTTGCCCTGGAGCATCTCCATAGGCGTAAGCAATGCATTTTAGAATGGCATTGCGTTGATCTCCATATTGGCCAAGGTGGTTATATAAAAAATCTGCTAACTGTTCACGTGAAAATGGCGGTTTTTGGGTATGGTCATTTAGAACAATAGTGTAGTTTATATCCATGAATGAGTAGTGTAAAACTCTATATTACAAAAAAGAATTGTTTGCGAATAAGTAAATAATTTTACTTTAGTAAACTAAATTATCAGCATTTAGATTTCTTAAGTTAAAGTTACAATCCTGACTGTCAAGCATCAAATTTATATGGATTTAAATAACAATTAGCCTATACTCTTATTTACTTTAAATACGATCTTTTATTCCATCTAAGAGTGTGTAAACAGCAAAATTTTATCTCTTATAACTACATTTTGCTGAAATATTAATTAAATTTAATTACTTGTTCACATTTATATTTTGAAGGTAGTTATTCTTCTAAGCGTGTTCTATCTAAATCAACATGAGGCATTGGCTCTAAATACAAAATTCATACTGCGATGAATAATGAATCTTATAAAAGTGAAAGCAGTGTAACTTGGCGGCCAATTTCATTTGATTATCTCTTTTCGAATTATAAGTTCTCCTCCCCTTATGTATATCTCCCTTATTTAGCCTGGCTGATACTCATTGCTGCAGCACTTTATTCTACAGCACTTATCTACGAGAAAGAATTTATATCGGTAACTCTTAGCCAAATCGAAATTGTTGATTACTTCGTCTTTAACCCTGCGTACATTTTAGGAATCTTACTGCTTTTTTGGGCCGGTTTTGAGTGGGGTTTTATTCCTGTTTATCTCTCATCATTTTTTATAGCATACATATCAGGTATCGAAGTTCTCTGGGCAACACTTGTGGGCCTTTCTTTTATCCTGGGTATGGGATTTTATGCACTTGCTTACCACAGCTTCAGGGTAGATTTTTCGATGCGAAGCCTGCAAAGTGTTGTTGTTTTTGTTGTTGTTTCATTTCTGTCTGCTCTCGCAAGCAGTATGGGTTCTTTCATCTGGAGCTTTTTCCAACAGTTGTCTGCACCGGATATGTTAACTGTATGGAAAAGCTGGTGGACAGGGATGTTTTTCCAGTCGATACTTATAATTGGCCCGTTACTTTATCTGTTCTCAAAAAAGGCCGATGAAATTAAATCCACGTATTACAAACTGCCTTATGAGAGAAATGTATCAATAAAGTGGATTTATGGTTCCGTAATTACAGTTGCTGTTACTTTAGCGCTATTCATTTTTTCCGGTTATCAGCTTGGCCGTTTAAACATAGCAGAGATTATTGGCTCCGAAAAGTTGATAGATTCTAGAGAAATAATGGGCTCACTTGAGGCATTTGAAATTATAGCATGGACTGCAATAGGCCTTATTTTAATTACAGGCTTTACTGCAATCTACTTGCTTGAAAACTGGAATAAAGCATTGCGGTCTGAAGTGTTGAACCACACGCGCGACCTACTTGAAAGCAAAGAGCAGTTAAATAAATCTCTTGAAGAAAAAGATATTCTGTTTAAAGAGCTTCAGCATCGGGTGAAAAATAATCTTGCTCAGGTTCATGGAATGCTTGACTTACAGGAGTCAATGATAGACGATAGCGAAATTGTTAGTTTACTGAGAGTTTCGAAATCACGAATTCGCACAATGGCTCTTGCACACGAAGCACTATACAGAAATAATGACTTAACCGATATAAGCTTAAAATATTATCTCGAAAAGATCGCAGAAACTACACACGAATCATTTCTGGATGAAGGTAAAGAGATAAATCTTATTTATGATATAGATGAAGTACATCTAAGCATGTCTCGCGCAATTCCTCTTGGGCTAATGATCAGTGAAATCATGATTAATGCCCATAAACATGCATTTAATGGTTCTGATAAAGGGATACTGAAGATTGAATCGAAAGTGAAAGAAAAATCACTGAAGCTTACTATAAAAGACAATGGCATTGGTATTCCAGAAGAGGTTGATTTCTCTCAAAGCAATTCCTTTGGCATGATGCTGGTACAAAGCTTTGCTCAACAATTAAAGGCAAAAATGCATCTTGAAAGCGACTCAAACGGCACAACATTTTCGTTCTCGATACCTCTTGCCTCAATTGAATAAGGCAAATTCTTGTAGTACAGATGCTCATTTTTATTGCTACCGGCTATTGACTTCAGAGGTATTTCTTTTTAAGTTATATGTCTTCTGAAAAATCGAATTTACTGATGTTAAACATCGCGGGTGGAGCATCTGACTGAGGCGGACGCAGGTTCGAAACCCTAAATATTATTGAAACTAAACATCGCGGGGTGGAGCAGCTGGTAGCTCGTCGGGCTCATAACCCGAAGGTCGCAGGTTCGAATCCTGCCCCCGCCACTATCAGTTAAAGGCTCAATTGCTCACTGCAGTTGAGCCTTTTTCATTTCCGGAGGATTCTCATGTACACAGTCTACGTCTTACA
>SLLL01000070.1 GCA_007134085.1 Balneolaceae bacterium
GCCATAATTACATTATTCAGGTGGTTCTACGGGTTTATAGAAGTAACTGGCTACACTAGTCTGATTATATCAATTTGGTTTCTTTCCGGGATTATTTTATCTACGCTAGGGATTATTGGTTTGTATGTAGGAAAAACCTTTGAAGGTGTAAAGAACAGACCAATATACATTGTTGAAAAAAAGGCATAATGAATATCGAAAAACTTGAATGGGACAGCAATTTTTTTGGATTAAGTGTTGGCAGGATTATAGTTAAAGACGATAAAGATTTTGTCGCTGAAAACTTTCTTTCACAAGCAAAATCATCTTTTGATTTAATCAAATAAATGCCACTGAGAGGGTCTGCCTTAAATCTGAAAAATCTGAGAAAGTATATAAAACTAACTATATGCGAGATAATTATTGAAGAGGAGTAAGTTAACTTTGATTCAACCAGCTTTTTCTTGAAGGATATGATCATTTGGCGCCTTGAATAGAACCGATAACCAAAAATACAATCAAAATTAAAAATTGTAGTAAAGTTAACCCAAGTCTCAACATCATAAAGAGAAACTTTGCCAGATGTATCAAGAATTAAATAGTAGTTAAACCTTTCTCCTGGTGTTCCATTAAGTATAAATTCGATATTGCTTAACGTGTTCTCATTATACTCTTGAATTTCCGATTCGTAGATGTCTTTTATTGTATGATCTGTTTCTTCGGAAAGTATTACCTTGATTTTACATTTTCTTTCATGCTGTTCAAGCGTTCGGGTAATTGTGTTCCAGAGCCTGTAGCCATTGTGTTTAAGATCGGTATTGGTAATTTTTGCTTTAACAATGTTGGAATGCAAAGCTTCATTTGTATGGTTTATTTTGCAGTCAGTATCTAAAATAATTCTGTCAAAAAAATCCTTACACTCAGTATCTAACTCATTTAAAATTAGTTCTATATAATTGTTAAGTGTGGTATTTCTTATGTCATTATCGTAATCGTTATTTACAATCAGTATTTTTTTTGCATTGCTGCTGTTAATTTCATTTTTGCAGATTCTGTAAGATGGCAACAAAGAAGAGAAAAGAGTGCCGCTGCCAAAAAGTAATACATCTGCATGTTTAATTGCTTTTTTTGCCTGATTAGAGATAATGGGAGTTTTAGAAAATGCATTTATTTCTTCTGGCTGATATGTTGTGTCACTATCTAAACTATTAAACTTATCCAGCGGAAGCAGGAAAAACTTATCCAGAGGCTTATCTCCCTTGTAGTTAACAATATCCGCTTCATTTGACAAGAACAAGGAATTTTTATCAAATGCCACGAGCTTGGAATCATCATCCTCGGAGACGTTGATAAGACTGGCATTTAGATCAAAAAAATCTGTAAGAGATCTCAAGGCGGCATTAAAATCCTGATTTTCTCTGTGTAGGCCGCCAATGATTATATTTCCGACATTAAAATCGATGAGAAGGCTAGCCTCATTGGTGTATGAGAGAAGTTTTTCAACTCCACTATAAAAGTGAATTTTAATAAAATTCTTACTTTCTTCTTCAAGTATTTTTTTACCAGTTAAATGTTCAAATAGCTCTTCTTTATTTTTTAACAGCAAATGGCATTCATCTTGGCTGAGCCGGTGATTGAAAATTTTCTTGATGTTTAGGTTAGATTCTGAAAAGCTGTCGAGGATATATGTGAAATTTTTCCTGAAGTCGGAGGGGCCCAACATTCCATAATTAGCACTTCGGATTGTCCCTGTTGAAAGCCCATCATCGTATCCGTTAATCAATAAGCTAAGATTAACATAGGATAGATCTTTTATGTAGCGAATCAAATTGGCATTGCCGCTGCCGCCTGTAAATAAAACAACATTCATATTCTTTAATGAATCGGCCCGTTATTCGTTATGATGGTGAAATAAGACTCTTCGTTTGAGAAGAAATTTTCGATACCATAAATGATTGATATAAAGAAACCTGCCTATTGCACGGTTCAATTCTTTTAAGACGCCTCTCTTTCTTGCTTCTTTAATTTCACATACGACAGGTACATCGATATATTCTACTTCAGTTTCAATCAGCTTGGCTGTATGATCAAGAGAATAGTTCATATATCTTGCATCGAAATAGATATTTTTCAATAATTTTGAAGGAACAAATTTATAGGCACAGGTGAAATCATTGAGTTTCGTTTTATGAATGAAATTACATAATCCATTAGAAATCTTTTGGCCAACAACATTTATCATATTGTCATATTTTTTTTCTCTATGAGTGAAAAAAACAATATTTTCCATGTTTTTTTCACTTAAAACATTAAGAACTCTTTCCAAATTTTCTATCGGAAATTGCCCATCAGAATCTGTGATAAGAGTATATTCATATTTAACCGCCTGGAAACAGCGTGAGAATGAATAACCGGGGCCTTCATTTTTTTTGTTACTCAAAACTGTTACACGGCTATTATCTTTGAAATGGTTCTGAAGTTTTTTAAAGTAATCTAAATCACTATAGTCATCACAGAGTATAACTTCAAAATCACTTAACTCGCTGCAATTTTTTAAATAATCAATCCAGCTTGAAACTGTGTTCATGATTTCCATCTCATTATACACAGCTGAAACCACACTTATTCTCATTGGTTATAGATTATTCATTAATTCGTTTAACCCTTCTTCCAGTGTAACTTTCGGCTGCCAGTTCAGCAGCTTGATCGCCTTGCTGATATCTGCCAGAGTTTCTTCTGCATCACCTGACCTTCTTTCTGTATGATATCTTTCAAGTGGAAATAGCTTTGCAATTTCTATAATAGAATGATTAATGCCCGATCCGATATTAAAAATTTCTCCCGTTACGTTAGATTCCATTGCTTTTATATTGGCTTCCACCACGTCATAAACATGTATAAAATCCCGGCGTTGTTCACCTGAGCCATGGATTTCTAGTTTATCACCTTTTTTTAAACGATCCAGAAAGATGCCTAACACAAGAGCATATTCACCCTCGCTTGGCTGTCCCGGCCCATATACATTAAAATATCTCAGTGTATTGAAGTTTAGGCCAAAATTTTTGCCATACTGGGCAACATACATTTCTCCAATATGTTTTGTGAGCCCATAAAAATTTAGAAAATCTCCCGACATCTCTTCATCTTGTGAGCCCATTGTATTTCCATAAAATGTGGAGCTACCGGAGTAAATTATTTTTCTAATGTTATTATCGAGAGCAGCATTTAACAAATTTAGTGTGCCGGTTACATTATTATGATGGCACACTTCAGATTTGTTGAACGATGGGCCACTTCTCGAAAATGCAGCCATGTGGAAAACACCATGCATACCTTCTACTGCAGTAATACAATCTTTAATATTGGTGATATCACCAACAATTATATCGATGCCATCATCCAATTTTTCTTTATCACCAAAAGATAAGTTGTCTAACACTCGTACATAATGCCCTCTTTTATTAAGTGTATTTGCAAGATGGCTACCAATAAAGCCTGCACCGCCTGTAACTAAATAATTCATCTATAACTGTTTTTGAATCAAATGATATTTATAATTACAAAGGTAAGAAATCATCAATTACTTTTTATTTCTAATCTGCTACTGAGTGCTTTGAATTTTTCATTTTTGGCGATAATAAAACCCCGTTTACAAATTAAAGTGCTACAGCCCTGATAAGCTGAGTAATATATACATAATGTCATATTTTGAGTGTGCAATTTGAAATCGAGGTAAATTAATCATTATAATCTTATTTGAATTGGAGACAGATAAAAGTATGTTGAACGTATTACTGGATTTTGACGGTACTCTCTTTGATACAGATAAAGCTCATGAGAGAGCTTTTAGATTTATTTTTCAATCGCATGGCCTTGAGGGGTTTAATTCGTATGAAGAAATAAAGGGAATCCGAACTATAGATGTATTTTCTCAATATGTTAGTAATGAATTGGCAGAACAACTCGCCAAAAAAAAAACCGAATATTATTTAAAAAATGTTGATAAGGTTGAAAGCCTTGTAGATAGTTCATTACTAAAAGCATGTAAGGAAAAAAATAATCGGCTATTTATTGTATCTGGCGGCAGTAAAAAATCAATTTACACATTACTCAAAAATCACAATATTTTATATCTGTTTGATGGAATTATAACTTCAGAAGATTATAATCAATCAAAACCACATCCTGAACCTTTTCAAAAGTGCGTTAAAATATTCAACATTAAAGGAGAAGTAATAGGGGTTGAAGATTCCACAGCAGGAATACAAAGCCTAAAAAGTGCAAATATTCTGGCAATTGGAGTACACAATGAATGCGTTCGCGATATTTCAGATATTTATTATGATGATATCAACCATTTTCTTAAGAGTTACATATTGAATGAATAAAAAAACATTAATTATTCCAGCTGCAGGCAAGGGAAGCCGGCTAAAAACATCAGCCCCCAAAATATTTACCAAGCTATATGGGCATCGTACCATCTTTGATTTTATAATGGATCAGGCTGAGGTTTTTTTTGATAGAATATGTTTGATATTAAGCCCTTCAGGCAAGGATTACATGAATAAGCATATAGCCAGAACACATGAAAATCTGGATGTTATGGTTCAGCCTGCGGCTAATGGAATGTTTGATGCCATTAATATTGCATTAGCCAGTTTGCGATTGAAAAATAAGAATGAAAATATTTTCATTCAGTGGGGAGATCAGCCTTTTGTTGACCGGGATTTATATAATTCTCTTGGAAATGATTTAAAACGGGCTGATGCAGCAATTCCTTTGGTTTGGGTTCGAGATCCGTATGTTCAATTTAAATTTTTGAATAATAAAACTGTTACAATTTTGGAGAGTAGGGAAGGTGATGAGTGCGATGAAGCTGGTTTTAAGGATATTGGTTTATTCGCATTTCGGGAAAATAGTTTGTTGAAAGCCTGGGAGAAATATCTAACAGTTAATGCGAAAGGAAGTATAACGAATGAAAAAAGTTTTCTGAAGATAATTCCTCTTATGTTAGAAGAAGGGGTAATATACTGGCGTACAGATCAGCCAACATACAAGAGCTTGGGGATAAATACACCAGAGGAACTATCAGAAAGTAAAATGTTTATTGATCAAAAAAGATTTTCTATGTCCTTCAAGAAGCAATTACTCTAAATAGTTTTTCTATTTTTATTGTTTATCAGTCAATCTATTTTTAAAATTAATTTACGCTATATTAGCAAATCACAAATATTGACGAAGCCAATAATAAATATTTTTATCAAGCCAAAATGTCGCTTAATTATGAATTAGAAAAAAGTCTAAGAGAAATAATTAGCAGCTATTGTGTCAACTGAGTGATAAAAGTGTTTTCTATATCTTAGTAAAATATGCTGGTTATACCCAAAATGAGATCTATTTGAGTATGTTGAGAGCAAATAAAATCGAAATTGTTTATACAATAAGCCTGCTGCTTAAGCTATTTTTTGATTTAAAGAAGATGATGGTCAATTACTGCACGCATCGTATGGCAAAACCAAATTGCTTAGATCTGGCGTCTCTAAAAACTGAGCTTTGATTAAAACTAAGCGCTCGTATTATTGCATTATTCGCATCGCTTTGTGTAGAGGTCCACATATCCTTATCTCGATATAAACTATAAAAACTAGCTCCGTCATGAGTTGTATCAATCGGGTTAAGGTTGCCACTTGGCACTCCAGAAAAGCCTGATTGGTTAGTAGCCGGTTCGAAATTTGGGTTAAAATACCTATGAGTTTCATCAGAGATTGGTGGTGCCCAAAGGCCGTTTCCATCAAGGGTATTTCCAACTGTTTTTAGCTTACCACCTACATTTTGAGCTGCGCCACGGTGTCCAATTGCCCCACGCTCATTTGCAGGCATACCCAAATGAGCTTCAAGTACTTGGAAATCTCCATCGGAAGGAACCCTCCATCCAGCCGGGCATATTCCACGGCTATCATTTGCAGCATGCCAATTATAAAGCTTGCCATAAACAGCATCAAATCCCGAATTGTTATTATAATTTGCCCATGCACCAGTTCCTCTAGTGGCCCATGCTGAAGGGTTTGTTATATTCGGTATACCATCTCCATTTCGATATCTGGTAGTTCTGAGATTAGAGGTCATCCATCTTTGACTTCCAATTTGCACAAATCCATATACATTACCATCTATATCAGTTAAAGTGTTCCCACCATGGTCCGTTCCTCCACCATCATCAGATCCACCTCCATCGTCAGACCCTCCGCCATCATCAGATCCACCTCCATCGTCAGACCCTCCGCCATCATCAGACCCTCCGCCATCATCAGAACCACCTCCGTCTCCAAGCCGAAGAGTAGTAAAGCTCACCTGATTACCATACTCAGTTCCTTCCGAATTCGTAGCGTAGGCACGAACCCAATAATTATTGAGAGGTGCAAGGCCGGAAAGTGTAGTACTGAATGAACCTGTACCACTACCATCATTTGAGCAATTCATGTTGTTTTCCAAGGAAGGGTTTGGTGAATTATTCCAGCATATTCCTCGTTGAGTGACCGACGCACCACCATCACTGGTAACATTCCCACCGCTTATAGCGGAATCAGTGTTAATAGAACTTATGTTTGTAGTGCTTACTGATGGCAAGTTGATTTCACCGCCATCGTCTGATCCACCGCCATCATCAGAACCACCTCCATCTTCAACCTGAAGAGTGGTAAAGCTCACCTGGTTACCATACTTAGTTCCTTCCGAATTCGTTGCATATGCACGTACCCAATAATTACTAAGAGGTGCAAGGCCACTTAGTGTAGTGGTGAAAGAACCGGTACCATTGCCTTCTTCTGAGCAATTCATATTATTTTCCAAAGAAGGTGTTGGAGAGTTATTCCAGCAGACACCACGTTCAGTAACAGTTGCTCCGCCATCACTTGTCACATTTCCGCCGCTAATTGCATAATCCGTTGCTATTGATGATACAGAAGAAGTTGTCACACTTGGCAACTCAACCTCATCTTCTGTGGTGAATGTTCTTTCATTACCTAAAACATACGTATCGGACTGAATATTATAAACAGCATAGGCTCGCACGTAGTAGGTAGTGGATGATTCTAAATTGGTAATTGTTCTGGAAAATGAACCGGTTCCTGAATTATGAGTCCGGCACTCGAAATCTGAATTGCTATCCGGATCAACATCTGGGTTGGTACTCCAGCATATTCCTTTATCGATAATTCCAACATTTGATTCAGAAGCCACTTCTCCACCAATTACGGCGCTCTCAGAAGTTATCTCCGAAACAGGTAAGGTTTGGACAACAGGTACTTTTTTAAATAAAACATCCAACGTTATATTTTCATCAACTTGAATATCAATCACATGATTTTTGCTAGATTTGAATCCAGACCAATCGGAAAATTCCCACCCTGATTTTGGCGTAGCTGTGAGACGCACCTGTGTTTCAAAAGGATACTCATCACTAAATGATTTAGACTGTATAATTTCTTGTGTTACATCACCCTCTCCATCAATGTTTACAGTTACGAGAAAATCCAGCCGTTCAAAAGTTGCATTTATATTTTTGTCCTTATCAACTTCAACAATAATTGCATTATCACTTACTTGCTCTGCTCCGCTAATATCGCCAGACCATTCTGAAAATACCCATCCATTAGCTGGTTGGGCTGTAAGTTGTACGCGTGTTTCAAAGGCATAATCGGTGGTTTTAGCTTGAATCACTTCCTTGCTTACTTCACCCTGGCCTTGTATATCTATAGTTAAACCAAAATCAACTCTCTGAAAATTAGCTGTGATTTCTAAATCTTCATTAACATCAATAACGATTACATGCTCTGAGCCACTTGCATCGCCCGACCAGCCATCAAATTCCCAACCATAATCTGCCTCAGCAGTTAGCTGCAACTGTGTTTCGAAGGGGTATTCAGCGGATTTAGCCTGCATCACTTCCTTGGTTACACTTCCCTGGCCTTCAACATGAATTGTTACTTCAAAATCAACTCTTTCAAAAACTGCTGTAATTTCTACCGGGCCATCAACATCTATTTCAATTTCTGGGTCACTACCGCTTGCATCACCTTCCCATTCAGAAAATTCCCAGCCATATTCAGGTTCTGCAGTTAGCTTCACCCGCGTGCCATGCTGGTAATCGGTTGATTTTTGCTGAATGATTTCTTGCCTGACAGATCCTTCACCCTGGGTATTAACTGTAAGGGGGTAATCCACTTTTTCAAAAATGGCAAGTAGGGTTTTATCTCTATCCATAATGATAGTCATGGGATTTTCCGTACCTGAGTAATCTCCACCCCAGCTAACAAAATCAAAATGTTCATCAGGCACAGCCGTAACCGTGATGGAATCACCTTCTTCTGCTTCCATGTTAGAGGCAATTATGCTTCCACCTTCGATGGATTGATTGTCAATCGATAGTGAGTAAATGGGTGTGCTTTCCGTTGAACACGAAAGAGCAATTAGTAACGAAATGATTACTAATAGGGGTAGATAAACCTTATGGAGAGAATTTTTCATAGGAGCATTATATTTGTGTATCCATACTCATGGAATCGGGAGGGTTGGTAGATGTGTTTTAATATAGTGATTGTAGTGTTAAAACATTAAAGAATTTTAATGAAAAAAACTACAACTCACTGGAATCATTTTGGAGTACTTAAGAATTGAAATTGAACATCAAAAATTTATAGTTTTGCAACATATTCGAGTCCAAAACACACTAAAATTAAAAAACCTAAATAGTTTTAACCAAATTAAACAAATCAACTACGAGCACTTAAAATTTAAATTCTTTCACAAGATTTAAATCCAATAGTTGTGTTGAATTATTGAAATAAATAGGTGTATTTTAAGTGTCTTTAAAGAGTCGGATTGCGATGATTAATGTAGCAAATGTCATGCGATGATAATTATTGGAAATATATACATATGAAAATCTTTTCCAAAAAATATTTTTTTATTGTAAAGGTATTGTTTTTTGTTGTTCTACTACTCAGTTGTGCAACCGAAAATAAACCAACGTACATATTAACCGCAGATGTTTCACCGCATGATGCTGGACTGATAGTACAGTCTTCAATAGAGGCTCAAGAGGGAGATAGCATAAAGGTGATAGCTTTTGCTAATGAGCATTGGGTTTTTTCTGGCTGGAGTGGAGACATATCCGATAGCCAGTCTACAGTCAATGTTGTCATGAATGCAGACCGACATATCACTGCACTTTTTGAAAAAAGAGAATATCCATTGATGGTTGAAGTTGAGGGAGAAGGAAAAGTAAAAGAAGAAGTGATTCAAGCTAAAACCACCGATTATCCTCATGGAACTATGGTTAAATTGACTGCTGAACCTGAGTTTGGTTGGGAATTTTCACATTGGGATGGTGTAGTATCATCAGAGGATAATGAAATTGAACTATTAATTGAAGGTGAGACACATATCAAAGCAGTTTTTGAATTAAAAATCTTTGATTTAAATATTGAAATTGAAGGAGAGGGAAAAGTAAAAGAAGAAGTAATTCAGCTGAAATCAACTGAATATCCGTTTGGAACTTTTGTTCAGTTAACTGCTGAGCCTGAAGATGGATGGAGATTTTCGCATTGGGATGGAGCAGTATCTTCAGAGGATGATGTAGTAGAGATCCTTATTGAAGGAGAAATAAATATCAAAGCAGTTTTTGAATTAAAAATCTTTGATTTAAATATTGAAATTGATGGTAATGGGAGTGTAGAGAAAAGGGAAGTACAAGCAAAATCGAGTAGTGAACATCCCTTTGGTACAATTGTCGAACTAAGTGCAGTGCCTGAGTATGGATGGAAATTTGTGCGATGGGAGGGAGATATAGAAGATGTTGGAGAGCCGGTTGTTCAGCTTTTAATCGATAGTAATAAGGAAGTAATAGCGATTTTTGAAAAAGCAGATTTTAGCTTATCAGTTAACGTTGAAGGAGAAGGATACGTTGAACAGCAAGTTGTTCAGGCAAAATCAGTAGATTACACTTTCGGAACGGTTATACAGCTTACGGCAATTCCTGAAATTGGCTGGGAGTTTGTTGGGTGGAGAGGTGACTTTGATGGTACAAACAGCCAAATAACTGTCACTATTGATAAAGACAGAATAGTTGAAGCTGTGTTTAGGCGGCAAGACTTTCAGTTAAACATTCAAGTTAATGGCCAGGGTTTTGTAAACACTCAGGCAAATCAAGGAGGACATGGGCTATATCCTTTTGAGACTAAGGTTTTATTAAATGCTGTTCCAGCCGATGGCTGGGTATTTGCAGGCTTTAGTGGTTCTGTAGTATCAAATCACAATCCCATTGAAGTTGAAATGACACAAAATTTAACTTTAGTTGTTGATTTTGTTCCTTTACCAGCACAAAAAAGAATTTTACCACTTGGGGATTCCATCACAAATGGGGTTCCGCATAGTTATAGATTCTTTCTTTTCAACATGCTTGCAGGTTCAGGCTATAACTTTAATTATGTAGGCTCAAAGAATACAAATCCGGCTAACTATCCTGGCGTATGGGACACAAGACACGAAGGCAATAATGGAGCAACAAGTAGAGCTATTGATTTACAATTAGAACACTGGTTGACTTTCTATTATACACCTGATATTGCATTAATTCATTTAGGCACTAATGATATCACAAATTCTATTGCCCAGCCAAACCAATATGAATTCACAATAACCTATATGGAATCAATTATCGATAAACTGAGAGATTCCAACCCTGTAATTAGGATTTACTTAGCAAATATTATACCCTTTGATTCAACTTTTGACCCTATATATAACCAAAGAGTTAATGAGTGGAATAATTGGATAAACAAAATTATAAGTAGAAAATCTAATGACGTATCACCAATTTATCATGTTAATATGAATTCTAATTTTGGTGATAAATATTTTGAAGATGGCTTTCATCCTAATGAAGCGGGCGCCAAAGAAATGGCAAATAGATGGTTTAATGCATTGATTGAAAATTAAATTTAAATATTCCTCACTTCAACATTAGCACAAAAGTAAAATATGTAGCATTATCATTGCCAAGCCTACATTGAAAAAACTTTATCTTACTATATGAAACAATATTTGTGAATATATCCAACAGCAGCTTAATACAGCTTTCAATTTTTCAGTACTGTTTTAATTTATTAATAACATAATCAACTTCTTCATCTGTTAAGTCAGGATGTAGCGGAAGTGTTATAAATTTATCTGCTTCTTTCTCAATAAATTCACAATTGGATTCGTATTGTTGAAATATGGGTTGCACTGAAAGAGGAGTGAAATGGCAACCTGTAGCTATTCCATTGGACTTTAAATGCATTATAAGATCATTTCGATTTTCAGCACGTACACCGAAAAGCCAATAATCGTATTTTTCGGGTTCATATGAGAGCAATGGATCAATATTTGGCATAGCTGATATGCCATCTAAATATTTTCTTATGATTTCTGCCCTTCTCTTATTGAACGAAGGTAGTTTCTTAAGTTGAGCAAGCCCAATTGAAGCTGCCAAATCGTTCATATTGTATTTGTATCCGAGCACGTTCAATTCGTAATACCAATGCATGGCATCTATGTTAGCATCCGTATATTTTTGGGCTGTTTTCCAGTTATCTTTATCTATGCCAACCCATCGCATCGCCTTCACATCTTTAAATAGTTCTGGCTCATTGGTAACCATCATACCGCCATCTCCTGTGGTCATACATTTTTTTTCTTCAAAACTAAAACATCCTACATCTCCCCATGTACCTAAAGCTTTGCCTTTATATTCTCCTCCGGCAGTATGTGCACAATCCTCAATAACTTTAATGCCTTTTTCTTTAGCCCAAGGCATTAGTTCATCCATAGGTACGGGGTGTCCGGCATAGTGTACAGGAATCACGGCAACAACATCTTCGTCATATTTGTTCTTCATATCATCCAAGTCTATGCCAAGATTTTCTGGATCAGAATCAATAAATACAGGCACCAACTGATTGTATAATATAGAAGTAGCTGTTGAGGCAAAAGTTAGTGAAGGTACCAATACTTTTTTCCCTGGTGGGAAGTCGAAGAGCATAAGAGCCAAATGCAGAGCAGCAGTTGCCGAATTTACACCTATGGCTAATTTAGCATTTATGAATTTTGCCCACTCTTCTTCAAATTTGTTTACATTGGGGCCAAGCCCAATCCATGACCTTTCAAAAGCTTGTTGAATCATTTCCAATTCTTCAGTTCCTACCGAAGGTTTAAATAATCTTACATTCATTTATTAAATATTAATTGATTTATACCTTGAGACAAATTCCTTAAATGTCTGTTGTTTTTTGTCTTTATCTGAGAGGATAGGATTTTCACAATACCAATTTATATTAAGTGAATCATCGTTCCAGATTATACCTTGTTCGTACTCTGGAGAGTAGAAATTATCAACTTTATAACAGACTTCCGTGTTTTCTTCTAAAGTTAGAAAGCCATGGGCAAACCCTCTTGGAATTAAAAGCATATTATTTTGATGGGATGAGATTTCAGCTGAACCCCATTTCCCAAAGGTTTGCGACCCTTTACGTAAATCAACGTAAACGTCGAGTATTTTGCCTCTTAAAACCCGTATTAGCTTGGCTTCGCAATATGGAGGCAACTGAAAGTGCAAACCGCGCAAAGTATATATTTCTTTACTTAAGGATTGATTTTCCTGCACCCAACCATTTTTCAAAAAGTTATTATCAAAAACTTTTTGGTCATAAACCCTCATGAAGTATCCTCTTTTGTCTGTAATAGGATTCAACAGAATTTCAAATACTCCTTCCAAATCTTTTTGAATGAGTTGCATAAGTTTAATAGCTCCCCACGCCAATTCTGATTCGCCATGGCCTATTTTCACGGCTTTTGAAGTGCGATCGGGTATCAATCAAAATGGCGCCTTTTTTCATGTTAGAAAAGTACTCATCATCAGTGTAGTTCAGATAATCATTCCAAATTGTAGTTACATAGACTAAGTCAGCATCATTAATGGCTTCCATAGGGTCAGCCTCATAAGTAACCTTGTCGTTAAAGTGAGATCTGGTATTTTCCAATGCAATGTAATCGTGTACCGTTACCTCGTAATTTTGTTTGAGCGCTATTTCGGCCAGTTTAATCCCAGGTGATTCTCTGATGTCATCAGTATTGGGCTTGAATGCAGTGCCAAGAATGGTAATTTTTTTAGGGTTTCCAGGATGGTTTGTTAAACCCAAATTAAAAACATGCTCAAGTTGAGTTTTATTCACTTCTAATAAACCGCCCAGAAGTCTTGAATCAACATTATTTTTTTTTGCAAATGCATGAAATGCTTGAACATCTTTCGGAAAGCAACTGCCGCCAAAACCAATTCCAGCACGCAAGTATGTTGAAAATTGCGGTTTAATCCGATTGCCATTTTCAATAGGTGAAAAACGCTTGTCTAATAGCACCCCTTCAAAAACTTGTTCTGAATCTACCCCTGAAAGCTTCTCACATATCCTGGCAATCTCATTGGAGTATGATATGGTAAGAGCAAGTAAAGAGTTAGCAGTGTATTTTATAGTCTCAGCTGTAGTTGGGTTTGTGACTAAAATTGTAGAATCTGGATAACCACTATACATCTCTCTGAGAATTAATTCTACTTTTTTTGAAGACACTCCCAACACAATTCTGTCAGGATTTAAAAAGTCTTCAACGGCATTTCCTTCTCTTAAAAACTCAGGATTCATTGCAAATCCTACTTCTTCTTCTGTTTTTCCGGAATATTCCAGTACTATAGGTTTAACAATTTTTTCTGTTGTTTCTGGAACCACCGTACTTTTTACTACAACAACTTTGAAATCAGGTATTTCACTAATTGCTTTCCCTATTTCTTTTGATGCTTGTTTTATAAATGTTAGGTCAATTTCGTCTCCATTAAACGGAGTTCCTACTGCAATAATGATTACATCAGATACTTTGATAGCTTCAAGTGTATTGGCAGTAACTTCAATTCTGTCTTTATTTGCAACTAAAAGTTCATCCAAGCCTGGTTCATAAATAGGTGAGATATCGTTTTTAATTTTATTGAGTTTTTCTTCATCTTTATCGACACAAATAACTTTTTTACCGGTATTGGCCAATCCTACACCGGTAACAAGGCCTACATACCCTGTTCCAAGTATGGCAATTCTCATATTATATTTATTTGTTTGGGAAATAAGTTTCTTTATACCACTCAATTACCCTTTGGATTCCATCAGAAGGATGAATAGCTGGCTTGAAATTTAATTCAGTTTTGGCTCGGCCTATAACCGGACACCTTCTTTGGGGATTATCTGTCAAGTAATTTTTCTCGCTGCTTTCTCTATATTTAATTTCGGTACCACCAAGATTCATTGAAATAATATTTGCAAGTTCAAGCATGCTTATTTCACTGTCACCGTTTCCAATATTATAAGGGCGAGCTGGCTTTCCAAGAAGTAATGCTCTTATAAATCCGTTTATAGCATCCGAACTGTAGCAAAAAGCTCGTGTAGGAGTACCATCACTGAGAATATTGATTACGTTTTCTTCAAGTGCAAATTTTACGAAATCTGGTATAACCCGCCTGTCATTCAATCTCATGAACGGCCCATACACATTAAAAGGCCGCACTATTTTTATTGGCAATCCTTTCTCTTGATGAAAAGCGATAGAAATAGTTTCTCCCAATCTTTTTGATTCATCATAGCAGGCTCTCGGGCCAGTACAAGAAACGTTACCTCTGTACTCTTCTTTTGTTGGAATATTTTTACTATCAGGATCTCCGTAAATTTCACTTGTACTAAAATATAAAAAGCCTTCAAGTGAGCTCACATCTAAATTGTTTAGCATTTCCCAATAGCCGATTGAATTCACACTGATAGTTTCAAGTGGGTATTTCCTATAAAATGTGGGAGAAGCTATTCCTGCACAATGTATGATGTAGTTAAAGTCTTTAACAGGAAGATCATTTAAACCAGAACCATTTACTACAGTAAAGCCCTCAGTGTAGGGGCTTGTGAGGTCTTCAAGGTCAACAATACTGTTATCAAGACAGTAAACCGTTAAAGAATTGTTTAGAATTTCCTGATTAAGTAAATGAAAGAAAGCTGTAAAATTTGAACCTAAAAAGCCTTTAAACCCGGTTATCAAAATTTTTTTATCCCTAAAATTTTCGACTAATCTCCCAAGATCCTTTACTATTCTATGAACATCTTCTTTTACAATCTGATTCGTTTTACGCATGGTTAAAGGTGGTATATAATTGATTTAGTATATTTTATGATATTGATGTGTATTATGCTTTGGCTCACATATGAATAGTATACATTCGTATTGATTCTTGGTTTTTTGAAGTATTGAGCATTTACAATTGCATTCTTGAGAATGCGTTTAACTAAGATTGAATAAACTCTTTAATGGGGTATACAACAAAATTCAATGTTTATTTTTTTGCATGCGCAAAGATACAAGTCTTTGGTAACTTATTCACCAAATGTTGTGAACATTCAGTGATTGTGGGATGCAAATTTTTTTCACTGCTAATATATCTGATCATTTGAAATGGATATAAAATGGATGATAATCTACTTGAACTCGATTCTTAAAAAAGGATATATTGTGAGTCCGAAATTTTTAACAGGTGTTAACCAATCCTCGCTTTTATGAGCAATTCCGATAGTATTGAAACGGAAAGTAATTATGATAAAGATTTTCCCCAAGAATCAAAGGGCAAACCACAAATTGATTTTATTAAAGATTTAAGAACTGATAAAGATATAAGTCTTCAAGAGTTAATTACACCTATTTGGAGAGGAAGGTATAAGGTATTATCTATCAGTATCTTTTTTTTCATTTGGGGGGTATTTCACTACGCAGCTTCACCAAAAGAGTATGTTAGTTACACCAAACTGCTGCAAGAAGCTCAAAATCAGCCAGCCGCTAATCAAGGCCTCAGAATGCTTGGCCAACTTGGGGGAATAAATATCGGGCA
Source organism: Balneolaceae bacterium (assembly GCA_007134085.1). Classification (GTDB taxonomy): domain Bacteria; phylum Bacteroidota; class Rhodothermia; order Balneolales; family Balneolaceae; genus Rhodohalobacter. The sequence goes on from SLLL01000070.1 coordinate 15,980, forward strand.
AGGAATGGGTATGGAAAGGGGGTTATCCCCAGAGCTTTACCCTGAGATTATTGAAAGTACCGATTTTCTCCAAGAACTATTGTTACAACCTCTTGAATTTAGCACTTTGGGCCAGGAACTTACTCTATTGGAGTTCTTTAACTATCATTATAAGGAGCCTTTTCGGGAGAGGTTCTATAGAGGGGTTGGGAACTACACTGTTAGGTTACCTTTAACGCTCTACAAAAATTTACGAGGCCTGTTCAATAGGCCTGTTGATGAATTTGGGGGTAACTCTGAACAGATATTAGAAAATGTGACTTTGACAGATCGTGAGGTGCTTATTTTAACGCCTCAATTTCGATATGCAAAATCTCAGGTTGAAAGTAGAATTGACCTAGAACCAGACGGTTTAATTCTAATAGTAGAAACTCGCCTTTCTGACCCTATGGCTGCTTCACAGTTTAATCTAATTATTGCTGATCGAATGCGTGAGTATATAGTTAATTATCAAAATGAAAAGTCGAGACTTAACCTGCAATTCGTAGAAAAACTTTATGAAGAGGCACGAGCGCGTTATCAGCGTTCTCAGGAAGAACTTGCTTTGTTTACAGATAGAAACCAGGGCAATCTAACTGCTACAGCTGCTTTAGAACTAGACCGGCTTCAAGACCAGAGGGATCTTACATTTCAGCTATATTCATCTATATCGCAAAGGCTTGAAGAGGCCAGGATACGGGTGCAAGAAGACACACCAATATTTACCACTTTTCAGCGCCCCATTTTACCAACTACTCCTGAATCCAGCTCTTTCTTAGTTATACCGGTATTTCTTCTTTTTGGTATTTTTATTGGGGTGATGTGGATATTTACTGAGAAAACATATCATTTTCTTCGCGAGCAGGTTATCAGTATTGAAGATTAAACGATTATAATTTATCTACCTTAAAAAATAGACTTATAAGGTTATTGTCTTTTAAAGAAAAATTGAGTAATATTTTTACTCAATTTTACCCCCATCTTGTGGATTTTAAATTTAAAGATATAGAATCTTTTTAACCCCCCTTTATAACGTAAATGTTTTTTTGTTGTCAACTTGATCTCTTAAGCTATTTTTCATTCAGTAAATGATCAACGCTCTGGCTTTCTTATGGAATTCAATTACAGCTCATAAACAATGTTAGAAGCACTAATCTCAAATAAAACCAGAATTAAATTACTCTACAGGTTTTTTCTGAATCCGGAAATGAGAACTTATTTGAGAGAATTGGGTAGAGAATTTTCAGAAAGTAGTAATGCCGTTAGAATTGAATTGAATCGTTTTGAACAAGCAGGGCTTATACACTCTGAAAAGGTAGGAAATAGAAAATATTATCAAGCAAATAAAGAATACCCGCTTTTTAAAGAGCTGCAGCGTATAGCAATCAAGCATTTTGGAATTGATCAAATTTATGATGCTGTTATAAACAAATTGGGAGAAGTGAATCAGGTGTATTTGCTGGGTAATTTGTCAAAAGGTTTGAATAGCAATATTGTAGACTTAGCTATTGTCAGTTCTTGTATTGACCGAACATATCTCACGAAACTGATAGAGTTAACTGAAAAAAGTCTTGATAGGAAAATTAGATGCTTGGTCTTAAAACCGCAGGAATACTCCATGCTTCCAAAGCCAAATATGTTGTTATATGATTCTACCGGAAAAAAAACTGTAAATAAAATGTTGTAAAAAAGTATTTCAAGATTAATAAAAACAAGATAGTTCAATTCTTATTAAGTAATTCTACCTGCACAATACGTGAAGATTAAAAACAATTATTCTGACAGCGACAATTGGGATCTTATCATTTCGCCAAGAAAAAAATGGTTTGACTTGCAGTTTCGTCAACTCTGGGCTTACAGAGATTTGTTAATGCTATTCGTAAGAAGAGATGTGGTTGCATTTTACAAACAAACAATATTTGGCCCTTTGTGGTACTTTATTCAACCTGTAGCAACTACAATTGTGTTTGTTTTTGTTTTTGGCAATCTGGCAGGACTTTCTACAGATGGTTTGCCACAGCCGCTCTTCTATTTGGCTGGAATAACTGCATGGAATTACTTTTCAGATTGCTTAAAAAAAACATCAACTGTTTTCAGGGATAATCAACAAATTTTTGGAAAGGTGTATTTTCCAAGAATTGTGAGTCCTATCAGTATAATATTATCTAACCTTTTGAAATTTGGTATACAGTTATTTTTACTGATAGCATTAATTATATACTATGCTTTTCAGGGTGTTGATTTTGGCCCCGGCTGGGAAGTATTACTTTTCCCGATATTTGTACTTTTAATGGCAATGCAGGGGCTTGGTTTAGGCATGATAATTACAGCTCTAACAACAAAATACAGAGACTTGTCTTATTTAGTTGAATTTGGTGTGCAACTGATGATGTATTCAACAACAGTAATTTATCCACTTTCCACACTTGGTGGGAAAATGTATTGGGTTGTGGCATTAAACCCTATGACATTTGTTATTGAAGGAATTAGAGTAAGTACTTTAGGAGAGGGAATCCTAACTATTTATACGATGGGCTATGTTACATTGGTTAGTACGATAATTTTCATTGTTGGTGTTATCATTTTTAATAGGGTAGAGAAAAACTTTGTAGATACGATTTAGTAGATATGACAACAGCTATAAAAGTTGAAAATTTATCAAAAGCTTATCAAATAGGACAATTTAGTACAGGAACACTATCGCGTGATATTGAAAGGTGGTGGGCTCTAGCTAGAGGCAAAGAAGACCCTTTTTTAAAAATTGGAGAAATAAATGATCGTAGTCAAAAAGGTACTAGTGATATTGTTTGGAGCCTTAAAGACCTAAATTTTGAAGTAAACCAAGGTGAAGTGCTTGGTATCATTGGGAAAAATGGTGCTGGGAAAAGTACTTTATTGAAAGTATTAAGCCAAGTTACAACCCCTACTACAGGTGTAATAAAGATGAAAGGGAGAATCTCAAGCCTTTTAGAAGTTGGAACAGGATTCCACCCCGAACTGACTGGTAGAGAAAACATTTTTTTAAATGGGGCAATTTTGGGAATGACAAAATCAGAAGTCGCCCGTAAATTTGATGAAATTGTGGACTTTTCGGGAGTTGAAAGATATATCGATACACCTGTTAAAAGGTACTCTTCTGGCATGTATGTACGGCTTGCATTTGCCGTTGCCGCTCATTTAGAAAGTGAAATTCTTGTAGTTGATGAAGTACTTGCCGTAGGTGACGCAGAATTTCAGAAAAAGTGTATTGGGAAAATGGGTGATATCAGTAAGGGTGAAGGGAGAACCATCCTATTTGTAAGCCATATTTTGAATATGATTAAGAGTTTATGTAGGAAAACTATATTTCTTGAGGATGGTACTATTCGATCTATAGGGCAGACTGAAGTTATCATTCAAGAGTATCTTTCTTCTAAAAAAAAGACACATCAAATATGGGAATCGGGTGCAGTTGGAGATCATGTTGTTGAACTAAGATCAGCATCAATGATCAAAAGCAATGGAAAAGAAGCTAATACTATTGATTTCACTGAAGACTTGTATGTTGAATATACATATTTGGTAAAAGAACCTGGATTCAGGCTTGACCCGAATATCCACATCTTCGATCAGAATGGGAATTACATTTTTGTATCCTCTGATTATTGGAGTAAAAAAGTTTATGATAAGGGCTTGTATAAATCTGTAATGAAAATACCAAAAAAGATGCTTAACACCGGGATTTACAATTTAGGTGTTGCACTAACTAGTTATCCGGGCACAACAATCCATTTTTTTGAGAGAGATGCTCTTACATTTGAGGTTACTGAAGATGTATCCAATAGAGAGATGGATTTTATGGGTAAAATGCCTGGGGTAATCAGGCCAAAATTAGAATGGGAAACTATCAAAATTTCGGATAAATGAAAGCAGTAATATTAGCGGGAGGATTTGGAACCAGAATTAGTGAGGAATCACATTTAAAGCCAAAACCAATGATCGAAATTGGTGGTAAACCAATACTATGGCATATTATGAAGATATATGGGCACTATGGCATACACGATTTCGTAATTTGTTGTGGCTATAAAGGTTATGTGATCAAAGAATACTTTGCGAACTATTTTTTACATATGTCTGATGTAACATTTGATATGAGCAACAATGAAATGGTTGTTCATCAAAAGAAAGCAGAACCATGGAAAGTTACACTTGTTGATACAGGAGAGCATACAAAGACGGGTGGGCGTATTAAAAGAATTTATGAGTATTTGGATGGTACCTTCTGTTTAACATATGGTGATGGAGTTTCAAACATTAACCTCAACTCATTAATAGATTATCACAAAAAACAAAAAACATTAGCCACAGTAACAGCTATCCAGCCAGATGGAAGGTTTGGGTCATTAGAAATTGCTGGTGCGAGGGTTAAATCATTCTTAGAAAAACCAAAAGGAGACAGAAGGTGGATTAGTGGTGGCTTTTTTGTGTGCGAACCAGAAGTAATAGATTACATTAATGATGATGAAACAACTTGGGAACGTGAACCACTTGAAAAACTGGCTGCCCAAGATCAACTGTCGGTATATAAGCATGAAGAGTTTTGGGCATCAATGGATACCATGAGGGATAAAACATACCTTGAAGAGCTTTGGGAATCTGAAAAAACACCTTGGAAAGTTTGGGAATAAATCTGATGGTATTGTAAATGGAAAATTATTTTATGTGGGGGGCAACTGGCCAATCTATAGTTTTACGAGAAACTTTAGCACATAAGGGTTGGAATCTGATTGGTATTTACGATAGAAATAGCACAGTAATAAATCCTTTTGTATCAGTACCTTTATTTCATAATGAGAAGCAGTTTCTGGATCACCTATTTAATTACAATGACCTCTTTTTTGCTGTGGCAATCGGAGGTGCTGGTGGAAAAGACAGAGTTCTATTACATGAATTCCTTTCAGGAAAAGGTTTCCGCCCTGCTTTAGCAATTCATCCAACAGCAAATATTGCAAGTGATTCGAATTTTGGTGAAGGTTCTCAGATCTTAATTAATGCAACTGTTTGTGCGAGAGTAAGGACAGGCCGCCAGGTTATTATCAATTCCGGGGCAGTTGTAGATCACGAGTCAATACTAGCAGATGGGGTTCATATTGGCCCTGGAGCGGTATTAACTGGATTAGTAGAAGTTGGTGCCAATACATTTATTGGGAGTGGTTCTGTTGTTCTTCCAAGAATAAAGATTGGCAGTAATACTGTAATAGGAGCTGGTAGTGTTGTTACAAAAAATATTGGTAATGGAGTTATAGCCTACGGTAACCCCTGTAAAATAATTCGGGATAATAATTAAACTTATATTTAGCAATGGATACATTAAAAAAATTCTACAATGATGTAGAGAATTCGATTAATAATATGGGTAATGATAAAGAGTTGGATAAGTTGGTTACCCAGTTTATGGAATCTACTGGAAGCCATAAATATTCGTACAATTTTTCTCACCTTGGAAGGCCAATCATTCAGTACCCCCAAGATATTGTCGCGGTTCAGGAATTGATTTGGGAGGTTCGCCCTGATTTAATTATTGAAACAGGAATTGCACATGGTGGCTCATTAATTTTGAGTGCGTCTATGCTGGCAATGTTAGATATGTGTGATGCTATTGATTCAGGGCAGGTGCTTGATCCTGCTAAATCACAACGGAAAGTATTGGGAATAGATATTGATATACGAGAATACAATCTTGAAAAAATTGAAGCTCATCCTATGTATTCACGTATTGAGATGATTGAAGGGTCAAGTACGGATAAAGAAGTTGTTACCCGTGTTCAAAAAATTGCATCAGAATTTAGCACTGTGATGGTGTTTTTGGACAGTAACCACACACATGAGCATGTTTTAAATGAATTAGAAATTTATGCACCACTTACAAGTGTTGGTAGTTATTGTGTAGTATTTGATACGATATTGGAAGATATTCCTGACATTTTACCGGACCGGCCCTGGAATAAAGAAAACAATCCAAAAACAGCCGTGCGGCAGTATATTCAAAGCCATCCTGAGTTTGTTGTAGACCATAGACTACAAAATAAACTTTTGATAACAGTCGCTCCCGAGGGGTATCTAAAAAGAGTACGATAGTAAATGCATCCTGAACCAAAAGTTGCGATAGGAATCCCAACATTCAACCGAGCCTATCTTTTAAAAGAGGCGATTGTATCTGTACTTTCTCAATCTTATCAAAATATTGAAATCATCATTTCTGATAACAATTCTACCGACAATACGGAAGAAGTTGTAAAAGAACTACAGGATCGCTCAGGTAATGTAATTATCCAATATCATAAACATGATACGGCTATTCCTGTAGTGGAAAACTGGCTAAGTACTTTAGAAAAAGCAGATTCAGTATATTTTGGTTGGCTTCAGGATGATGACATTATTGCACCTGATTTTGTAAAAACAGCGGTTGATTCTTTAGAAACCGTAGATGAAGCGACTGTATACTGCAGCTACGCACAATACGCAAAGAAATCTGAAATTAGTGGTAATATGGCAATTTGGGGAAACCCGTTTCAGCTAAACTGGATTAAAGGTGAGAAAAAAGTACTGAGTGGACATACTGTTATACCATTATCTGTTTTTGATGTTTTAGGGTATTCACCGGTTGCAATGTTTGATCGAAAACGCCTTAAAGATAGCAGTAAGTACATAACGAAAGATTATTGGCTATTCAGTGAACGTATGGTTATGATTCAAGCATCTTTGGGGAATAAACTAATTTTTGATTCAAAAATTGGAGGTTTATATAGGTCTCATTCTGAACAACGCTCTTTCATAAATAGTCAAAAAAAAGAGCTGGAAAGACAGAAAATTATTTTTTTGGATGACTTAAATAAAATCTATTTAGATATAGGTGAAGCTGTTTTTGAGAAATTTGAGCAGCATTTGGGTGAAATTGAACTCTCAAAAAAAGTTAAGTGGCGAATCAACTCTATTAAAATTAGAAATGCAAATGCCCTTTGCGAAAAAGCATTTTCAATTCTAAATGAAAATCTTAAAAAAGAAAAAAAAAGCAACCCAACGTATTTTTTAAAATTACGTATCGAAAAAATAAAAAAACTATTAAAAGCACCCTATCACTATGCGGTTTCGACATATATACGAATAAAAAAATGATTATAAATTTACCCAATGAGTGATAATCAAAATTCCCCACTTTTTTCAATCATTACAGTTTGCCGTAATTCTGAAAAAACGATAGAAAGGACAATACAAAGTGTTACAGGCCAGACGTTTCAAAATTTCGAGTATATCATAATTGACGGCGCCTCAAAAGATGGTACACTGGATATCCTCAAAAAGTATAGAAAAGATATTACAACCGTAATCAGTGAACCTGATGAGGGTATATATCACGCAATGAATAAAGGTTTGTCTCTGGCAAGGGGTATGTTAGTTGGTATAATAAATAGCGATGACTGGTATGAGTTGAACGCGCTTCAATTAGTTGCTCAGGAATATGAAGCCAGTGACAGAAACACCATTTTCCATGGTTTATGTAAATATCATGTAAATGGCAAAGAAGATAAAATACTCTCGTATCATCACGACGTTTTGCCTTTTATAAACATTTCACATCCAACAACTTTTATTCCCAGTCGAATTTATCTGGAATATGGATATTTCAATACCGATTATAGAATAGCAGCTGATTATGATTTGTTACTCAGATTCTTTAAAAAAGGTGTTCGTTTTAAAAGGATTGAGCGTGTGTTGGCTAATTTCAGTAGTGGAGGTGTTTCCGAATCAAAAAACACTAAATATGAAGTATTACAAATACGATATAAGCATGGATTACTCAGCAGTGGCAAAAAGTTATTGCACATACTGAGGTATCGCTTCAAAGATTTGAATATTCTAAGATATTAACATGAGAAGTCTATGAAAAAAGTATTAGTTACCGGCGCTGATGGTTTCATCGGGAGCCATTTAACAGAATTGCTTGTAAAAGAGGGATATGATGTAAAAGCGTTTGTCTATTACAACTCATTTAATACCTGGGGATGGATCGATTCACTTTCTCCTGAAGTATTGAAGAAGATCGAGATCGTGACGGGAGATATACGTGATCCGTTTCAGGTGGAAAGTGCAATGCGCGGATGCGATTCAGTATATCATCTTGCCGCTCTTATCGCCATTCCATACAGTTATAACGCCCCACAAAGCTATGTGGATACAAATGTGACCGGTACATTGAATGTTCTGCAGGCCGCAAAGACACTTAAGGTAAATAAAGTGCTTGTTACTTCTACATCCGAAGTTTATGGAACTGCGCTATATGTACCTATTGATGAAAAACACCCCCGGCAGGCCCAGTCTCCCTACTCGGCTACAAAAATTGCATCCGATGCTCTTGCTGAATCTTACTATAGAAGCTTTGATGTACCGGTATGTATAGTAAGGCCATTTAATACATATGGTCCGAGGCAGAGTGCGAGAGCTGTAATACCTACTATAATTTCGCAATTGCAATCTGGTTATAAAGAAATTAAACTTGGAAATCTTGAACCTACCCGTGATTTTAATTTTGTGAAAGATATATGCAGGGCTTTTCACGCTATAGAGGTCAGTGAAAATACGATAGGTGAAGAGATCAACATTGCCACTCAACAAGAAGTATCTATTGGAGAGCTTGCTCAAGAATTGATTGATCAAATTAATCCGGAAGCCAAAATTATTACGGATCAAAGCCGTCTGAGACCTGATAACAGTGAAGTGGACAGGCTTCTTGGTTCCAATAGAAAAATTCAAGAGCTTACGAATTGGAAATCTATATATTCATTAAAAGAAGGGCTTAAAGAAACAATAGAATGGTTTTCACGAAAAGAAAATCTATCGAGATATAAACCCGGAATCTACAATATTTAATTTAGTATGCAGGCAGTAATTTTAGCAGGTGGAAAGGGTACAAGGCTTAAACCGTTTACCAATGTAATACCAAAACCATTGGTGCCGTTAGGCGATCAACCCATACTCGAAATTATTCTTAAACAACTCCATCACCATGGTGTGAATGAGGTCATTATTGCAGTGAATCACTTATCTCACC
>SLLL01000131.1 GCA_007134085.1 Balneolaceae bacterium
TGATAATCTCTTTTAACTTTACAAGTTTATCCTGCTGTTCTTCAGTAAGGTTACCAATATCTAACGGCTCGTACTCCTCAAGGGGATCATCAAATAGATCAAAAAATCTGCCGTCCTGATAATATTTGTATTGATGGGTACGTGCAAACTCACCTCCAGGCCCATTGGGGTCATTATTCCGGAACATCCACATGTATAACCAGTCTCGGAGTTCCACATCCTCGCCACGCAGTAGCGGCGCAAAACTTTGTCCATCCAATTCTAATCCATCCGGAATATCAATCCCGGCTATTTCGGCGAGAGTGGGGAAAAAATTGGTGAAACAGATTAAATCATCGTTTACAATTCCTTCCGGCATGGTTCCGGGCCAGTTGGCAATTAAGGGTACATGCGTTCCACCTTTTGTAAGGCTCAATTTTGCACCAATAAATTCCTCTCCATTAACTACAGATACAATTCCGCGATCTGTGCCATTATCAGAAGTAAAAAGAATCAGTGTATTTTCTCGCAGGCCTAACTCATCAAGTTTATCAACCACATTGCCCACAAGTTTATCGGTATATTCAACCATATCTATAAAAAACGCTTCATCACCCCGCCCAGGTTGCTCTGCTTCATCATGTTTTCGGGCTGTAGGATCCCATTCGGGTGAATCGGGGGTTGGCTCAAATGGCCAGTGAGGTAAAATCATTGGATAATAAACAAGAAATGGCTGCTCCTGATTTCTGTCTATAAAATCCAAAACATGCCTGTTTATGATGTCCGGCCCATATTCTCCATTCCTGAAATCAACCTCTTCACCATTAATTTCTAAACCCGGATTGGGATAGCGATTGGGCCTGCGGGTCAACTGCCACAATGCATATTCGTCAAATCCAAACATATGAGGAGCTTCCAGTCCACCACCAAGCTGCCACTTACCACCTATGAACGTGGCATAACCTGCATCCTGAAAAAGATTTCCGAACGTATAAATTTCTGGGTCCATCTCACCAAAGCCTGTATAATTGCGGCTGTTGAATTTTCCACTCATAATTTTCACTCTCGTTGGCGTACAAACCGGGGCAGCATGTGCCTCATCAAAGCGAATGCCTGTTTCAGCCAATTTGTCGAGAACAGGTGTTTGATACGTTTCTCCACCATAAGCACCAACTGTTTCAAATCCCTGGTCGTCAGACATTATCAATATGATATTGGGCAGGGTGTTGGAATCCGGCCCGCCTTCCAAACTTTCTGATTGTGTGGATGAACATGATACAACCCAAACAGAGGCAAGTAACAATGCAATAACTGTAGAGCTCCAATAGATGAATCCATCTGAAGAAAAAAGCTTATTCATTTCTACAGTGTTTTAGTATTTGTTAGTGTTGTAATTCTTAAATAGAGCATGCCACAATTTCTGTTATTCAGTAGTTGAAATTGCATTGTATGTGTTACAATTCAATTTGAGTATGAACATGAGGGCAATTACAGATAAAATTCAAGATCTAATCCCTTCTCGTTTCAGCCCATCCCCGAATAAAACCTACATACTGTGCAACCTCAGCAATATTATCATACCAATCTGCTTCGTACTCTATTGAAATATTACCACCAAAGTTTTGACGCTTCAGCTCATCGAGTACCGAAACAAGATCGGTTACTCCTGTGCCCGCATGGGTATCTACCCCATCAGCACCCCATTGATCTACATCTGAAAAGTGCAGGCTGATGATACGGCCTTCAAGCAATTGCAGAGCTTCAACAGGGTCGATATTCGATCTGACGTAGTGGCCTATATCTGCGCATACTCCTATTCTTGGATCTCTTCCCTCTACTAAACTAAGTACAAATTCAGGATCCCAGTGACGATAATCCGGATCATCCGGCCGTGGACGATGATTATGAATAGAAAGTGCTATATCATATTCGATTACCATCTCTTCGATCAGGTCCATCGCTTCTTCAGACGGTTCAGATGTTATCGCTTTAACACCCAGTTTTTGCGCAAAATCGAAGATTTCTCTCAACTCTTCTTCATCATTTGGCAATGGAATATTCCCAAAGTTAACAGCTATAATGTCGTGCTCGGCCAGTTTTTGTTTTACTGCATCAATCACATCATCAGAAACCCCGGGCACCAACCTTGTGTCATCATTTTCATCCGGCCAAATTTTATGGCGAAAAGGTTCAATAACACGTCCACCAGCTTTGGCTGTCATCTCAATAGCTTCAAAAAGCGAATATCGATTAAACGTAAATGATTGAGTACCAACAGCAAACCCACCGGTGAGATGTGTTTCAGGAATGTTGAACTGGATGGATTCAACCTGAGATGATTGCCCTTGCATAACTTCTGTTGAAAAGACGAGCACAAAAAGAATAATGATGCTTTTTGCTGTATTAGATTGCTTTTTTGTGAACATGCTACACCTGTTTATGCTTTTTAAAGTTTAGTTTAATGATAACCAGCACAGTATTTACTCGAAAAACCTGGCATTATGTTCATCGGCAAAACGTTTCAGTTTTTCAAAAATCTCAGGATAATCATGAATTACATTTACTTTTTCGAAAGGGTCGTGCACCATATCAAATAGTAAATGTTCATCAATTGGCTGCTGCCGATTCACGCCTGCATCCCCATCGATGCCGCCTCTTTCAACAGTACGGTAACTGTGAGGTAACATCAATTTCCATTTGCCATCTCCACTAAACACGCCTTGCAACTGCTGATCAAAGTGAAAAGCGTAAAAATCGTGTGGATTTTCCGGGTTCTCACCTGTGATTAATTCCCATACATCTTTACCGTCAATTTCATAATCGGGCAATTCAGCGCCAGTAAGGTTGGCTAAAGTAGGCAGAAAGTCGATGGAGAAAAATGTATCGTGAGATACGCTGCTTGGTTCAATATAGCCTGGCCAGGAGATCACCAGAGGGCTGCGGATGCCTCCATCAAATGATGTGCCTTTGCCTTCGCGATAGGGTGTTTGGCCTGAGTGATTACCATAAGTTAACCACGGCCCGTTATCTGATGTAAAGATGATGATGGTATTTTCTTTGACCCCGTTATCTTCAAGGGCATCCATTATCTCACCGAGCGACCAATCCAGTTCCATGATCACATCGCCGTACAAGCCGGTTCCTGATGCACCTTCAAATTTATCACTCACAAACAGAGGAACGTGTGGCATAGGATGCGGAACGTAGAGGAAAAAAGGCTGATCACTGTGCCGGTTAATGAAATCCACAGAATCTTCGGTAAACCAGGTGGTAAAGTGAGGCTGATCGGCAGCTGTTACCGAATCGATAGTTACCACACCGTTTTCCCAGTATTGCAGAGGCCATTGGCCCCAATATTCCGGATGTTCGGGATGATCTGCCCACATGTCGTTTGAATACATGATGCCACTGGTTTCATCAAAACCGCGAACATGCATGCGCGTATCTTCCTGGTCGCCAAGATGCCACTTGCCAAAGGCTGCTGTGGCATAACCGTGATCCTGCAGCATCTCACCAATCGTCACAAAACTTGGATCGAGCCCGCGTTGTCGTGGCCCATGTGCTCCAAACATTCCGCTTCTTTCAGGATAGGTACCGGTGAGGAGTGCCGCCCTGGAGGCCGAACAAACTGCACTGGGAACATAGAAATTTTGGAATCGCCTGCCCTCTTCAGCCAGGCTTACCACATTCGGGGTGGGATAACGCGTTTCGGCAAACGGCTGAAAATCGGCAAAGCCTGCATCATCCAGAAATATGAGAACAATGTTAGGTTTTTCAACAGATGCCATCGATGAACTGTGATCTTCTCTGCCACAACCCTGAATAGCCATACTTAACAGCAGAAATGAACAACATGTGTATAGAAATGTTTTTAGCCTCATATACTTTGTTTTTGATTTGTTGGAGAACGTTTAATTTGATGCTTTTTGAATTGTAAATTCTACAGGCCCGTCGTCACCATTGACGATTGCAGTAAACAACAAACTGCCACTATCATCTGTCTGTTGGTTCATCACCAGCTCACCATTTAGCAGAAGGTCAATATTCTCACCCGGAGATAATTTCGTTAGTTGCCACTGCACTTGTGTATGAACTTCGCCTGAGTGGCCTCTGTAAGATTCCTCTGCCATTAGGCTTCCTTTATACAGTACTGTTGATTCCGGAGGCCAGTGATCCAGCCTGACATCGAGTTTGTGCGATGCAAACATTTCAATACCTTCTGCGCGTGGTATTTCGAATGGAAAACTGTGGTATTCATACCCTCCCTGAGGCAGTACGGTTGCAGTTACACCCAGAAACAATCCATCATAATGGCCGGCAAGTACAACACGCTCACTGCCATGAAATAGCCAGCTCGGGAAATTATTTTCCCAGGTATTACGTGCTTGATAATAAACAGGCATCTGTTTGTCATCTTTTATCTTTCCATGCCCATCGGTTAAAAAAGAGAGGTAGGTAACACCGGCATCAGCCCAATCATCCAATCCTACCTTTGATGCATCCATAACCTGTCTGAACGGCCCGAAATTTATTCCATCGTTTGAAACAGCCTGGCTAACCCCCGCAAAACCACCCGTTGCATAAAGATGAAACTCTCCGGTTCGTTCTACATAGGTTGCTGCCACATGGCGATGAACACCCATCGGTATTGATCCTTCAAGCTCCCAATCTATTCCATCGATTGATGTATAAATACCAATTTGGTCATTATTTTTTATCGAGTATAGATAGTACAGCCCATCATGATATACCACATCAACATCTTTGGTATATGTATCATCAAGTACCAAACCGTGCTGTTCCCAATCTATTCCATCTTCACTGGTGGCGTATGCGGTGTACCAGCTCTCAGGATGGTTTACAGCATACCAGGCTCTGTAGAGGCCATCTACATACAGAACATGAATTTTTTCCGCACTGTAGTACAATTCATCATCATAGGTAAAGATTGGATTGTTATCATATTTATCCCAGTTAATTCCATCGCTGCTACGTGCAAATCCAAACCCTAATCCGCGTTCTATATTATTTCGCCTGCGATACCACATCAAATATTCATCATCTTTTTTAATGGTTGACTGGGCGCCTACCCAGTTACCCTGATCTTCCTCCACATCAGGCAGTTGCGGTAATACAACAAAATGAGGAGCACGTGACCACTTTCCCGACCTTAGGCGATAGGGTGCTGATTCAACCGAAATGTTATCAAAATCGATAACTGCGTTACTACCGGCGCCTGTATATACGTAAATGCCCAAAGCTTCTGGCTCTACACTGCTCAGGCCATTTAGTTTGGCAATCACCTGGCCGGTATTTATATCAATCAGAGTAGCCTCAATATCATCATCGTTAAATCGGCGAAGCTTTAAGCGATATAGATCACCGTTTTTTGCACGAACCTCTGATGCTGAACCGCTCAAATCCTCAAGAGAAAGTTGGAACGTATCGTTGCCGCGCGGACTGAAACGAACACCGGCAAAACGCTCATACGTCTCCATTAAGCGCAGCCCAATCGACCATTCGCTATCATTAGCATCCACCCGAAAATCGATACTCACTTCCGCAGGCAGCTCGAGATAAAATGCATTGCTCACTTTTACCCACTCATGCTCCTGATCATCTGCCTGCCATTGCAGGGAATAATTTCCAGTCAATGGATTTGTATGGTTAATGATAAATTTTGGGCGGATGAACTCATCACTATCACCGATGTAATGAGGGCGAAAGTTTCTCCAATCACCGGTTTCAAAACCGTCAGCGTTTTGAGGTAATAATCCCGCTTCCTGCGAATAGCTTACATTGTGAAAGGGCAGTAGCAAGGCAATGATGCAGGTAATTATTACTTTTAAAAAGAAACCCCGGTTAATCATTTTAGATACTTTTTTACTCATAATTTTTGTTTTGATACTGATTTATACCCCGGCTGGGGTAGGGTTGCATAACCCATAATTTTTTTTGATGTAATTTTTTTCGAGCTTTTTATTTGCGGCAGAAAGTGAGCATATGTAAAGTGTATTGGCTGAATTATCAATAATTAGGCCGTGGACAGCTATCAATAGAAGACAACCAGAGCCTGAACTAATAAGTAAATAATCTGCATTTATTTACGATGCACATAACCACTTTCAAGAGAACGTACTCTTTTAAAGCACGCTCCAAGTATACAAATCAGGTGATTAGAAACAACTTGGAACCGGTTCCAATAGTGATTATATGTTGAATAAAATCTTTATTTACATTTATCAAATCGGTAATAATAAATTCCGAATAGTGGCTATAATAAAAGTGCCCGGCTTTTACACCGGTATTTTCTTCAGAATACTTGATGATTCTAACTACTTGCACTGCAATAGCTTTAACAATATGCATGGTTTTTGTGTGTATCACAGGGCAATCAGTACAGAATAACTTCGATTTATCATCGAAATATCCAATTATCTGCAGATATGCCTTAGATTATCCAATAAAAAAGCAGACGGTTATTTCAAAAACGTACGTGATTTAGTGCTGGTTTTTTGAGGAGTATTATAAGCTCATTAGCTTAAATTAGTACTCAGGCTTGTTCTGCTAAGGGCTGCCACAACTATTTAGTTCATTCCATTGAGCTATTTAACGTATTTTACTTTTTTAGAGAAGTATTACAATATGAATCTTTATATCATAAATATATACAATTTAGTAAACAGTGAAAGTTAACTTTTTGATCAAAATTGTAATTTCAATTTATTGCTTTTTAATTTTCGGAATAAGTACAACTTACTGTCTAAGTTTACACATAATAAGTCAAGCAACTGATGCCGATACTTCGGCAAGCAGTATTGTCTATTACAATGCTTCTGAATTTGAGGTAATTGGAAAGCTTCCCGATACAAATGGTTATTCACGGCTGCCTGAAGCTGCCAAAACAAATGTCAGAGTGCCTGTCTGGAATTTGTCGAAAAATACGGCTGGAATTTCAATTCGCTTTACATCTAATACAACAACTGTAAAACTGAGGTGGACTTTAAAGAACAATTCTGCTTTTGCACATATGACACCTATTGCCATCAAAGGCTTTGACTTGTATGCTTATGAAAACAATAGATGGAAATTTGTAGGTGTAGCACGCCCGCAAAATACAATTACCAATCAGGCAACTATCATTGAAGGAATGTTCAAAGAGGATAGAGAATATCTTCTAAATTTACCTCTATACGATGGAGTTGAATTGATTGAAATTGGCATTGATCAAAACGCTTTTATAAAAAAACCGGCCAAACAAATTATTAACAGAACCAGCCCGATTATTTTTTATGGAACAAGTATTACTCAAGGGGCTTCTGCTTCAAGGCCGGGATTAACCTACCCCGGCCTTACGCAAAGAAATTTAAATAGAGAAGTAATAAACCTGGGGTTTAGTGGTAATTGCCGGTTTGAAAAAGAAGTCGCTGAACTTTTCATGAATGTTGAACCGGGCATTATTATACTCGACTGCACACCAAACTCACGTGCTGATACGATAAAGAAAAACCTGCCTGAACTCGTTGAGTATATACGATCAGAAAATGATACAGTACCCATTGTATTCATCGAGAGTATTATGCGTGATTTTGCATATTTCAAAGAAGAAAACAGTTCAAATGTTTGGACGCAACGCGTTATTGATGAGCAAAATGAAGCATTACTTGCTGTTTATAAGGATAAAAAAAGAGAATACAACCACCTGTATTATCTCAAAAGCGATATGCTAATTGGCAGCGCCCAAGAAGCAACTATTGATGGCGTACACTTTAACGATTTGGGGCATTTTCGGGCTTATGAAAGCATTCTTGCCCTAATTAATGAAATATCAGAGCAATGAGGGAAGCTTCATTTCAATTGACAGTAATTCAATTGGCAGTTCACAATTTGCAAACTGCTTTCTGTCAACTGTTAACTTTCTTTACAGAAAATACCGCACACCCAACCCGCCATTTACACCAAAATTGGTGGCACGTACCAGATCGAGGATTGGGGCTACCTCAAAAA
>SLLL01000204.1 GCA_007134085.1 Balneolaceae bacterium
AATATCTTCCTGTAGAGGCTTCAATTTCCAGCCACTTACCACTGCTTGGGATTTCATCAAAGATCTCATTGATAATGGATACAGGGATTCGCAGTTCGCCACGTATCAAACCATTCCGATCGGTTCTTGGGGATTCCCCCTCGTGGCTAATGATCCGGAAAATGTGTTCATCGGGATCATCCGGAAGGCTGAAGTTTACGGTTCGGCGGCTCTTACTGTCGGCAATAATATCCCGCAGCCTGCTCCTGAAAATTTCAATCTCGTGCTCTTTGTAGTCGTTGGTGATATCGGTAACCCAGGTAACAAAGCTCTGCATCCATCGCCGTTTTTTATTTACCCAAACCCTCATAGGTATTACCCATTCATCACCATCAATATATCCGTAGGTGTTATAGATGGTGATCTGCCGGCGGGGGAGATCCTCTTCGGTTTGATGAGCGGCTAAATTCGTTGAAATAAGGAACCCATCAATCACAAAAAACAGAACCAGAAGCGGAACAAATTTCATAGAAAAGTAAACAGGAATCAGATTTTTGGGGATGATCATTTAACGGGTAAAAGCCATGTTTGATACATGAAAAAGATAGGTGTAGCTGATTTATATCTCAAATCAGGCTGTTTTTGGCTCTGTAGAAAGTTTGTAAAGCACAACAGCATCATATACAGCATGTGCAACCATAGCTGCTACTATGCCGAACCAGATAAAAAGAAAACCCAGCAGAACGCTAAAAAAGAAAGTGAAAAAAGTGAAAATAGTTTGGGGTACAGAGCCAAACTTAATGTAGCCGTGAATGGCGATAAAAATTACTGAGGTTAGCCAAACGCCAAGTAGTGGCTGAATGGCTGCCCGAAATAAAATCTCTTCGCTTACTCCGGCAAAAAACGAAACAACACCAATTTTTTTGTTGTTCAGAGAGAGTTCCTTTACCTGTTTCATAATTCCATATTCATCCACGGCGGCGCGAAGCTTGGGCTGTTTCATCATCAAAATCCCGATCCATCCAAAGGCAAGTCCGGCTACAGTGCCTGCAATTAATTGAACTGCAATTCCTGATCCCCGCATCATAACAGCTGCAAAACTTTCCTCTTGGAAAAAGTAAATAATGAGAACGCCGATGGCTACCCAGGCCACACCGGCTACAAAGGAGAGCAGGATGATATCAGTGTCTTTCGATGAGGGCTCGGTGTTACTTTCTGATGGAACCATGCAAAACTATAGGATTATGAATTAATCCTGAAGATAAGAGGATTCTTACGGCTAAGTTTGTACAACTTGTTAAAGAAAGGACAAATAATACATAAACGGCATTGAAATTAATTAATATAATAAATATAAAATACTGCACATCAATATGTTAAGTACTTTTATCTATAAACATTCTCGGAAAAGATTATCGTCTGAATAAATCACCCAAAACTTAGTATGTTATTGAGATGTACTATCCATTTGAGGTGTATATCTTTAAGAAATCAAAAATTTATTATTGTATGAAAAAACCGGCCATTATTTTCACCCTCACTATTATCTGTTTGTTTGCCTTCAATAATCCGGCAAGTTCACAAGTGGTTCAGGAAATTCAGGGAGCATCGGCGCACTGGGTTTCGGCAGATTATATGATCTGGGATGTAAGCAGCGAAGCAGAAAAAGTCGAAATACGATACAGCCCGGAGGCTGATATTTCTATTGAGAATGGAACCCTGATTGGTGGTAATTCAATAACTGTTGAAAGGGCAGGTGATCTGCCTGAGCATCTTGCTTTAGCTTTTCGTCACATCGCTGATCGAAGCGTATTTTCTGTCTCTATTGATGAGGATAAAATTTCCCGAATGATTAAAGGTCAACTTATTGCAGCGGAATATGATAGTGATGGAGTGTTGCTCTCAGCTACAAGAATCCAGTTTCCCGGTTTGATTGATGATCTTTATACCTACAATGGCACACTTGGCCCGATATATGATGTAAATAATATTGTTTTAAAACTATGGGCACCAACTTCTAAAATTGTTCACTTAGAACTATTTGATAGTGAGAAAAATCCAATCGCTCAGGTTAAGCCAGATATTGAAAACCCCGCAAACGGAGTATGGCAGTTTACCGGTGGTTTGGATTGGGATCAGAAATTCTACAGGTTGTTGGTTGATGTGTACCATCCCGTAAGCGGCGAATTTCATCAGTTCAGTGTAACAGATCCCTACTCCGTTAGCCTTTCAACAGACAGCCATTTCAGCCAGTTCATCGATCTGAATTCAGATGAATTTAAACCTGAAGGGTGGGTTGATTTTAAAAAACCTCAGCTGCGTCCTGTTGATATTTCTATTTACGAAGCTCACGTACGTGATTTTAGTATCTGGGATGAATCAGTTCCCGAAGTGTACCGTGGAACTTACAATGCATTTACACTCAATGGGGTTAATGGAAATCCGTTGAGCGACGGTATGCGTCATCTTCGCGAACTTTCTGATGCAGGCCTTACACATCTCCATCTTCTCCCGATAAATGATATCGCCACGGTAATTGAAGACACCTCCGCGCGAGTTGATCTGCACCATCCCTACAACAGAATTTGTGAATTTGTTGATGATGAACGCATCGATGAACTTTGTGTTGAGTTCGGCGATACACCAATCCGGCAGGTGTTCGAAGAACTGGCAGAGCAAGATGCTGTTACCTCAATTATCCAGAAACCGTACAGTTTGCCGGGCAGAATGGAAGGCCTTGCTGTGCTTGATGGATTCAATTGGGGGTACGATCCGTTTCATTTCAATACACCTGAAGGCAGCTACTCCACTAATCCCGATGGCCCGCAGCGTATACTTGAAGTTCGCAAAATGGTTCAGGCACTGTATGAAATTGGGCTCTACACGGTGATCGATGTAGTGTACAATCACACGTTTGCATCAGGCCCGGATTCCCGCTTTTCAGTGCTCGATAAAATTGTACCGGGCTACTATCACAGATACAATCCTGATTCGGGCGAGATCGAAACATCAACCTGTTGCGATAACACTGCCGCCGAACATGCAATGATGGAAAAACTGCTGATTGATTCGGTCCTGCTCTGGGCTAAGCACTATAAAATCGACTCTTTTCGGTTTGATTTGATGGGGCACCATCCGCGCTATGTGATGGAAAACCTCCGTGATTCACTCGCAACCCTTACACTTGAGGAGCACGGCGTTGACGGCGCAAACATCTACATTTACGGTGAGGGCTGGAATTTTGGTGAGGTTGCCGATAACCGCATTTTTGAGCAAGCCAGCCAGTTCAATATGGGCGGCACAGGAATTGGTAATTTTAATGACCGCTTGCGCGATGGAATCCGTGGCGGCAACTATTCGTGGGATGGAGCCCAGCAAGGTTTTGCCAGCGGGCAGTATCTGTTTCCAAACGAGCATGTAGATGCCGATCCGAGTAGAAGGCTGGAAATTTTGCTGAGCCAGGCAGACCGTATTCGGGTGGGCATGGCAGGCAACCTTGCAGATTATCCATACACAAACAGGTACGGAGAACGGGTAACCGGTGGCAATGAATACATCGGGTATGCGCTGCTGCCACAGGAAACGGTAAACTATATCGACAAGCACGACAACGAAACCCTGTGGGATAACACCCAAACCAAACTTCCGGCTGAGATGGAGATGGATGCCCGCGTGCGAATCCACAACCTCAGCAATGCGATGATCAACTTCAGCCAGGGGATTCCGTTCTTTCAGATGGGAACAGATATCCTGCGGTCGAAATCGATGGACCGAAACAGTTTTGATTCAGGCGATTGGTATAATGCGATTGATTTTACCCTCGAAGAGCATAAATGGGCAACAGGCCTGCCGCCGGCGTGGGATAACGAAAACCTTTGGGATGATATGGTGGTGTTTATGTCGAATCCGAACATCGAAGTGAACAAAGAGCACATGGAACTATCGAACCGGTTGTTCAGAGAGCAGCTCGAAATACGCTACAGCACACCGCTCTTCAGGCTCGGAACGGCTGCGGAAATTCATACAAGGGTAGCGTTTCATAATGTAGGGCCAAATCAAAAACCGGGAATCATTGCCATGTCAGTTTCCGATGGAATGTGTGCAGGTGAACCGCTGGATGATGATCTCGACGGAATATTGATTGTTTATAATTCAGATATCCAAAGCCGAACCATCCATCTGCCCGGCTTTAATCAGCTGGTACTCCATCCGGTTCAGCAGAGAGGAACCGATCAGGCTGCAATTGCTGCAACTGCTGAAAATGGAGATATTACCATCCCCGCGCTAAGCTATGCTGTTTTCTTGCAGTACGCTGATGGAGGAGAGGGGCAATTTCCGTGTAATTTTTGATTTGGAATGATGTTTAACCGGCTAAGCCCTTTTAACATTTTGATACATCTAAAATGGCAATATTGAGTCTCTGTTAAGAATATGTTTAAAGCATTTTTTGACGGGCTTGGTATCGAATGCAATTTGCTAAGATATTTAGGCACAAACGAGACGTTTGCGCCATCCATTAGAACGAGACGTTTGCGCCATCCGTCATTACAAAAAGGCATTGATAACTTTAAAATGATTCCACAAAGAAGATGAAATATGTAAAATATCTGATCTTTGTTCTGATTCTGGCAATCCCTGCATTTCTCTGGGGATCGGGATTTTTCAGCTCCAATGATGCGGCTCTACCCCCGCTACACACTGAAACTGTTGATACAGGGGAAGTTTCCCAGCGTGTAGTAGCATTTGGTGCATTGCAGCCGGTACAAAAGGTTACGGTTGGCAGTCAGGTTAGCGGTATCATCAACGAGCTGTTTGTGGATTTTAATAGCATTGTGAGCCGTGGTGATGTGATTGCCCAAATTGATCCATCCACGTTTGAGGCGGAGGTAAGCTCCGCAAGGGCAGAGCTTGAATCGGCTGAGGCAGGGCTTGAACTCGCACGAATGCAGTGGCAGCGTATACAGGAGCTGCGCGAGCGCCAGTTTGTATCTCCGCAGGAAGCAGACCAGGCAAGCGCAACTCTCAGGCAGGCAGAAGCACAGGTTAGGGTGCGTCGCCACGCTCT
Organism: Balneolaceae bacterium; assembly: GCA_007134085.1. Classification (GTDB taxonomy): domain Bacteria; phylum Bacteroidota; class Rhodothermia; order Balneolales; family Balneolaceae; genus Rhodohalobacter. The sequence goes on from SLLL01000204.1 coordinate 5,045, forward strand.
TGAACGCGCCCAACGGGAACTTGACAGAACAACAATCACCGCTCCAACAGATGGCATGGTGATATCCCGCGATGTGGATGTGGGGCAAACTGTAGCAGCCAGCCTGAGCGCACCGATACTTTTTGAGATAGCAGCGGATCTACGTCAGATGCAGATTCACGCCAATGTATCAGAAGCAGATATTGGCACGGTTACAGAAGGGCAGCAGGTTGAATTCAACGTTGATGCATACAGAGGCCGCACATTTATTGGCGAGGTGATTCAGGTAAGAAATGCCCCGCTGATGCAGGATAATGTAGTTCATTATGAAACGATAATCGCTGTTAATAATGATGATAGGCTGCTTAAGCCGGGGATGACAGCCGAAGTATCCATCATAACAGACCAAAGGCACGATGTAACCCGTGTAAGAAATACAGCATTGCGCGCCCGTCTGCCGGATAGTATCCGCCCAGAGGATGCCCCGGAAGATTCCGAAATGAACGGGCAGGTTTATGTACTTGATGAGGGACAAATAACTGCCAAGCGTGTGAAAACAGGGCTCAGTGACGGTGTTTTTACCGAAATTATTGAAGGCCTGGAGCCCGGAACCGAACTGGCTGTGGGCCTCTCACTGAGGGCAGGCGGAGAGGAGCAAAGAAGAAGCTTGTTTAGCGGAAACCAGGCGCAGTTTTAAGCTATGTCTATCGTTCAGCTGAAAAATATTACACGGGTTTATAAATCGGGGTCACTCGCAGTAGAAGCACTCCGCGGTATTGACCTGAAAATTTTTGAAGGAAATTTTGTAACCATCATGGGTGCAAGTGGTTCGGGGAAATCAACATTGATGAATATTCTTGGCTGCCTTGATAAGCCCACATCCGGTTATTATAATCTGGCCGGAGATGATGTATCTACGTTCGATAAAAACCGGCTTGCAAAAATAAGAAACCGGATGCTCGGCTTTGTTTTTCAGAGCTTTCATCTTCTGCCGCGTACATCAGCTCTGGAGAATGTTGAATTACCCTTGTTGTATAACGATGATAAACTCAGTTGGAAAGAGATTCATAAACGTGCGCGCGAAGCCCTTGAAATAGTTAACCTGGGTGACAGAACCGATCATAACCCCAACGAACTCTCAGGCGGGCAGCAGCAGCGGGTGGCCATTGCACGGGCACTGGTATCAAACCCTAAAATTCTACTGGCAGATGAACCAACCGGTAATTTAGATAGCCGTACTACACTTGAAATTGTTGAGCTGTTCCAGAAGCTCAATCAAGGAGGGCTCACAATTATAATGGTAACTCACGAAACGGAGATTGCCCGTTTTTCAAACCGGATCATAACTCTTCGGGATGGCCTAATCATTTCTGATAAAACTATTGATCCACTGGATGCTTCTGAAGCCCTCGATAACTGGAAAGAAAACGAGAAGCTGCAACAGGAGAGTGAGGTACTGTCATGAAGATATCTGCTGTTCCATATGTAGCATTTAAGGCTTTGAGAAGAAACCGAATGCGGACTATTCTCACCGCGCTTGGAATTGTGATTGGAGTAGCCGCTGTGATTACTATGGTTGGCCTTGGGCAGGGAGCCAGTGCTGAAGTACAGGAGCAGGTAAATCGACTTGGGCAGAATGTTGTACTCGTTTTTCCCGGTGCAAGGCAGCTTGGTGGTGTAAGTATTGGTGGCGGCAGTGCAAATACCCTTACCACGGAAGATGCCCGGGCACTGCGGGAAGAGATTCCAGAAGTAATTGCTGCAAGCCCGGAGGTGCGCTCTCAAACGCTCATTGTTTTTGGTAACAGAAACTATCATACAAGGGTTTATGGCCAATCGCATGATTACCTTCAAATACGGCAGTGGCCGATAGAGAGTGGGCGTATGTACACAGAAGAGGAAGTGGAGCGTTCAGCTCTGGTTGCCGTTGTGGGGCAAACCATTGTAGAAGAAGTTTTTGAAGGGGCTGACCCAATCGGAGAAACTATTCGGGTTCGCGGGGTTCCTCTAACCATTATAGGGGTTCTTGAACGAAAAGGGATGTCGCTAATGGGCTCCGTACAGGACGATATTGTAATCATTCCCTACACCACGGCATTCCAGCGAATATCGGGGCGTACGCATGCCATGGTAATTAACATTCAGGTGTACGATGAACAATCAATGGGAATAGCACAGGAGAAGATTACGGATCTGTTACGGGAACGCCACCGGCTTGCGCCCTATCAGGAGAACGATTTTACGGTGCAAACTCAGGAAGATGTGGCACAAACAGCAACGGAGACATCGCGGGTTATGACCATATTGCTTGCTTCAATCGCCGGAGTGTCTCTGTTTGTAGGCGGCATTGGCATTATGAATGTTATGCTTGTGAGTGTAACCGAGCGTACAAGGGAGGTTGGCCTCAGGCTGGCTGTGGGCGCCCGATCACCGGATGTGTTGCTACAATTTCTTATCGAAGCTGTTGTTCTTTGCCTGCTTGGTGGTATTGGCGGAATCTTGCTCGGCATCATTTCAACCGAACTAATTGCTACCTATGCCGGCTGGCCTGCGCTCTTCTCAACTGAAGCAATGCTGGTAGCAGTTGGTGTGTCGGCGGCTGTAGGTGTGTTCTTTGGCTTTTATCCCGCATGGAAAGCTTCACGGCTCGACCCTATTGTTGCATTGCGGTCTGAATAGTTTAAAAATAAGAGTAGTTTATAGAGACAAGAAACTGTTATAAAAAATCTTAATCTAATTGATTTTTATTGAATACTTGACGCAAAACACGTAGTATGTATAATTGGCTGCTTATTGAATAATCATTCTCCAAGCCGAATGATTTTTATGATATTATTGAAGGGCAGATCGTTTCTTAACCGATATTCGGTATTACTTTGGCGGAAGACGTTATCATACCAGAACAATTAATTAGTAGTTCTTCACTGGCTGAAAAGGGCCAGGAAACGAA
>SLLL01000132.1 GCA_007134085.1 Balneolaceae bacterium
AAAAAACGAGAAGAATAACAAATGCTTATCTGCGAAATCTTTATCTTCAAGCCGAAGCTAATAATGAAATTGAGTTATCTAACGTTACAGAGATCGACCAGATACTCAAATCGTACAAAAAATAACTACAAAACCATTTAATGAAATCACTTTTTACCCTGTTTCTCTTACCCATTCTGTTCATTTTTTACTCATCAAACCTGTTCGCACAAAACAGCCAGGTTACAGACAGAATTGTAGCCATAGTGAACGACCGGATTGTTCTTAAGTCTGATGTTGACAGTGAAGTAAACAACTTTCTACGCCAGGCTGAAATTGAAGGTGCCAATATTCAGTTTTCTGAAGATCTATGGTTTAGCGCACTTCAAAGTATGGTTGATAACTACGTAATGCTTGAAATGGCTGAGATTGACTCCATCACCGTTAGCGATGACGTTGTTAATCGTGCGATGGACCAACGTATAAACCAACTTATACAACAAGCGGGAAGTGAGCGGGCGCTTGAGCAGGCACTTGGGCAAAGCCTCATTCAGATTCGCGCTGACTTCCGTGAACAATTTCGGGAGCAGTTGATTGCTCAACAGGTTCAGGAAACACAACTTAGAAGAGTTTCTATCACCCGCCCCGAGGTTGTTGAATGGTTTAACCGTATTCCGGAAGATCAACGTCCTTTAATCCCTGAACAGGTTTCTTTATCGCAAATTGTAGTTATACCCCAACCTCTTGATGATGCCCGGCAAGAAGCTCTTGCAAAAGCACAAGCACTTAGAGACTCTGTAACCACATACGAACGCAGCTTTGAAGAGATGGCTCGCCTTTACAGCGAAGATATTTCTGCACCACGTGGTGGCTTGCTCCCTATGATGCCGCTTGATGATCTTGTATCCTCCTATTCAGCTGCTGCTGCCGCATTACAGCCCGGTGGTATATCAGAGGTAGTTGAAACTCAGTTTGGCTTCCACGTTATCAGGTTAAACCAAAGGCAGGGAGATAATATTGAAACCAACCATATTCTCATAAAAATTGATGAAGAAGAGGTTGATGATCTTGCAGCTATGGATAAGTTGAATGCCATAAGAGACAGTGTTCTTGTACACGGTGAAAATTTTGCTGATATGGCTCGCCGCCACTCAGAAGATGAAGAAACCAGAGCATTTGGGGGGCGAATCAGCAACCCCCAAACCGGCGAAAGGTTAATGCAGATTAGCCAGCTCGAACCGGCACTCTACCGTATTGTACTGTTGATGGATGAAGAGGGAGAAATCTCTGAGCCAAGGTCGTTTAATCCGCCGAGACGAACTGTTAACCGTGCTTTTAGAATTGTACGTTTAGACAGGCATATACCCGAACACGTTGCTAACATTGAACAAGATTACGACAGGTTAAGAGAAATGGCATTGAACCAAAAACGGCAACAACGTTTTGCAAAATGGATTGAAGAAATTCGAAACGAAGTTCATGTTGAGTTCCTTATACCTATGCCGGAAGGCATTGAACAAGAAATGCCGTTTGAAGAGCCACCAGTATCCCTGTAGTTTTAACCTGATTTATGAGTGAAGTAATACCCGATTCCCCCGAGAAAGCAGCTGAATTTTTTAGTAAATCCTTTCAAAAAATAAAAGAAGAGATAGCTAAAACTGTTGTTGGGCAAACAGAAGTGGTAGATCAACTACTTATCTCCCTCTTCTCGCGTGGGCACTGTGTTCTTGTTGGTGTACCCGGGCTTGCAAAAACATTACTAATCCATACACTGGCTCAAACACTAAACCTTTCATTTAGCCGAATTCAGTTCACTCCCGATTTGATGCCCGGCGATATAACCGGTACAGAGGTAATTGAGGATGATAAAGAGAGCGGCAAGAAAAGTTTTAAGTTTATAAAGGGACCTATTTTTGCCAACATAGTACTGGCGGATGAGATAAACCGAACACCGCCAAAAACACAGGCTGCTCTGCTCGAGGGCATGCAGGAGTACAGTGTTACCGCATCAGGGCAAACGTTTAAGCTGGATAAGCCATTTTTTGTTCTGGCAACCCAAAACCCCATTGAGCAGGAAGGAACTTACCCCCTGCCTGAAGCACAGCTTGACCGGTTCATGTTTAACATTCGGCTCAACTATCCCTCCATGGAAGAAGAGCGGCAGATCGTAAATCAAACCACCTCGCCGAGGAATGTTACAATTGAATCTATTCTCGATAAAGAACAGATTACCCAGATCCAGGAGCTTGTTCGCGAAGTGCCCCTCCCTGAGCACGTACTTCAAAAAACCGTGAAGCTAATTTCACAAACACGGCCAAATACAGAACATGCACCCGATTTTGTAAACAGTTACTTAAGTTGGGGTGCAGGGCCACGTGCTTCGCAATATCTTGCACTTGGTGCAAAGACAAGAGCGCTTTCGCAAGGAAGGTATAATGTAGAGATGGAAGATATCGAAGCACTTGCCATTCCTGTTCTTCGGCACAGAATTGTAACCAACTACGCTGCTGAGGCAGAAGGGCTTACCACAGTTGATATCATCAACAGGCTTCTGAAAAACCTTTAGAATAACCGGCAAGCACAATGGCTGCATTTTTTCAGGGTATTAATCCGGTTTTGCCAATTATATTGATTACCGGGATTGGAGCCATATCACTCTTCATTGCCTGGTGGACCTACAGCTCTCTCTCCTCAATACCAGCACTTAAAAAAGGTTCTTTGATCGGCCTGAGGGCAGTTACACTCTTCATTTTAGTGCTTCTTTTGTTTAATCCGTTCATCACAAGGCTCTTTACAGATGATGCAAAACAACGGGTAGCTGTATATCTTGATAACAGCCAGAGTATCACCATAGAACGGGGCAATTATGATGGCATCAACACCTTCAGAGAGATCATAGCAGATTTTGAGCGCTCGAAAAGCGATGAACTTGAATTCGATTTTTTTCTTTTTGATGATTCCATCACTCGGTCTGAAGAACTTACAGGAACAGGAGTTCGGACCAACATTAACAATGTAGTAGAACACCTTCAGGAAAATGAGACAAACTACCTTGGGGCTGTTCTATTTTCTGATGGCATAATAACACAAGGGCGAAATCCGATTTTTGCGACACAAAATCTGTCAGTACCAATCTTTACTGTTCCAGTGGGTGATACTACCGATGTTAGAGACATTGCCATATCTGATGTAGAGTACTCATCCGTAACGTACAGTTTTACATCTCAAACTATACGTGCTGAGGTACAACAAACCGGTTATGAAGGCGAATCAGCTACGGTTCAATTCATAAAATCTGGTGAGTTGATTGAATCGCAGGAGATCGATTTCACTACCTCTGTCAGCAGCCACATAGCCGAATTCTCCATTGAGTTCAATGAGCCCGGTTTTTTTGATTTTGAGATCAACGTACCCCCAAAAGAAGACGAACTGACAGATCAAAACAACCGGTATATCTTCAATATTGAGGTGTTGGATGATAAAACAAAGATCCTGTCGATTGCTTATGAAGTTCATCCTGATGTAAGCGCAATCCGCAGGTTCATCGCAACAGATCAGCAAAATGAGCTTATTATTTCAACATTTATAAACGAACAGGCTATTATTGGTGAGGACCCACTAAATTTATCGGAAGAACCCGATTTGATTGTTCTGCATGGTTTGCCTCCAAACGGCTCGAACGTGCTTGAGTGGATAGAAAATCAGCAGACACCTGTACTGTATTTTGCAACTCCATCTGCTTTCTCAAGGCTTGGAGACAGTTTACTGAGAAACATCATCGGGTTCAATGCGTCAAACATTCAAAACGCGATTGATGTGCAGATCTATCACGGTTCCGGGCAGGGATCACATCCGCTACTGGAACTTACGCCACAAAATTATCAGCGGTTCCCCATGCTTCAAACATTCAGAGGAAATTACACGCTCTCTCCTCTCGCACAACCGCTAATGTTTGCACTTTTCCAGCGTTCTGAGACAGACATCCCATTGCTTATAGCTGAAGACACCTCAACGCGCCGTAAAGCCGCTGTAAACGCGTTTGGCTGGTATAGGTATCAACAGAGTACTTTGGATGAAGCACAGCAATTTTACACCCAATTTTTAACTAATCTCTTTTCCTGGGCTTCAACCCCGCCCGATCGCCGTACGCTAACACTAGAACCAACTCAGCCATCTTTCACAGAGAATGAGAGTGTAGAAGTTCGTGCAGAATTATTTAATGAATTAGGAGAGCCGGAACCGGAAGCTTTTGTTGATATTGAAATTTTTTCGGGTGATAACACGGAGCCTCTCAACAGGTTTCGGATGAATCATTTGCGCAATGAGATCTACACTGCTGATTTAGGTAATTTTCCTCAGGGATTGTATCGAATTGAGGGAAGGGCTGTAAAAAATGATCGTGAAATTGGTACAGCTGAAACGAGAGTGAATGTAAGCCAGTCATCAATCGAGTTTTTGAATACTAAAAGAAATGATGATCTGTTGATCTCACTGGCAGAAATTACCGGCGGCTTATTTATTTCTGATGGCGATTATTCTGGAATGAATGAGATTCTAACCCGCAGAATAGCAGAAGCCGAGCTAACCGAATCGCGGGAGGAAACTTTTTTTCTCTATCAATCTTTTATCTGGTTTTTTGTTGTGCTAACCTTGTTATCAATTGAATGGCTTTTGAGACGATCTGTATCCCTGCCATAAAAAAACCGGCACCTTGTAGGGCACCGGCTTTCGAACTCTTGCGCACACTTGCTGTTACATCATTTACTCTTCATTAAAAGAAGAATTACCAACCCGAGAATTACAGCTACACTTACAAGAAATAGTATAAACATCAATCTTGAAGTTGGCTGTGCTGCTTCTCCCCAGCTATTTAGCTTGATATCGATTGCTGCGATATCAGATTGTGAAAGAATATTCCCATCTACCAATGCTTCACCCCATGAAGCTTTTACCGTATTATTCCAGAAGTCACGGAAGTTTCGATAGATTCTGTAATCTTCTTCGCTATTGCTTTCAAGGCTTATTTCAATGCCGCCATCAACATAATTATTGAGTGCAGTGTTGAACGTTTGGGGCGAAGTAAAAGGCCCAAGCTGGATATTATTTTGATTAAACGCTGTGGTTAACGAATTCCATAAGCGGTTATCAACTGATGCAAGCCAGGCGGCAAGCAGATCCTCTACCTCTTGTTTTGCCTGAACAGGCCTATCAGGATCGAACGTGTTCACTAAACGATCACCTATTCTTCCCCAGACATCACTAAAGTATCCATGCTGTGCACGCATACCAAGATAATCAGGTGTTTCGAGGCCTGATGTTTGATCTGCAACATTTATATATTCAGAAATAATGGTTTTGATTACCTGTAGTGGATTATCATCCATCCGCCCTGTTGTTTCAGCAAGGCCTTCATGAGTACTTCTATCCATTGTTTGATATCTCATCAATAGCTCTTCCAGGAAGTCCGAAACAAAACTATCACGCAATTCTATGTTCTGTCTGTATTGCCTTATAAGTGCAGCCTGCCGGCTCTCACTTGCTGCTGAGCGCTCTATCTGATCCTGAAGATCCTCAGATTCCAGTGTCATTTGGTTGATGCGGTCTCTGAAAACATCCATTTCAGCGTTGAGATCATCAACCCTTTCGTTTAATTGCTCAATCACAGCATATCGCTCTGCAAAAGCAGCTCTGTTATCCTCAGCGCGGTTCACAGAGGCTTCAAACGTATCGGGATATATTGCCGCATTGATTATCGCAGAATATTCAGAAAACCTGTCTCTTAGCGAAGCAAGCTCTTCTTCAAGCACTTCAAGCTCCTGGGTTGATACCGCAAGCTCAACTCTTTCATTTAGTGCTGCCATTTCAGCTCTAAAATCCTGCTGTATTTGAAAATCCGACTGCTGAGCGACAAGTGCAGAGCTGGCAAAGATAAAAAACAGAGCAAGGAAGAGCGTATATAATTTTAGGTATTGATTATTAAAATTCATTCTTACCTCCTCCCTGTTTGGTCAAGATTATACGTTTGCCCCGAAGCGCGATCTACAAGTTCAATGTATCTGTCGCGTTGATTAAATGCCGGGCTACTGATCCCTTCGCTCGAAATCTCTATAACATTTTTTTTCTTCAATTCACGCTCAGCTGCTTCAAAAACATAGACGTTATTGAAACCATCAGCGGTGATAAAGTAATATCCCGCTCTGTTTCTAATGAGCCTTACTTCATCAACACTTTGAATTCCTTCCCTATCAAGAATTTTAGCGATTGAAAATTTTATTCCAAAACGCTGGTCATGAACCATCTGATCGGAGTCGGGTGTGAGAACACTCTCAATCGGCTGTGAAAAATCTACATCCTGTATAACCATGGATGATCCACATCCTATAGCCGTAAACAGCAGTGCTATAATTACAGTAAACGTAGTTAAATATTTTGTTAACATAGTGTTAGTTTAGTTTTCAGGTTTCATTTAATATAAAGGGATTTACATAAAAATTGTTCCAAACTCACTTTATCCATCTGCCTAACAGGCAGTTCTTCATACATTTACTATGATAACGAATTATTAAATCATTAATTTGACGGCATCTTTTTAACTATCGCAACACACTAATGAACAAAATTTATACAGATCTACAGGTTCATCAGAAGTTTATGATGATGGCTTTTCACCAGGCAGAAATAGCTTACAACAAAGGAGAAGTTCCTGTTGGTGCTGTTGTTGTGTATGAAGGGCGTATTGTTGGAAAAGGTTTTAACCAGGTAGAGATGCTGAATGACCCTACTGCGCATGCCGAGATGCTCGCGATCTCATCAGCATGTGCAACTTTAAACCAAAAGTATTTAACAGATTGTACCTTATATGTTACTCTTGAACCGTGCCCAATGTGTTCAGGTGCCATTGTATGGTCGAAAATTGACCGTGTTGTTTTTGGAGCTATGGATGAAAAATCAGGAGGATGTGGTACTGTGTTCAATATCTCGCACTCTAAGCAGTTGAATCATCGTGCTGAGATTATACAGGGGATAATGGAGAGCGATTCTGAATATTTGCTCAAACAATTCTTTTCTGAAAAGAGAAAATAAAGAGGAGTTTTGGAGATAAAAAACTATATACTTAACAGTATCCCGTGCCGTATACCTCCGGTTGATACAGTAATCTCGCGCTTTCCAAAATATGATATAATCTCGTTCATAATGAGAAGTCCGGCAAGAATTACTTCTCCCCTTCCGGTCAAAAATGCAGGATATTTAGATTCAATTACAGCAGGCAGCATATCTGAGAATGATGAAATGTATTCTTTGATGACATCTTGAGGGAGCTGTATACCATTCAATTTGGTGGAATCATACTCATTAAGTCCTTTATAAATTGCAGCCAATGATGTAACCGTACCAGCTACGCCAATCAGATCAATATTCTCTTCAACAGAAAAATTGTCGGCAAGCAGTTGTTGAACGGAGTTTCTGAGATTTTGTATGGATTCGTTTCCAGGGGGATATGATTCAAAAAAACGCTCTGTAAACCGAACACTCCCCATATCGATGGAAACTGATCTCTTCAATGAGGTGCCAACACCGTAAGCAAGCTCCGTGCTGCCGCCGCCAATATCAAATACCACGCTTCTTCTGTTGGGCTGTTCCGGCAGAACCGATAATGCCCCTTTGAAGGTAGTTTCCGCTTCTTCTGAACCGCTTAAAAGCCGGATTTTCCATCCTGTTTCCTTTTTCACACGATCTAAAAATTCTTCTCTGTTTGATGCATCCCGAACGGCACTGGTAGCCGTTACGATGGTTTGATCAACGCTATCAGGGAAGTTATTAGTCAGAAAATCTTTGTATCGGTTCAAAACATCGAGAACACGTTGCTGGCTCTCGGGATGAAGGGTACGATTTTCATCAACCCCTTTTCCGAGTCGCGGTACAGCTTCCATCTCTTTGAGAACATTAATTTTGTTATCATCTAATCCTGCAACCAGGAGTAATACAGAATTTGTACCAATATCGATTGACGCTGAAATCATTCTCTGTTCTTCTCTAACTGAAACAGAATCCACTCTTCTTCCTGCTGTATATCGGTGATTTGAACCGGCTGTCCACTCAATCTTTCCCTGATTACTTCTTCATCAGTTTCAAGTAAACCGGTTAGAAGTATTGTGCCACCAGCTTTTGTATGCTGAATCAAGAATGGGATAATTTCGAGAATTACATTTCGGTTAATGTTTGCGAGAGTAACATCAAAAATCTCATCTTCCTGAATTAATTCAGTACCTCCAAACCGAATATCAATTTGCTCCTCCACCTGGTTGATGATTGCATTTTCAGCAGCATTCTCTTTGCTCCACGGGTCTATATCAAAACCAACCGCATGCTTGGCACCAAGCTTTATGGCTGCGATTGCAAGAATACCGGTACCGGTGCCTGCGTCCATCACTTTTTTGGCTGTAAAATCTATCCCTGAAAGCTGTCTCAAAGCCAGGCGTGTTGTTGCGTGATAACCTGTTCCAAATGCCATTTTTGGGTCTATCTCAAGCAGAATTTCATCTTCCGTTGGCTGCTGATGTGCCCAGGTTGGTTTAACCAGAAAGCGCCCAATATTACGGGGCTGAATGGTTTTTTCCCATGTTGCATTCCAGTTCTGCTCCATAACTTCATCAAGTTCTGTAAATGATGAACCGGGATGGAAAGCAATCAGCTGCTCAATCAGTTCGCGGTGAGTATCATTAAACCGTGATTTTTCAACATAGGCAATCAGCCGGTTATCAAACTGTTCGAAGCCGTAGAAATCAAGGTCCATCAGTTCTGCGATGAATATCTCGTGGAGATCATCATCCAGCTCAAATTCAAAGGTAAGATAATTCATTCGGGTATTCGGTTATAAATCAGTTCAAGTAATACATCACCAACTGCCTGTAGCACATCTTTATCGATAATATCCATATTATCATTATGGGTGTGCCAGTATGGTGGAAATTGCACATTTCCAAGCGCATCAACTCTGTGATGGATAATATTTATCATAGGAATACCGGTAAGCTCTTCTACGATAATGTGATCATCGGCAATGCGCCCCCCTCGCTGATCTACAAACAGATCGCCATGCCCAAACTCTGCTGCGATCGACCAAATCTCATCAACCAATGAGGGAGCGAATTGCATGGAAAAGCCCTCTTTGGGAAATAGTGCATTCTCACCGCCAACCATGTCCAACAGAATACCAAACCGTGGATTATAACCAGGTACAGGAGGGTTATTACCCCAATGGCGTGATCCAAGAAAGTAGTGATCTAAATCAGATTCCTTACCATAATCCTCACCATCAAAAAGAATAATATCCACTCCTATTGGCAATGGGTGCTCTGTAAAAATGTTAGCAAATTCCATCAGAACACCAACACCGCTACCTCCGTCATCAGCTCCTAAAATAGGGCTATCGGGGTCATTAGGATCTTCTTCTGCCCTTGGCCGGGAATCCCAATGTGCGGCAAGAAGAATTCTATCCTGATGCTCGGTTCCAAAGGCTGCTATCAAGTTGTAAAGATTTAATGTATCGCCATAAACCACCTGCTGAAACGATTGTACATATACAGCATTGCTGCCGGCTGTTTCTCTGAAGTGATCGTTGAAATATTGAATAGCCTGTCGATGGGCCTCGGTGTTGGGCACCCTCGGGCCAAAATTAACCTGATCTTCTATATACTGGAAAGCCCGTTCAGAAGAAAAAGCCGGTACAAACCTGCCCTGTTCGCTGAACTCAAAACCGTCATCGCTTCTGCAACTGGCTGAAAGTATCAAGAAGAATATAAATGCCGCAAAAAAAATAAATCGATACATAATGATGTAAATTTGTTCTGTTTCAGCCAATCTAAATCAGCCAGAAAATACAGATTTTATTGATCAGAACGATGTACTATTGTGGCAGATGATTGAGCTACGGGCAACACAATAGTATCAAGAATGTTTACGTGTGGGGGGCGATTGGCCACAAACAGAATAATCTCTGCGATGTCTTCTGCCGTAAGTGGCTTTAGACGGCCATATACTTTATCAGCTTTTTCTTTGTCACCGTGAAAGCGTACAGTGCTAAATTCTGTATCCACAAGGCCGGGAGATACCGAACTAACCCGGATATTGGTACCGCTTAGATCCATCTTAGCAGCCTGAGTTATCGCTTTCACAGCGTGCTTAGTAGCACAATAGACTGAACCACCCGGGTACGCTTCATGCCCGGCAATAGATCCGATATTTATAATATGCCCTTTATTCACTTGTCTCATTCGTTCTGAAACGAAGCGTGTCATGCTTAGAAGGCCTTTAATGTTAGTATCAACCATGGCATCCCAATCACTAAAATCAGCGGAGTCGATAGCATCTAACCCGGAAGCAAGCCCGGCGTTGTTGATGAGGATATCAATCGGTTGCTCAATGGCATCTACACATTTTTTGCACTCTTCTCTGTCTCGAACATCAAAGGCGAATGTTTGTACAGTAACTTTGAATTGGCCGGAAAGTGAATTTGAGAGTTTTTTAAGCCTCTTCTCCCGCCTGCCCGTGAGAATCAACCTGCACTTTTGTTCAGCAAATAATCTTGCTGTTGCTTCCCCTATCCCTGATGTTGCTCCGGTTATGAGTACGGTTTTATAGTTTAACCGGTTCAAAAAGTGCTCTTTTGAATTATTGGTGAAGGTTTTCGATGCGTTTGGCCGCGCGAAGAATATCAGATTCCCTGAAAGCATTCCCCATAAACTGAATGCCAACCGGTAAACCGTTCGAGTGAGTGCCTGCTGGTACACTAATGCCACAGATTCCGGCAAGATTTGCCGATATGGTGTACACGTCATTCAGATACATCTGTAGCGGATCATTGAGGTTTTCGCCAAGTTTAAATGCCGTGGTTGGGGCCGTTGGCGATACAATCACATCAACCTGTTTAAAAGCCTCAGTAAAGTCGTTCTTAATAAGCCTGCGCACTTTCTGTGCTTTTGCATAATAGGCATCGTAATAACCGGCACTGAGTACATAGGTACCGAGCAAAATACGCCGCTTTACCTCTGTACCGAAACCTTCTGTTCGAGACTTTTTATAAAGCCTGATGAGCTGCGAATCCAGCTTGCTCATAGCGTAATCTACTTCGGCAGCACTCTTACCCTTAAACGCTTCTTTGATTTGCGCTCTTTCTGCCGAGAGCTCTTCTTCCACTTTCTTATGATCTGCCCGATGGCCGTATCGAATACCATCAAACCGTGCGAGATTACTGGAAGCTTCGGCTGTTGCCAAAATATAATATGTGGCTATTCCATACTTCATGTGGGGAAGTTTTACCGGAATCAGCTCCACATTTTCACTTTCAAGGGCTTTAAGCTGATCTTCGATGATCTGCCTCACTTCAGGGTCGAGGCCTTCTCCAAAGTACTCTTCCGGCACTCCTACTTTCAGTGATGAGTCATATGAATCAAGATCGGCAAGGTAATTACCAACAGGCTCGTCTGATGATGAATTATCCATAGGGTCGTGTCCGGAAATGTACTTCAGCATGATTGCAGCGTCCGTCACATTCTTTGAAAACGGCCCGATACAATCAAATGATGATGCATACGCAACAAGCCCGTATCTGGAAACTCTACTATATGTTGGCTTGAGCCCAACCACGCCACAGTATGATGCCGGCTGACGTATAGAGCCTCCGGTATCTGATCCGAGGGAAACGTCACACATGTCAGCTGCTACAACGGCCGCGCTGCCACCGCTCGACCCGCCTGTAACATACTCTGTATTAACCGGGTTCTTAGACGGGCCAAAGATTGAATTCTCGGTGGATGACCCCATCGCAAACTCATCCATATTAGCGCGGCCAATAAGAAGGGCATCTTCTGCTTTTAGTTTGCGAATTACAGTTGCCTCATAAACGCTTTCAAAGTTGTGAAGGATCTGGCTTGCGCAGGTTACTTTTTTTCCAGCTTCACATATCACATCTTTAACGCCAACAACTGCCCCGGCAAGAGTACCGGCAGTGCCATCATCTATTTTTTTTTGGATGGATGAAACCTGATTGCGCACATCATCTTCATCCACATGAACAAAAGCGTTTATTTCCGGATTGCGTGATTTGATGGTGTTAAGGTAGCCTTCCGTGATTTCAGTGAGGGTTACCTTTCCGGATTTGAGTTGCTCCTGAACAGAGAGCAAATTTTTCATTTAGACTAGCCGGTTATTTTTCAGTTGTCTCTTTTTCTTTGACTTTGGTTGCTTCTTCTATGTCGTTCTTTCCTTTATCAATTTCTTTTTTGATATCGTCAGAAGCTTTTCGAAACTCATTGATACCCTGTCCGATACCTCGAGCCAACTCGGGAATTCTCTTCGCTCCAAAAAGCAGGAGGATCACGAGGACAATAATAACCATTTCAAAACCGCCTGGCATGCTCATAAACTAAACCTAATTGATTTGTATTGTAATTGTTAAACTGAGTCAAGATAAAAAATATTTGATTCACCTATTAGAGTAGTTAGAAAAAAAAGTTGTAATTTCGTGCGGTTTTATTTGCATTCCTGCTCAAGAACTGTTTAATACTAACAAAGAAACAAATTCATTAAACGACATAATTAAAACAAACTTATGATTTGGACAGTAGAATTAGCCGCTGCACTCGATGAAGCACCATTTCCAGCAACAAGAGAGGAACTAATTGAATGGGCTGAAAGGAATGGCCTGCCACAGCAAGCCATCAATAACCTTTACGAGCTAGAAGAGATTGAAGAGGGAGAAGAAACCATTTATGAAGGTATAGAAGATATTTGGCCCGATTATATTCGAAAAGAGGACTTTTTCCATGGTGAAGAAGACGAAGGATTTGATTACGACGATGTATAGGCCGAAAAATTGATGTACTTCTGATCGAAACATTCCGTTAGGAAGGCAGGGTTTATTAAAGCCAATTTTTACTGAAAATGATCTGATTAGTGATAAAATATTTTCTGCCGTTTCTCTTCATATTTGCCTTTCTGTTCATCAAAGAGCCTTCGTACGCTCAACAAAATGGAGAATTCACAACTGAAGAAATTTCAGCTGATGAAGAAGAAGGAGTTGTTAGAAGGCTCCGCTTCACAGGCAATAGAAATGTATCAAACAGAGCGCTCACCACTCTTGTACGAACCAGAACCAATCGTGAATTTCTGGGCATAAGGAGATTTACCCCCTGGTACTACATATGGCAGGTTTTTGGTGTGGGCGAATCTCCAAGCCTACTGAACCGCGAAGTTGTAGCAAATGATATAGAGCGAATTAAGCTTTTTTATGAAAATCTTGGTTTTTTCGAAGTAGAAGTTGATACAAGCATAATCGAGTTTCGGGAAAACAGATATGAAGTATCTTTTTTAATTCGTGAAGGCCCTGAATCGTCAATTCGATCAGTATCATTCACTGGGCTGCCCGAGTTCGAAGAAGAGAATCTACTTCGCAATTTCTACCGTAACAGTGTTTTTTCGGGCCAAATGCTTGATGATTCTACCTTTTCCCATAATGGCAGGTACAGAGCGCAGCAACTGCGTGAGGAGCAAACAAGAGTCATAAATTTTTTGAAAAATGAAGGCTTTGCATCCGTTGTTCGTGATTCCGTTCGGGCTCTGCTAAAACGCGATAGCGACGACCCTACCACCATTGATGTGTTGTTTGCAATTCGTCCAGGCGAAATTTACACTTTTGGGGATGTTCAAATTAATCTTGCCGGCCCCGATGGTGGCGATGAATTTGATGAATCTGAAACAAGAGAAGGCCCTCCCTATACCCTCGAAGGTTATGCTATACGAATGCAAAAACAGAAAGAGGCTCAAACACGATTCGGCCTGCTAACAGAGCAGATCCATTTCCGGCCGGGTGATACTTTTGATCAATCTGCGTATCTCAGGTCGATTAATTCTTTTCAGAATCTTGGAAACATACTGATTAACCGTTTTGGGTTAAGTGAAGACAGTTCGCTACCCGACTATTCCGACTCAGTTATTCCGGTATATTTTGACCTGCAAACCATACCAAAACACTCCCTAAGGGCGGAATTCTTTGGCATGCGCCGTTATGGATTTGGTACCGGCGCGGGTGCAAACTATACCAACAACAATGTGTTTGGCATGGCCGAAAACCTAACTTTTGGCATAAACACAAGTTTTGAATTTGTTTCATCAAGAACGTTGAGTGAGATTGCACCGAGAGATACCACTGGCAGGCGAACATCCTCAGGTGCTGCAATTTTTCAAAGTTATGAAGTTAGGGCAGAATACTCTGTTCCAAGGCTCAATTTCCCATTTTCTTTTTTGACTGACAGCAGATTTGTAGAGAGTGCACGAACCAGGTATTCGCTAACGTACAGCCAATCGAACCAACTCTTTTTTGATATTAACTCTGATATTCGATTCAACCTAAGATATGAGTTCAGGCATTCATCGCGCTATACAAGTTTGTTCGACCTTTTAGAGCTCGACATCGTTGACACCAACCCATCAGAACAGTTCAGACAAAATCTGATTAATGAGTTTGGCGAAGGCTCTTTTGAATTTCTGAGAATTGAACAAGACTTTAACCCTCAGTTTTCATCCATTATCCGTTACACGTTTCGTAGCCAAAATACGCATCTGATAAAACGTGATTATGGCCATTTTGCGGAATTTTCTCTCTCGTTAGCCGGTAACATACCCTACGCAATCGACAGATACATAAGCAACCCCGGTGAAATTGAAGGCTCTCTCCCATCGCCTTTTGGCCTCTCTTCAAATGATTTATCGTACAGCAGATTTATAAAGTTCTCGTCCGATTATCGAAGATATATTCCGCTTACACAAAACTCCGTACTCGCTTTCAGGGCTTTTGCTGGTATAGCACAGCCTATTGGCGATAGCGAAACAATTCCCCTTAACCGCCGATTTTTTGCCGGCGGCAGTAATGACATTCGTGGCTGGAACCCTTTCAGGCTTGGCCCTGGCGCTATTAGCCCCGATGACCTGAGTATTCCAGGTGGTGAAATTAAGCTAGCATTTTTCAAGGAGTACAGAACCATTTTCCTGCGTGATGTTTTTAATGCCCAATGGTTTTTAGCGTGGCATACAGATGCAGGTAATGTGTGGTATGGCCCGCGAAATACTTTTCGCGATGAAGATGATGTTGAGTTACTTAGAGACGGTAAATTTTTCTTAGATTCATTTTATAAGCAACTTGCCGTAGGTTCCGGTTTTGGAATTCGCCTCGACTGGGAATTCATTGTTTTTCGGTTCGACCTAACCTACAGAGTGCACGATCTTCAGGAAGGGTGGCTGGAAAACAGGCTGCCATATTTTAGCTTTGGAATAGGACATTCATTCTAACATTACAGACTATGTTTACAAAAAGTGATTTTAAAAAACTAAAAAGCCAGGGAAGCATTGTTTTTAATTCTAAACTGCTTTCCAACATGAGTCCGCTTGAGAGATATGAACTGTTACAGCTTTGCCACAGGCGAAAATATAAAGAGGGGGAATTTATTTATTATCAAAACGATCCCGGTACGGGAATGTACTTTATTGAAGAAGGCAGTGTAAAACTGGCAGTAACTGCCAATACAGAAAGTGAAGACAAAAAGTTTGAAATAGATATCCATGCACCATCCGAATTTGGCACCATGAGCATCGGTTACGAAATTCAACGGCTCTCATCTGCACAGTGCCTTACAGACTGTACACTTCTTGGTTTTTTTAAACCCGATTTCGAAACGCTTAAAAAGCGGCATCCGGAAACAGCCGTAAAGTTTCTTGAATCTGTATCAACACAGGTAATGAAACAGCTTGAGCAGACCATGAAAAAACTAACAGAGAGTATTGGTGTTGATACGGCATTCAGCATCCTGTTGGAATCTCAATATGAGGCGGATTAAACAATTATTTAATGGCAGTAAAAAAAGGTCAGGTGGTTGAGGTTGAAATTGAATCAACCGCGTTCAAAGGAAAAGGCGTAGCAAAACTTGAAGGCCAGGCTCTCTTTGTTTCAGGTGTAGCCCCGGGAGATATTGTTGAAGCCCGCATCATAAAAAAGAAAAAAAAGTATCTGGAGGCCAAGCTACTTCAAATTAAAGAGCCCTCTCACCTTCGTATTGAACCAAAATGCAGCCATGCTAATGTATGTGGTGGGTGCACATGGCAGCATCTCTCCTATCCCGATCAACTGAAAATAAAAGAACAGCATGTGCGCGATCATATCGAGAGAATTGCCGGCCTGAGTCCTGATATTGTTGCTCCAATCATCGGCTGTGATGAAGCATTTTATTATCGCAACAAAATGGAGTACAGTTTTGGCACAAGGCGATGGTTAACCGAAAAAGAGATCAAATCAGATGAATATGTTGATGACGCAGGTTTCTCAGCTGGTTTACACGCTCCTGGCAGATTTGATAAAATCCTTAATCTCAACGAATGCCATCTGCAGCCGGAGATTTCGTATCAGATATTAAATTTCGTAAGAAATTATTGCCTTGAAAATGCAATTCCTGCATTCGATACATTCAAGAAAGATGGATTTATGCGCCATTTGGTTATCAGAAATTCACATTATAATGATGATCTGATGGTTAACCTGGTAACTTTCCGAGATGATCCCGGTATTATTCAACCTTTAGCTGATAGCTTACTCGGTGAATTTCCGGCAATTACAACTATTGTTAATAATGTAAACGATCAGCCAAATCCAACGGCGATTGGACGCTACGAAAACCTTATACACGGACCCGGGTTTATCGAAGATCGAATAGGCAATCATACGTTTAAAATTCATGCGAATGCCTTTTTTCAAACCAACACTAAACAAGCTGAAAAACTCTATGCCGTAGCCCGGGATTTTGCGCAACTCAACGATGCAGCCAAGCTTTTTGATCTCTACTGTGGTGTGGGAACGCTATCCCTCTACATGGCAGACAAAGCCAAAAAAGTACTTGGAATTGAAATAGTTGATGTTGCAGTTGAAAATGCCCGAGCCAATGCAAAGCAAAACAAAGTAGAAAATGCAGAGTTTGTTTTGGGCGATATGAAAGACACACTGAATGACGAATTTCTTGCCAATTATGGCCACCCGGACTGCATTATCACCGACCCTCCTCGGTCTGGCATGCACCCTGATGTAGTAACCATGTTTACAAAGCTTAATGTACCACGAATTGTTTATGTGAGCTGTAACCCATCTACAATGGCAAGAGACCTGCAAATTTTGAAACAGTTTTACCATGTTGAACGGATTCAACCAGTTGACATGTTTCCTCAAACATATCATATAGAGGCTGTAGCTAAGCTTACACGTAAATAATGCACATATTCATCTTATTTTAGTTCAATGAAACATGCTGTAATAATCGGTGCAGGAATTGGAGGGCTGGCATCAGCTGTGCTGCTTGCAAACAGAGGTTTTCAGGTATCAGTACTGGAAAAAAACAGTACAGTTGGTGGTAAAATGAATCAGGTTAGAGAGAATGGGTATCGATTTGATACCGGCCCATCCCTTCTTACAATGCCGTTTCTTCTTGAAAATCTTTTCCAAGAATGTGGAAAAAATCTGGATGACTATCTTATATACGAAGAGCTTGAACCACTTTGCAGATATATTTATCCGGATGGCACCATCTTTGATAATTTTGCAGACAGAAATAAAACTGAAGCACAGATAGCTAATTTTGCTCCGGAAGACAGCAACAATTATTCTCGATTTTTAGATAGGTCTGAAGAGATCTATAACAAAACAGCTGATGCATTTTTGTTCAATCCACTCTACAATACGAAAGACCTGCTGAAAGTTAACCCCCTCAAATTTCTGGATATTGATGCGTTCTCCACTGTATCATCAAAAGTGGATGAGTATGTATCATCTCCTTATTTACGCCAATTTTTCAAGCGATTTACTACGTACAACGGCTCATCTCCTTTTCAGGCTCCGGCCACACTGAATGTAATTCCCCACGTTGAGCTAAATCAGGGCGGTTACTATGTGAAAGGTGGCTTGTACAAAATAGCTGAAGCACTATATCAACTTGCTGAATCTTTGGGCGTTACTTTTCAATTTAATTCTGAAGTTGACTCCATCGATGTAAAATTTGATGAAGCTACAGCTGTAATCTTGAAGGACAAAAAACAGATCTATTGCGATCTGATTTTTTCTAATTCTGATGCTACCGAAACAATAGTTAACCTATTGCCAAATGATGCGGTATCAACCCGCAAAAAAAAGAAACAGCAAACTATTGAGCCATCCTGTTCCGGTTTTGTATTGATGCTTGGTTGTAAAAAGCAATGGAACAAACTAAAGCACCACAACATCTTTTTCTCAGCAGATTATGAGAAGGAGTTCAGCGATATTTTTGATGAGCAAAAACTGCCTGATGATCCTACTATCTATGTAGCTAACACATCCTATTCTGATTCTGAACATGCACCAAAAAACTCCTCTAACCTTTTTATTCTGATTAATGCACCCTATCTCTCAGATGGCCAAAATTGGGAAAGTTTATCCATACATTACTCAGATTTTATCATAAAAGAGCTCAAAAAGCGCGGTTTAGATGGTTTGAGAGATTCCATCGAATATCAGAAAATAATCTCTCCAAAAGATTTTTATGATCTTTACAGATCCAATCGTGGGAGTATATACGGAACGTCATCAAACAGTAAATTCGCAGCTTTTATAAGGCCAAGGAATAAGCTGAGAGGCCTAAAAAATCTGTACATGGTTGGCGGTAGTACCCATCCGGGAGGTGGAATTCCTCTCGTAGTGCAATCAGCTTTTAATGCTGTGGCTCTTCTCGACAGAGAGATGAAAAGATAAAAAAAGGGACACAACATTAAGCTGTGCCCCCTTGCGTTTGTTTTGCACTCACGCAGATTTATTCAAAAATGCAAAAGCATTTAGAAACCTGGGTGCTGTGTTAACTGCCCCTGGCTAATGTCAATCTGTGCCTGAGGAATCGGGAAAATTCCGCTTCTGAACTGAGCGTTAGAAAACCCATTTCCGGGGAAGAGGTTTCCTTCATAGTTATAGAAGCGAGTAAGCTCTTCCTGAGCAATGCCCCAACGAACGAGGTCGTAGAAACGATGGCCTTCCATCGCAAGCTCAATTTTTCTTTCAAATCGAACGGCATCACGTGCTACGGTAGCATCACTCCATGGAGTTGTGTATTCAGATATATTATAATTGGGATCCGCGTACTCGTTCCAATTGTTAATATCACCAACGCCGCCACCTAAGTAGGTGTAGGTTTTGCCATTGTCATTTCTAACAACCCATTGGTTTGCAGTTACACTAAGTGAAAGCATTTCAGCTTCGCTGTTTACAACAGCAGCTGCAAACTCACGGTTTAGGTCATTGCTTACCCATGTGTCTTCGCGAGCAGCTCTTTCTCTTACACGGTTTACGTATGCACGTGCCTGCTCAAGTGAACCTACTTCTACTTCAGCTTCAGCGGCCATCAGAAGAACATCTGCAAAACGAATTACAGGAATGTTGATCGCCGTACCGGGTGCCCATGATGAGTTGTCAGCAAACTGCTCCTGAGATCTCCAGTATACGTTTTTCTTGGCGTAATAAGCACCACCATAATTTTGGTCACGTACCCATCGCTGTCCAGGAAATGGCCCCCAATCATGGTAAGCTACACCGCGGCGGCCAACATTCCAGTCTAACCTTGGATCGAGCTCGCCTTCATATAACTGGAATTGCTGATTTGATGGAACACCCTGATCACTGGTTACCATTTCATCATTAAATTCATGTAAGATTGGCAATCCATTATCGGTTCTGTATGAGTTTACCAAATCCTGAGTGGGCTGGTAAAAACCACAACATCTGTGCTCTGCAGAGTTCGGGAAATTAAGCATCATTCCCTGATTTGCATTGTTGATGGTTCCTGAACCATCATTAGCAACCTGCTGGATTGAAAATACTGCTTCCGGGAGCCCGTCTTCCAATGCAGGGTTCCAGTTATCCCAGTAACCTGCAGCGAGGTCGTATGATACACCCTGAGAGGTTACGCCATTAGGAATGATTTGATCATAAAGTGCTTTTGCTTCAGCGAATTTATCCTGATACATATACACTTTTGCCAGATAAGAGGCAGCTGCCCAGCGGTTAACTCGTGCACGCTGAGACTGTACATCAGGCAGGTTATCGTAAGCAAACTGGAAGTCTGCTTCAATTTCCGGCCATAGTACACGATCATTCGGCTGATCGAAATCTAACATTGTCTCATCAATCCAGGGTACCCTATCAAACATTCTGGTTAATTCGAAGTAATAGTGGCCTCGCAGAAAACGGGCTTCAGCTACAGTTCGTGCTATTTCCTGATCTGTCATATCAGTGGCATTGGCAGCAACCCTGATAACAGCGTTGGCCCTCGAAATACCTTCATATTTTACACGCCAGAAGTTGTTATAAAAACCTTCGGTCGGTAAAAAGAGCCCTGCCATCATAGCGTTTATGGCGCTCTGGTCACCGGGTTCTGTACCCTTGTGAGCATCGCCACCAACAACACTGCCATAGATCCAGTTATGGCCTGCGGCCTCCCATGGAAGGCCGGCAATGCCAGCACCATCTAATACGGCGTATGCTCCAATCAGAAGTGTTTGCACACCCTGATCATTCGCCAGTACATCTTCACTTAATGAACCTTTGGCAGGCACATCAAGGAAACCGTCACATCCGTAGAAAGCAAACATTACTGCTGCTACTAACATGACTCCTAAACTGTTACGGATATTCAATTTTGATTTCATATCTATCATTTTTTTAAACATTCTTGGTGCAATTCTATTCTGGCTCATCAAATTGAGAGATTGATGCCAAAGATGAATTGTCTTGGGGTTGGATACTGGCCTTCGTCAATACCAAAGTTGGTAGAACCACCGCCAGCACCACTACCTGTATAAAATCCAATTTCAGGATCCGGCCCACTGTAACCTGTAAATGTGACAAGGTTATTACCCTGTACATATAATCTCAGGTTGCGGATACCGATTCGTTGTAACATATCAGGCTGTAGTGTGTAGCCAACCTGTAAGTTTCTCAGTCTCAGATATGATCCATCCTCTACATAGTAAGAGTTTGGTACACCATCGGTACTAAATGAACTCTGATTCTCCTGTATTGGAGCTGTAGCATTTGGGTTATCCGGCCTCCAGGAATCGTATACGGCGGTGTTGCTTTTCGCACCGATAAACGAAGGATAGAAATCGGTCCAGTACTTAACCTGATTCCAGATATCATTTCCTTGTGAACCGTACCAAAACATACTTACATCAAACGCTTTGTAGTTTAGGCCCATGCTGATTCCGTATGTAAAATCAGGATTAGGGTTACCAAGAATGGTTCTGTCATCTGGTGTTACTTGTCCATCGCCGGTTATATCTGCATATCTGAATCGCCCAACACCTGCATCGGTTTGGTATGTGCCGCTTGGCGCACCTGCATTGGCAGCATCAATTTCGGCCTGGCTCTGCCAGAAGCCTTCTACCTGATAACCAAAGAATGAAGAAACAGCGCTTCCTACCTGATTCCGGATGAACTGGTTGCCCGGCCATCTTCTTGCTTCCTGAGCAAAGAAATCAATTCCATCTGCAATACTTACTATTTCATTTGTGTATGATGTAAAGGTAAGATTCACATTATACTGAAGGTTGGTAGAAAACTGGCCGAAGTGAGCAAAGCTCATATCCAATCCACGGTTTTTCATATTTGCAATGTTTATGAAAGGAGCTGTTGCCACACCTGATGCACCAATAAGTACCGGGTTGAAGAGAAGATCCTGAACATCTTTCCAGTAGTATTCTACTGAAAGCTGGAATCTTTCATCAAAAAAGCTACCGTCGAAACCGATGTTTGCGGTAACGTTTTTCTCCCACTGTGCATCGGGGTTCCCAATTCTTTGTAGCCTGAAACCTTCTGCAATAGCTGAGTTGCTGCCATTGATGGAATAGAATGAATTATTCTGGTCTCCGGTAAATAATGTAAATGAGTTAGCCGGATCAACATTGATCTGGTTACCCATAATACCGTACCCACCAATAATACGAAGGTCACTAATCCAATCTATACCATCCATGAAGCTCTCGTTACTAATCCTCCATCCGGCACTTGCAGCAGGGAACCAACCCCACTGATTGTTCAGGAACCTTGAGGAACCATCACGGCGCAGAGTAACACCAAGAATGTATCTGTCATCAAAAATGTAGTCTAATCGGCCAAAGTAAGAGAGAAGCGTATCTTCCCATTTCCAGCTTGAAACAACAGGTGTGCCTGAACCTGTGCTTAAACTCACAAAGTTAGGATCGAATGAGAAGAAACCTTGTATGTTAGCATTTCTTTGCTCGCCGGCATTCTGGTAGGCTTCTGTACCTACAAGAACTTCAACATTGTGTCTGTCGAATGTTTCTCTGAATTGAACAGTGTTTGTCCAGGTCCAGTTGTAGCCGTTACCCTGGCTGGTATTAAACTGATTGTTTGGGCTGTTTTCCTGCTCTTCGTAAGTTGGGAAACTGAATGAATTTGAGCTCCAGTTCCAAAGTTCACCACCAAAACTTGTTCGTACTCGAATATTTTCGAGCGCATCCCATTCTGCAAAAACATTACCGAAAAGGTTTCTTGTTTGAGATTCATTGTTACGCGTACGTTCCATAACCGCAACCGGGTTTGCAGCATTACCTAAACCTGCACCGGATTGGCCACCAAAGTTACCCATAACATCATAAACTGGTACAATTGGTTGTGCCCGGAACGACATACCAATGGCACTACCTTCTGTAAGGGAAGCTACCTGAGGCGCCTCACTTACGGTATATTGCAGGTTTTCACCAATTCTGAAGTTTTCGCCTAAATTAAATGATGAGTTAGCACGAAGTGAAACTCTTTCACGGAAAGTTCTCATCAGCGTACCTTCCTGATTGAGATAATTAACAGAGAAAAGGAAGTTTCCAATTTCACTACCACCACTTACAGAAATATCATGCTGTGCTGTGTTGGCTGTTCTGAAAATTTCATTGAACCAGTCTGTGCCTTCATGGTTAGCGCGTGTAATACGGAAAAACTGGCCTAACAATGCTGCGTCAGTATATTCCGGGATCACAAAGTAATCATCAAAATTTACATCACCTTCCATAGCACCGGCAGGGGCAATAAAATCAGGCAATCGTGGTGTTGCACCGCTTCCATAGAGTGGATGTTGCTGAGGAGCCCCTGAGTTTGCCAATGCCGTCCAGACAAGGTTAGCATGATCTTGTGGGGAAGCAATATCCCAGGGGTTATCTCTTCCCTGCCAGTCAATACCGTAAGACCCACGATAATTAACTTCTACTGAACCACCGCCTTGCTTTGTGGTGATTACGATAACACCATTTGAAGCACGCGCACCATAGATTGATGCAGCTGATGCATCTTTAAGTACCTGTATGTTCGCAATGTCATTTGGGTTGAGGTTATTCATATTGCCCGGCACACCATCGATTACAACAAGTGGTGCATTGTTTCCGAAGGTGTTGATACCGCGAATTCTGATATCAGGGCTTTCACCTGGCTGGCCTGATGATACAACCGATACCCCTGAAGCTACACCCTGCAGCTGCTTGGATACCATATCTCCGGATACTGAAAGGCGCTCAAAGTCGCCCATATCTACAACGGCAATAGATCCCGTCATATCTCTTCGTTGCTGTACACTATATCCTACTACGAGCAGCTCTTCACCACTAATAACTGAAGATTCTAATTGTACATCAATAACTTCTCGTCCGTTAACGGGCACTACTAATGCCTGATAACCAATATATGTGAATCGGAGTGATTCGTTCGGACTTGGAATAGTGAGTGTGTACTCACCGTCAATATTGGTAGTTGTACCTGATTCTGTTCCCACTACCATGATATTAACACCCGGTAATGATTCACCAGTATTTGAGTCGGTTACGGTACCTGTTACTGTATGGCTTTGCGCAAAAACGCTGCCAACAGTTAAACCAAGTAACATGAGAACCGAAAAACAAATACGGAATAGCTTGGTGCTTAAACGTGCAACTTTTCCTGATAACTCTTTCGAGCTAAGCAAGGTTGCAGAATGATACACCATCTGTATCTTTTTGTCTTCCATACTGAATCCTTGTGGTTATGATTTTGATTAAGGTAGATAACCCGGCTGTAAAGAAACGTGTACTGTAAGAAGAGTTAAAAAAAGGACAAGATCAGTACACTGATTGAATGGTGAGATTCTATGCAGAGCAAGAGAGCGGGTCAATTTTGTAGCTGGACTGATACAGTAAACTAACAATTCGATAATTGTTTATTAATCTCTAAACAACCGATTGTTCTAATTATAAAAAAGCCCTTCCAATTTTAAAAAAAGTAAATCAAAAATTTTTTCAATTAAGGCCACCTTGTCTTATTAAAATGAATTCATATAGGTTTTCATTTAAATTTACACCTATGAATTACAAAAAATGGTGAATTTGACAAGAATTCGATGTTTTTGTACTGCCTATTGCTGTACCCTTTTGTCATTTGCATTACCATAAACTAAAATTCTTTGTTTATATATTATTACAATCAGAAGAACAATAAATCAAATTTACGGGTATCACTGTCCGATTATTCGTACCAATCTGAAATCGCCATCAAATTGTGATATAACAAAATATGACTCTCCAATCGGTATAATTTCCCGGCCAAATTCTGGAAAAAAGAAACCGGACCTTCGAATCGGAAGCTCATAATAGGAGCCATTTCCAACTCCCTCCAGCAACAGGCCATTAAATGCATTGTAGCTCCCCACTTTTAAATCCGCACCGGCAAGATTGCCTGTTATCAAAATATCGGAGTATCCATTTCCGGTAAAATCTCTTGTTTGAATCCCGAATATTTTTGAAAATTGTGCCTCAACCGGTAATTCTTCTGCTTTGAATGTACCATCTCCATTATTAAAAAAAATGGTT
>SLLL01000112.1 GCA_007134085.1 Balneolaceae bacterium
AAGCTGAAGCAGAAGCGCTCCGGCAAAGAACTTTTTGCGAGAATAAAAATTCCATCAAACCGGCCGCGATGGATAGAACTGGAAAACCGGGATGGCAAGGTAATACTGCTGTCGCTGAAAGATTTGATCGTGGAGAAATTGCAGCGTTTTTTCCCGGGGGTAGAAATTTTGGCAACACATGTATTTCGGGTTACGCGAAATGCTGATATCGAAAGAAATGAAGAGGAAGCGGATGACCTTCTCGAAATGATAGAGGAAGAGCTCCGCGAAAGGAAATTTGCCAAGGTAGTTCGGGTTGAGATTGACAAGAAGATGCCGAACGATATGAAGAACTATCTGTATGATCACCTCGGTGTTTCTAAAAGGGATGTTTACGAAATGGAGGGCCCAATCGGGCTTGCAGATGCCATGGAATTGCGCCAGCTTAAGGGTTTTACCCATCTGAAAGACGAGCCGTGGACACCAGTGCTGCATCCTGTTTTTCGGCATTCAATGGATGAAGAGTCGCCAAGTGTATTCAAAACCATCCGGAATGAAGATTTTATTGTGCATCACCCCTATCATAGCTTTGAAACATCAACGCAGCGGTTTGTAGAGGAGGCTGCGTCCGACCCTAAGGTGCTTGCCATAAAACAGACTCTTTACAGAACATCGAGCGACTCCCCGCTGATGCATGCGCTCATAAAAGCTGCCGAAGCCGACAAGCAGGTTGCCGTTCTTATAGAGCTTAAAGCCCGGTTTGATGAAGAGAGAAATATCTCGTGGGCGCACCGCCTCGAAAATGCCGGTGTGCATGTTTCATACGGAATACCGGGCCTGAAAATCCACACAAAAGTGACGATTGTAGTACGTGAAGAACAGGGAGTAATCCGGCGCTATGTGCATATAGGCACGGGCAATTACCATCCGGATACGGCCCAGCTTTACGAAGATTTCGGCTATTTCACCTGCAGGCAAGATCTTGCAGCCGATGTATCGGATGTGTTCAACCTGCTTACGGGCTATGCACCCGATCAATCATTCAAAAAAGCCCTGGTTGCGCCTAAGCATCTTCGTAACGGAACTATGAACCTGATTGATACTGAAATTGCAGAAGCAGAGGCTGGACGTGAGGCAAGAATTCGAGCCAAAATGAACAGCCTGGAAGACCCGCTAATTATTCAAAGGCTATATGAGGCATCAAATGCGGGGGTAAAAATCGACCTGATTGTGAGAGGGGTCTGCCGGCTTATACCGCAAAAAAAAGGGATGAGCGAAAATATCAAGGTGCATTCTGTTATAGGCCGCTTTCTTGAGCACTCCCGCTGTTATCATTTTCACAATGGCGGCAATCAATTATACTACATCGGCTCGGCAGACTGGATGCACCGAAATCTCGATGCACGTGTTGAGCTGCTTGCCCCGATTGAACATCCAGCATTGAAGAGATATATGGACTTCCTTTTTGAGGCCTATCTTTCAGATAACTCTCAACGCTGGCTTTTGAAAAGTAATGGGAAATACAAGCGTATGGTAGCCGGTAAAGGCAAGCCGAAGATAAGTGTGCACGATTTTCTGATGAATCATACAAGAAAACTCTCAGATCCGGTTCCCAGAACTCTTCATGAAGAGTTGGAAATGGTGTAGAATTATCTTACCGCGTCAGGGGGAACGTTTTGAAGACGCTGGTCGAGCTTCTTAAGCAACGCAAGGGCAGGGCTTTGAAAACGGCCGCTCAGGGTGTATGCTTCAAAAACCGCATCTCTTGCCTCATTAACCTGCCCGATGTTTAGGTATGCATTACCAAGAAACCAGTACGCTTTCTCTTTGAGGTTTCTGTCGATTTCTTCTGAACGGACAGCAGATTCAAAATGAACCGCTGCTGATTCGTAAGCTGTAACGTTATAGAGAAGTATGCCGAGATTAACCTCAATCCGGGTACGTTGTGTTTCGGTGGGTGACTGTGCTAAAAGATCTCTGAACCGTTCAATCGCTAATACCGTTTCTTCATCAAAAGCGAGTGCAAGAGCTTCATTAATGCCAATATCTATGGATGCAACATCGGGCTCGTCGGAGCGGAAAATTTCAGCGCCAAGCATTTCGTTGGTATCTATTGAAGAGAGGGCCCATTGCTGCATGGCCTGCTGCTCGTTAATAGAAAAGAACTGTAAACCGATTGTGATGAGAAGGGCGGCAGCCGCAGCAGCAAACCACACTCTGTATTTGTAGATGTAACTTACTGCGGGTTCGTTTACCTGATCTATGTCATCAGAAAAGTTTGGCTTCACCCCTTTTTTAGCAAGGCCTCTCATGTAAAGTTCGGTTTCGAACAGTTTGTAGTACTCCGGATTTTTTAAAAACTCAACCCAAAGATCATCTATTTGGGATTGTGAAAGCTCTCCAAGGATAAATTTTTCAATAGATTTTAGAATCTCGATATGTTTTTTTTCGCTCATTTGATGGTTTTTTTCTAAGTACAAAAAGTTGCTGTTTCAATTTTTAACTACAACCTCTCGTATGTATGAACCGAATTTTTAAGATTCCTTACACTTTTTTCTAAAAAAAGTTAAGCCTGAAGGTTTACGCAATCCGTTATCTTTTTAAGAACTCTATGCTTACGGGTCCATGCATTGGCAGGTGTGAGCCCAAAGTTTTCAGCGATATCTTCTGTATTTGCCCCGGGGTAGGAGAAAATAAACGAAGCAAACTCTCTGTAACCGTTCCGCAGGCTTTCAATGCAGCGCATAAGCAACGATGCCTGCTCTTCATCCATCAGTTTCCAGGCCTGGTCGGCTTCAGTTACCAGCTGCTCTTCTAATTCATCAAATTTATCAAGGTCGAAATCGCGGAGAATTTTATAGTAGCTGTGCCTTGCAGCTTTAAGCATGTAGGAAAGAATTCCGGTGGGATTGGTTATATCGTCACTAATAATTTTTGGAATTACATACTCAAACATCTGCTGGATTGCATCATCAGCATCATTGGGAGTAGCGTTTACTTTAGATATAAGATATTTTCTCAGTATCAATGTTGCTTCGCCAATTAGCCGATTTGCAGTCTTCATATCACCACTTTTCAAAGCGAATACAAGTTGTGAATAGTCCATAGCTGACCCCTAAATTATGTTTAACCACACACTAATATAACAGATGGGAACTATTGAGCAAATTGAAAAATTTTTTCACAAAGTGAAGTTGTGTTCAGAAAAGCTTTTTCCGTTTCATGCTGATAAATTCATCTCCTGCAATGATTATATGATCATCCACAGGGATATTCAAAAGCTCTCCAGATTCAGCAATTCTTTTGGTGAGGCGGATATCTGCCGATGACTCTTTTGCATATCCCGATGGATGGTTATGAGCAAGTACAATACTGGTTGCCTGATTTATAATAGCCTGCCTCATTACCTCGGCAACATCCACAATGGTTGCCCTGCTGCCGCCGGAACTGATGCGCTTATAGCCAATCAACACTCTCGCATTGTTGAGAAAGGCAACATAGAACTCCTCGTGCGGCAGGTCGCGCAGGCGTGGCCTGAAAAAGGCAGCCACAAGATCGGGCGAGTGCATGGGCACCTGGTCGCCCAGCGAGGCAACCTGCAGCCTGCGGGAAAGCTCGAAAACGGCTTCAAGTGTAATGGCTTTTACCCCTGCAATACCGGGTATTACTTTGAGCGCCTGCCAGTTCTGTTTTGATAGTTTCCGCAGCCCGCCAAAACGGTCGAGCAGGGCACGGGATGTTTCAATTACGTTCAACCCCTTGGTACCTGTTCGCAATAAAATGGCGAGCAGCTCGGCATCCGAAAGGCTGTCGGCACCATATTTCATCAGTTTTTCGCGTGGCTGCTCGTCGGGGCGCATTTCGCGAACGCTTCTCCCCAAAAACCGGGATGCATCAAACTCTTCTGTTTCCATAGTTTTTATATGTATGAACCGGAAACAGCAGATTCCTTACAGAAAAATTTTCAAATAGCGCCGATTTTTTATTCGACCCTATTCGTCTTCGCGAAATTCCAGAATATCCCCCGGCTGGCAGTCGAGCGCCTCGCAGATGGCCTCGAGCGTTGAAAAGCGGATTGCCTTCGCCTTGCCGGTTTTCAGAATGGAGAGGTTGGAAATGGTAAGATCTACCTTTTCAGAGAGTTCGGTAAGGCTCATTTTCCGTTTAGCCAGCATTACGTCGAGATTTACGATGATGGCCATAGCTATACGGTTAAGTCTTGTTCTTCCTGCACCGGAACGGCTTTTGCTATAAGTGAGTAAGCAAGCATGAGCCCTAACATGGTAAAAAAGATCTCATTTGGACCTAGCGCTGCCGTAGATTCAGCGAGATTGAACTCACTATTCAGGAATCTGATGGTCCATCTGTTTAACATGTAGTATCCAATCCATCCCATAAAAGCAAGGAAAAACGAAGCCCCAAGAAGTTGCTCAACCTCCCTTGTTAAGAGCTTGTTATCTTGCTTCAGATTTAAATACCCGAATATGCCAAAGAAGATGCATAACAAAATCAAACCGCCGTAGTGTAAAACTAATCGTAAAATGAATTGAGTACGCCAAAAATCGGTATGCTGCTCATTGATCAAGAACGAAGGGGAGCTGCTAATACCCGCAATTGGGCTGTCTGCATCAGCCTGCTGAAGTGTAGCTGCTATTTCGTCTTGCGATTTATGATACACCAGATTTCTAACTGAAGCGTACCGGTACCTCCCGGATTCGGTCTCAATGCGTGTAAAGCTCAGATTAATTTTTTTAATTTCTGATTCATCAAGCCCGGTAATCGGTTCATCCTGCATTATCTGATTGAATGTTCGAAAATCATTAATACCTTCCCATATGAAAATAACCGACAGGCCAACGAGTACAATAATCATGCCCCAGAGAAGATAAGTCTCCGCCCAAACCATCCAATCTTTAATTTTTTCAATCATAGCTATACGGTTAAATCTTGTTCACTTTGTATGGGAATGGCTCTTTCGAAGAGTACAATGATGAGAAAAAGAAAGATCGAAATCGTGAACATTTCCTGCGAAACGCCAGCTGTTAATGATTCTCCCAGGGCATGGTTAGTATTTAAGTAGTGAATCATTCTGCCGTAGATAACCGCATGCAGAATATATCCGCCCATGAAAAGGGCGAACAAGCCGTAAACGATATTCTGCATTTTTTTGGTAAAGATTCTCTGTTTTTGGCGATAGAGATCATAAGCAATAACAATGAACAGACACCCAATCAGTACAAACCCGCCAAAATAGAAGAGCAGAAGAAAGTAAAATTGTTGCTTCCAGAATGCTTCATTCGCTGTTGTAATCAGGTAAGAAGGATGGCTGAACATGCCGGGCAGTGCGCCAACAGAACCTGCTTGTTCAATTTCTGCCGACATAACAAGGTGAGGCGTCCGGTGGGTTAAACCGGTAACCGTAACAATACGGCTCGAAGCGCTGCTGTTATCCTGTTGATGATTTACCCTTGAGAGCGTAAGAAAACCTATCTCAAAATCATCAGTAGTTGATTCGCTAAACTCATCATCACCAGCAAACAGAGGATTAAAAGTTGAAACCTCCTGAAATCCATTATACAAAATGAAGAGCAGCAACAATACAGCAATCCCAATGAACATCTTCTGAAACAGAGGCTGCGGAATAAAATCTTTTGTTAACAGGCCGTTCATATTCCTCCGATTATTCTAAACTGTTAGTTTTTGTTCTTCATAAAGAGTGGCTGCCCGTTTCATGATCTCTGCAAAGGTGTATAAAACCATTCCCGCCAGCAGCAGGGTAAAATCGAACGGAGGCAGGGCAACCTCAACAATTTCAGTTTCAACTATCCGGTTAAATTGCCGGGAGCTGAACCACTGGTAAAAAAACTTAAGTGGCGCTGCAAAGAGTGCGAGAAGAGCAACTACCCGGAGTTGAGCTGCATTTTCAGGTTCAAAAACTTTATCAAGAGCAAGAGAATTTAGTGGGCGTTTCAATACGGTAAGCGCATAGAAAATATAGGCCGTTAACCCGATCTGCAGAGCTGTTGCAAGCAAAACTGACAAGCCGCCTTTTTCAAATAGCATGTAGTTAGCGCTGATTACGGCAGTGGTATAAACTGCTATTCCTTGCTCCTCAAGCAGCTCTTCGAAAATCAAGTTAACATCCTGCGGTGTTAAAAAGACCGGCGCCGGCCAGTGAATCAATTCTGAGAAAAACAGTGTAACCCCAAGCCAGAGAGTCTGGGCAAAGAGTGTTACAAGTGTAACGGCCCAGGCAAACTGCACGATAAACCGAAGAAACGAAACGAGAGACCAGCGGCCTGTTGCTTTCATATCGTAAGCTCCTGCTCATTTTGAAGTTTTACTCCGTGATCGAATGCTTTACTGATCACCAAAATCACTAAACCTGCAATTAGCAATTCAAATTTGAATGCGAAACCAAAAAATCTAAGTTGCGTTGCCCCTTCAATAGCAATCTCTGTGATTTGAGCCGTTTCAATAAATTTATACCATATGTAGTGTAAAAAGGGTGCACCTAACACAATGCATCCTGTAGCCTTCAGATTAAAGCTGTTCTCGAGAGTAAAAAAAGTGCTTGTTTTAAGGCCAACAAAAAACTTTCTAACAAACAAAAAGAGAAGTGCTAAGTAAAATGCATACGCAGTATATGACAGATACCCCAGCCTAAAGAGACGATCTAATTCACTTCTATCCTCAATCTCGAAGCCAGGCGTCGCCAGAATTAAAGGTACTTCAGACTCGTCGGCATATACACTTCGTGTTCTAAAACCAAACCAGGTTCTACTACTTAAATCTTCTTGAAGCTTACGGGCACGAACTTTTGGGGCTTCATTTATGCTGAATCTGTAAACCCTACTATTGGGTACGATGTAATAATGCTCCTTGAAGGAGTCGCTCTCGTTATCGTAAATAGATTGATAAAAAAAAGTGTTGCCCAAAATAGAAGTTGTAACGTTTGTAAAACGACTAATTTCTTGCACTTCACTTATTTTTTTGTCGAAGGCAGATATACCGAATAATGAAAGATAGGCTGAATAAAAAAACACGGCTAAACAGACTGCTAAAATACCATTGCTTAACCAGATTAAAACTTTTGTTGTTAAAGTAGATTTCATCTCTTTCATATCGTTAGCTCCTGTTCTTCATAAATTTTTCGCCCTTCTTCAAAAATGTATGCAAATACCATAATTACCATGCCAAGCATGATGAACTCACTGGCATAACCACCTGTACTGCTATAATTAAGGCCTTGTTTTGTTAACTCACTTTGTATAGCCTGATTTACAATCCATTTTCTAAAAAAGTGATACACTCCTACCGAAAACACAACATAACCGACAAATTTCAAATAGAATGAGTTTTTAATTGAGAACAGCCGCTCTTTAGAAATAGAATTGAAAAATCTTGCCAGCAAGATAAAGGCCACAATAAATGCTACATATTTGAGCAGTTCAGCAATCATAAGTAGATATACATTGAACCCTAAAGTGAAAGGTAAGGTCACAAAAACGATTTCTTTACGATCAGTAATTTCGATTTTATCCGAAAGTTTATCTCCAGCTACTGAGGAGGAAATTTCTAATGGCACTCCACCTACACCACCATCATGAATAAAAATGGCTAAAAGATAAGCGGTAAAAGCAGCCATCATTATAGCCCAGGCCAACGACAAAAACGCCAAAACCCGAGATGCTGAAATACCTTTTTCTCTGTTTACATTCATAATATTTATCAATAGGTAGAAAGTGCTTCTGATCAATTATCAATAATTATTCATTGATAATCAATAAATTTTTTCCTTTTAAAGAAAATTTTTTTGGAAGGACTATTGTAGTTGTTGAAGTGCATCTATCGGAATGGCACAAAAAAACCGGCTGACTCTCTCAAATCAACCGGTTCAGAAAAGTAGTATAGAATGCTACAATCTACGTGAGCATTCTTCA
>SLLL01000224.1 GCA_007134085.1 Balneolaceae bacterium
ACCTAAAGAAATGGATGGAGCAGTGGGTTAGAGAAGGAAAAAAATGGCTCTGTTTTTCTTGGGTAACCTTTATCGGTGCAGGCCAGAATCATGCCATTATGAGTTCTTAAGGAGCGACTATTTAAGAGGCTATCGTTGCAGATTTGCTCAGGTTCTTCTCTTTTCTCTCCTGCCAAAGCTTATCAATAATTAAGGCTATAGGCCCAACTATAAAGAGCGCATAAAATGGTGCATAAACAGCTTCACCTAAACGAAAGAACATCTCTACGAGTGCGATCAGAAAAGCAACAATCATTCTGCCGTTTTTAGTGCTTACTGTTGTTTTTGGGTCTGTTATCATGAAGAGTACAAAAAGCTGATACATAGGCCCTGTAATTGGTGCCACTTCAGCGAGAAACATTCCACCGGTATAAACGCTGCGAAGCCATGCAAAAGCAAAAAACGAAACCATGTAAACTGCGCAAATATGGAACAGTTTAACTTTTGATATCACAAAAAAGCCAACAAGCCAGATCATTGCCATAGCCCACATGTTGCTGCCCCACTGAATACTCAGAACTGCCATGCTATCAGAAGCGATAAGCAGCATCACCACAATACCAAAGTTTGTGGGATTCCAAATATGCGTGCCCTTAAAACGGAACACATACTTGGATGCGATAGATATGGCTGCACAGAGCGCGAATGGCCATAACATTGGAGAACGGACCAGAATACCTGCACTGTTACCGGATATATAGGCACTTGACAAGTTTCTCCACTTCCCGGTAACAAATTTGTGTAAAACTGCTTCGGTAACACAAGCTGCTGCGAGAGCTATGGCAAATTTTTGCCAACCATCGAGTATACCAAATGAGAGATGAGCTGCAACAACAATTGCTGTGATTAATACCGGCCCAATCAACCCCGGCGGTAAAGAAAAGTTTTTAATTTTATCGGTGAGTTGAGAAGAAGCCAAGTTACTCAGTTGCCTCTACGATTTTGTGATATTGATTCAGTTCCAACCCGTCAATGGTTTGAACCGTTCCGGATGGCCACCGTATCTCCACACTTCGAATGGAATCCTCAGTACCAAGCCCAAAATGAACGGCACGCTGGCTTTGAGAACTGAAAGCATCACCTCCACTTACAAATTTCCGGGTGCTTGTACCTTCACGATGTAAGATTACTGTAGCACCAATCGCACTTCGGTTACTCTTTGTTCCTTCAAGTTTAAAACCAATCCAGTTATGGTCGGGCGTTACATGATTTCGATAGATAACCACCGGCTGATTCTGATTTGCAACAATTAGATCCATGGCTCCTGTTCCAAACAAATCGGCATATGCAACAGAGCGGCTGTCTAGATTAAGATCGCCACCAACGCTTCGTGCAACTTCTCGAAATCGCCCTGCACCGTCGTTTAGCCAAATCTTATTGGTTTGATATCCGGAAAACGTTCGGTTATTCATGGGGGGCCAGTTGTTAGCATCTATAATTACGGCACGGTTACCACCCACTACGCGGGCATAATCATACCAGTAATCGGTATCCGGTTCATCAGATACGTAACCGTTTGCCACGTACAAATCGAGATTGCCATTATTATTCAGGTCAATAAACTGGCCGGCATATCCCCATTCACCAATTTCCACACCCATATTTCCGGCAACATTTCTGAACCGGGGTATATCGCCGGAACGCTGCCTGGTAGGCACCCATAAATTGTTGCCCTGCATTAACACACCTGCCTCTGAAATGTTGGTGATGTAAATGGCAAAGCTGTTCTGGTTCATCACGTCACCAATAGCAACACTCATACCGCTTTTTGGTATAAACCCGAGGCCTGCCTCCTGCCCTGTATTAAAAAAATATTCTCCATTTCGGTTGATAAAAATCTCATCAACGCCATAATCATTCGCCAAAATGATATCAGGAAATCCGGAATCATTAATATCAGCTGCGGCTGATGCAAGCGTCCATCTTCGGCTGGCATGTAAACCAACTTGCTCAGATACATCAACAAATGTACCATCACCCTGATTCTCAAACAGGTAATTCAGCCCGCCATTGGTTGCAAACTCGTAACTATCGGGCATCATGTGCGTGCTTGCAAGCTCAAAGAGGTTTACATCTTCGTGATAATACCCACCTATAAATAGATCCAGATACCCATTCCGGTTATAATCGAGCCAGATTGCCGTATTTGCATTGATATGCTCAGGCAACCCTGCCTGTTCTGTAACACGTGTGAAGCCCTGTCCATTTTCATTTCTGAAAAGCTCCGGCCTGCCCCATCTGTAGAGAAATAGGTCTTCGTAGCCGCTGTTATTGTAATCTCCCCAGATGGCACCCATTGAAGCACCAAGGCCGGGAATATTTAAGTCGGCAATGCCCATCTCCTGAGCTACATCAATAAATGTTCCGTCACCCAGGTTTTGATACAATGCATTCATTTCACCAAACTCGCTGTTGGTGAGGAAGATATCATTGAGGCCGTTATTGTTAAAATCAACAATGGTGACAGATGCTCCAACAGAAGAGATTTGCGGCAGAATGTGATGTAGCTTTTCATCAACAGTGGCTCTTCGGTGTACAAAATCCACACCAATAAATTGCGTGATATCTTCAAGGAAAAAGCCGTACCTCTCCATCGCCATTTCTATATCTGCGTCAAAACTATCAGAGGTGAGCTCCTCATATTTCTTCATCCCGAATGGGATTGAAACCAGTATTAAAAAGATGAGAGCGACTACAATTTTTTTCTGTACTTCCTTTTTCATAGCTGAAACCTAACGTGGTTAATAATATACCAAACAGCTTTTTTTAAATCTTATTATTTCACAATCAAAGAGATATTTCTAATTCTGTTCAAAACTCAGCGCCGTTCTAAAACCATGTGGTGTTATGTACCGGGTATGGAAATTTACCCAATCTTCTGAATGCCTTTGAAATACGGGATCATCGAACAAACTGCCTGCATCTTTATACTCATAGTCAGCCTGCCCGTGATAGGGTAACGGCAATACTGTAGCTGATGCTTCCGTGTTATAATCGCCATCTTTCACCCAGCCATCACTCACAAAAATATAGCTTCGTGTGTACCCTTCGCGCGGAGGTTCTAATGCTTCGAAGTGCAGAACCAGCTCATCGCCGGCATTCATAATTACATAGCGATCGTCAATATCTGCGAGCAATTCTGACACATCGCCGAAACGGGTATGGAAGCCTTCAAGGTCGCGCCATCGCTGAGCGGTGCTTGCAATTTCGCTGTATGTTGGCATATTGGGTGAAACTGCATCCGGCACTGTCCATTCAGAAAATCCTCTGTAACGCAACTTTTGCTTTACAGGCGTGAGATCTGTTTCTGTAAATTCTGCATCATGCAGTTTGTCTGCCTGCATGATTGCATCCCAATAAATTTCACTTGTGGTAGTAAGCCGTACTTTTCGGGCCTCATCATGATCAAAAGCATCTTCAAGATCAATCAGTATAGTTTTTAGCTTTCCGGCAGGCATTCCATAATCATCATGCAGTACTTTCCAGCTGCCATCCGCATCGGAAACTTCTACAGAAATTCCACGGGGTGGTTCGTGCGTTCCCTGTGCAAGAGCAAGGTTGATGGAACTGTCTGTTGGCCGCAACCACCCTGATAGAACCAGCCAGTTTTCGTGCTCGCTTTGGTTGAGCTCAATTACTATAGAGTGCTCATTTACAAGCCCCTGATATGCCGTTCTTGTGAACGGTTTAATGTATGACTGATCGAGCTGCGAAACGGTTTTTGTAAAGTCTTCTCCATTATCTCCGGTTACACGAACTACCGGCTGAGGCGTACTCATGATTTGTGTTGAGAGATCAGGCGCCGGGAAAACGAAGCGTTCATCAACAAAAACATCTGTACCAATTGGGTGATCTACAGCGAGCAGGCCAACATAATCAAAAAAGTGAGTTTCCCAGAGTTCCGCGGTTACACGAATATCGTAAATGCCGTCAATTGGGTTTAGCTTATAACCGGGAACGCGAACACGGTCAAACGTCTGGATTACACCTGCTGTCTCCAGAGCGTTAATTCTCAATCCAAGAGGCGATCTCCAGAGTGCGTCTGTTATAAATTGAATCTCTTCCCCATCATTCGTGAATAACCACGGGCAAGACCCCTTCAAAATCTGCTCATTGAAAATGGTGGCTCCCATGCCAAGCTCTGCAAATTCAGCCTGCACCGATCCGTTTGGCCAGATTATTCTAAGCATCTGTGCCTCTTCATGTTCACCCAACCCAAAGTGCACAATTGGTGATGAAATGAGTTGTTTCTGATAAAGAAGGCCAGAACGAACTTCCATCTCCCCTCCTATACCGAATGAGTTGATGCGCTGATCACCAAGATCGCCTGAAGCACGGGCACGTATAGAGCGGGCAAAATAGTTTTTAGTGCCCTCATTTTTCAGATGAAATGGTGTAAGATTTTCATTCACTCCGAGCAGGTCGAGCCTCTCATTTCCATCCACATCAAAAATATTTACGATACCTCCGGGAAGATCTTGCTCGTAAGCAACCGGGCGCCTGTCTTCATTTCCAAGCCAAATTCTGGTCAATTGCGGGGTGGAGAGAATAAGGTCGAGTGCTCCGTTATTATCAAGATCTGCAATAAAAAGATTGGTTGATCCAACCTCCAGGTCTGCAGAAAAGTCAATATCCATCGTCTCGCTTACCCAATCTCCGGTTCGCAGTGAAAAGTGATGTTTAGTAAATTCTCCGGCAACAGAAACTGTAATGATATTAAACTGCCCGTCAGCATTCAGGTCTGCCACAGCAGTTGCTGCAATGTTTGTGCCGAGTGTGGCCCCTTCATCAAAATTTCCGCCACGTAGATTTTCAAAGGTACTTACAGTTCCATCCGCCATTAAAATGGTTGCTTCCGGGGCGCCATCACCTGTAAGGTCTGCCCACAGAAAATTGCGGACGTCAGCCGCATTGCTGAATGGCTCAACTTCAGTAAATGTGTTATCACCGTTATTTCTCAGCACAACCGGCGTGTCGCCAACTGGCGCCAGCAAAATGTCGAGATCGCCGTCCATTTCAATATCAAACGCCCAGAGCCCAAAGTATTCGCTGTTAATTGTGCGATTCATCAGGCCAAGTTCTCCGGTTACATCCGTGAATGTTTGATCATCATTCAAACGATACAGACGAAATCCATCAGATCCGGCAAATGCAAGATCATTTCGAAAATTGTAGTTAAAATCAATTTCGGTAACTGCTGCTACGGGAAGCAGCTGATCCATTGCCCCGGGAAATGGCAGGCGCGTTTCACTGTCTATAACTGCTTCACCATTGGTGATGGCTATAGGAAATGGCGGGGATTCTTCAAGCAGTGTAACACCCTTCAGCCAGCTTGATGTACTTTCAGGCAGATCAAGCGGAAGCTGTTCGAGACGCAGATCAAGATCGGGGCTGGCAACTACTACTTCAGGAACTGGAAGGTTTATGAACTCAGTAATCAAAAAGCCAACTTCTGTGGGTGGTAACTGCACCTGAAGCAGGCCAGCCTGAAATCTGTTCAATGATTCAAGCCCTGTACGTAAAAATGAAACTTCGAGGGAAAGGCCGGAAAAGTCTTCATCATCAAGCATCTCAAAAAGTTCATTCAGCTGGGTGATGCTCTCTTCATCCCAAAAATCAGACTGATCTCTAAGTAGTTCAAGATTTTCTCTGATACGCTCGCTGTCCTGTTCTTTAATCCCAACACGTGCAAGTTCAAGAATTACAACCTGATTTTGTGGGTATAACCGGTGCAGGCTTTCGAGTGTTTCTACTATCTCTTCTGCATTGGCAATATCATCTTCACGTTCAAGTTCTTGTGCAAGGGAAAAAAGAATTCTTGGTTGTTCGGGAGAAACTTCCGCAGCTCGGCGTAACAAATCAACCGAGTTTGAAACATTACCGCTTCTGCTCTGAATGATACTCGCAAGAAACAGCACTTCAGCATTTTCAGGGCTCAGTTCAAGTGCCCTGCTCATACGGTCTTCGGCAAGATCAAAATTGCCTTGACGCATGGCATAAACGGCCAGGTTTGCCCAGGCAGCCGTCTCTTCAGGAAAAGCAGTAGCCACATCATTCATTTTATTGAATGCAAAACGCGATTGATCGGTTTGGCTGGCGCCAAGGCTCATATAAAAATCAGCCACAGCTTGTTGAAAAGCTTCAGATGAGGGGTCAAATTCTGTATCTGCACTCCGGCATGAAATAAGCCCCACTATCAATAAAAATAATAAGAGCAGCTGTTTTATTGGATTTACCCTGAAAGGCATAATTGAATTAGTTTGTTTGTTACATTTAAGAAAATCCTAATGTACTCTCTGAGTATGAAGATTGATTGAAAAACGCTTCCATCTATCAATTTTCATTTCCGATAAAGAACTTAAGTGTGTCGTTATTTCTTGCAACAACGTAGCCATGTATGCCATTGTTTAAACGTACAGGTTGAATTGAGCGTGTTTGTCCGTGCACGAAAAACCCGCTTTCTGGATGATGCATAGCCCTGAAGTTACCTGTACCATCTCCCATTAACATGAGCCCAAACCCGGCATCCTGCCTGCCGCCCATACTGGGTTTCACATCATAAAGATTTCCACCAACTAGCAGGTCCATGTTTCCATCACCGGTTAAATCCGTCGCGAGGATTGATTTCAACGGAAACAGTTGTGCATCGAATGGCAGAGCTACTTGTTCAAACTGGCCATCACCACGGTTCAACAATAGTAATGACCGTAGCTCTTTCACATTTTTTTGAAGTGCCTCATCAAGTTTTTCACGTTCAAAAAGTTCATCAATTCGTTTGCCGGCAAAGTCGCGGTAACTTCGTATCCGCTGGCCAACGTCCGGTATCTGGGTTATTAATTCATCCACCTGTTCAAATGGGCGCTCAACACCGTCCGGATAATAGGTTATCAATGGTGCGGTTTGACCGTTGCCGTCAAAATCGTTTATGTACAGTTTTATTGGGCTTTCTGGCGATGCCTGCAACCTGCTGTTTATCCCAAAATTTCCTAACAAAATATCTTCGTTGCCGTCTCCTGTAACATCTGCAATGGTTACCGTTTGCCACAGGCCGGTTAAGTTATTGAAACCGTACTCTTCCGTTCGGTTGATGAACTCACCCCCGCTATTTTCGAAATATTGAACAGCCATCCACTCTCCTACAATTACTAAATCGGGTAAATCTGTGCCGGGCTGATAAATCCAGCCGGCTGAGGTAACATTGCCAATAGTCTCAATTTCCGGAGCCACCTGTTCGGTAATATCCCTGAAAACTCCATTACCGTTGTTTTCGAGCAGAAAGCTTTGTGGCCCAATACCATATCGCCATGGTATGGTATGGCCGCCCACAAAAAGGTCAAGGTGGCCATTACCATTAAAATCGGCTGCTTTTACAACTGAGCTGTTTATTGCAAAGTCTGGTAAGCTATTCATTGATCGCCGAAACTGTCCGTTTCCGGTATTTATATAGAGACGATCGAGCAGTTCTTCGGAATCGCCGGTATATTCATTTCCTGAGCTTACTACATAAAGATCCAATAGGCCATTTCCGGTGGCATCAAAGAAAATTGCGTCTACATCTTCACTTTGACGGTCACTTTCAAAGTTTGGTTGTTCGGACTCAATAAAACGTCCATCTGCCTGCTGTAAAAACAGCTTACCTGCAAATCCACGTGCACCGCCTATGTAAATATCATCAAGGCCGTTGCCATTCACATCGCCCACAGCAAGTGCAGGGCCTTTGGTAGAGAGCTTATAAGGCATAAGCGGCTCTCGATTAAAGTCATCAAATGTATTTTCTCGATGACGATGATTGAGGCCAATCTGATCTGAAATATCACTCAATAATGGAGGTGTATCGGATTGATGAAGTGTAGAGTAATCGAAACTGCCCGATGCATCCGAATGATCTAATTCAAGGGTTTGATTTGCAGTAACATTATCAATCTTCTGCCAGGCGCCGTCAGGCCATATCACAAGAAGGGAATCCACACTGCTGATGGTACCAAGCCCAACATGTAAAACATGATCAACCGATGATTGAAAGCCTCTTGTAGGAAATTGCTCCCTGTAAAAAATCTGATCATCAGAATAGAGAAAAACTTTTGAGCCAATTCCGGTGGTGTTGCTTCCATTGCCGTTCAGTTTCACTTTCAGAAAGTTAGTTGAATCATTATGGACGGTGGTATTTTTGTAGATGAACGGGCGGGCGTTGGTGTTATTAACTACCAGATCAAGAAGCCCGTTGTTATTGAGGTCTGCGTAGACCGCTCCGGAAGAAAAAGAGGGATCAGAAAAACCCCACTTTTCTGTGTAATCCTTAAAGATTGAACCACTATAGTTTTTGAACATGTAATTGGGAACATGCACAACGGGCATCCTGTCGATCAGGGCAAATTGTTGCCTTTCGAGTTCGGCACCCGTGTACTGCTGACGTACCCGTTGCATGGCTGCTACAT
This sequence comes from Balneolaceae bacterium, assembly GCA_007134085.1. Classification (GTDB taxonomy): domain Bacteria; phylum Bacteroidota; class Rhodothermia; order Balneolales; family Balneolaceae; genus Rhodohalobacter. Next base: position 8,475 of record SLLL01000224.1, read on the forward strand.
AATCGAGATCGTTTGGGCGGTGAGGCATTCCGTTTGTTACAAAAAGGTCTACCAATCCGTCGTTATTGAAATCGGCAAAAAGCGATGCCCAGCTCCACTCTGTTTTGGCAATACCGGAAGCAAACGCAGTTTCACTGAAAACTGGCAACCCGTTTGGAGAAATTCCCCTGTTCAACTGAAGGGTATTTCGGTTATTTTTCTCCCCGAAACCAAAATTACGCTTAGCCTGAGCTATAACTACAAGATCAGGCCCGCCAGACCGCATAAAGGTTTCGTGATCCTCCGGCATCATATCAAGAGATACGATATCCATCAAACCGTTATTATTGATATCGCCAACATCATTCCCCATCGATGAACTGCTGGTATGGCCAAACATGGAGTAGAGTGCTTCGGTAAATGTGCCGTCGCCATTGTTGATGTAGAAATAATCGTCTTCATGAAAGTCATTTCCCACATAAATATCGGGTAAACCGTTCTGGTTGATGTCGGTAATGGCAACTCCCAGGCCATAACCCAATGCACTGCTGATGATACCCGCTTCTTCGGTAACATCGGTGAAGCGGCCTCCATCGTTTCGGAAAAGCCTGTCGCCTGCCTGTGGATGCGGCCGCTGTCTTAACCGATCTGCCTCACCATAGGTATCATCACCGTGGAATGAGTGATTCAGCAAAAACATGTCGAGGCGGCCGTTGCCATTATAATCGAAGAAAGCGGCTTGTGTAGAGTAGCCTTCAAAATCGAGCCCGAATTCTGCGGCTCTTTCAGTAAATGTTTCGTCTCCATTGTTGATGAAAAGCTGATTCCTGCCGCTTTTTGTTAGATAGTTTACACGGCTCACGTAAATATCCAGATAGCCGTTGCCGGTTACATCGGCCATAGTAACTCCGGTTGACCAACTTCCTTCATCGTTAATAATCCCCGCCTGTTCGGTGATATCTTCGAATACAAAATCACCTCTGTTCAAATAGAGCCTGTTTTCCACCATATTTCCGGTAAAGAACAGATCGGGCAAGCCGTTGTTGTTGATGTCTCCCACAGCAACACCACCACCATCGTAAAAATAGAGATAGTTCTGGATGTTGAACTCAGGCGTGTTTGCTACATCATTTGAAAAGGTGATGTTTGTCTGTGAGGAAGAAACAAGCTGAAATTTTGTATCGGGCTGTTTGCTGCAGGCAGCTGATACTAGTATAATTAGAGCAATAGATAAGCACCTTTGTAAGGGTTTCGCCATAGGATAACCAACGATGATATGAGTTATTAAACTTAGGTTTAGCCGGAGCAATAAGATAAAACAGAGAAGTTTGCTCTACAATTCTATTTAACGGTGGTAATTCTATGAATCTTGTGCCAAATTGTATCAACCACTAACGTTCATGGCAGCGATCCTCACTGCGTGTAAAGCTGAGCAGCTTCTCCTCATTATCTGCTGAAAAATAGGTAAATGTAACTTCCACTCCCTGCATAAACAGTGGCCGCCAGAGTGTGCATGGAATTCGTTTTTCGGCTTCGGCATAAAGAGAATCACGGACAATTGGACTTTCGAGCCGATCTGCCGTTAATCCTTCAACTGAGTAATAGTAGAAAAGCTTTTCAGGGGCGATGGCTACACTATCGAATATAGTATTTAGCCCCTGCCTTTGGGGCAGAACATCATTTAAATCTTCTGCGTATTCAATAAATTCTTGAGACATGGCGGCAACAGATGCTGAAGGGTCTGTTTCCGGGATATCCTCTTTATTAAATACGCCTGATTTGAGAAACAACCCGGCCAGCAGAAAGATCGCGATAATTGCGAGAATGATTAATATGATATTTCTCTTTGCCACTCCTGATAACTTTTCCATAAATCAGTACTGATAAGAATTTTTGATAATCTTGAGGATCTTTTGATACGCCTTATTTACCTAATCAGTAACTTAAAGAAAAATGGCAATTACACATACTTTTTCTGTTAGATTGGCCGTCAAATTTTGCACATTTTTGGCAACTATTTTCAGGTATACAGGTGTGAAATCGGCAAATACACATAGATAGTCAGGCATTCCCCTACCAACCCCTAATCCCAGCCCCTACTCAGTACACAGTAATTTCCCCATCAGGGGCTAATGTTTGAGACTAATCAAAACAGGGCGAATTTCTTATAGATTTCAAGGAAGTAAGACACATTTTCAACAAAATAAATGGCCTTAATTCTACCACGTCATTTAGTCCCTATGAGAATAAAGTTACTAAGATTTGTAGCCGTTATCGGGAATTTAAATCATTCAATCGAAAATTATAAGTGTACGATCAGTTCGAATTTACAGATCTCAAACATTCGTAATTACTCGTTTGTAGACATGCCCCTCTATCTGCGCCGATCAAATCATTAGGGAATGAAAATGGTCATACCAAATAACAATAATCAACAGAAGGTATGCCATGATAAAGTTACGATACGAACTACTTTTATTTTGGAAAGTGCCTCTCCAGTTTTTACGCAAAATTGGGATGTGCATGGTAATGCTGGGATTCATCGCTAACACAGCTTTCGGACAGAGCTTAACTGTTTCCGGTACTGTTACGGATGAATTATCAGGTGATACACTCCTCGGAGTAAATATTATGATTGTTGGTACCTCCTCGGGTACCGTTACAGATCTTGATGGGAATTACACGTTAACTGTTCCCGGCCCGGATACAGAGCTTCGATTCTCATACATAGGCTACGAAACACTTGTTGTAAGTGTTGATGGACGAACTACCATTAACATAGAACTAAGGCCATCGGCAATATTGGGTGAAGACCTTATTGTTACCGGTTACTACACTCAACGAAGAATTGACCTAACGGGATCGATTAGTGTGGCTGATGTTCCTCAAATGCAGCGAATTGCTGAATCATCAGTGAACAGGCAGCTGCAAGGGCAGGTATCCGGTGTTACAGTTTCACAGTCAGGCCAGCCCGGTGACGAACCATCCGTTAGAATTCGCGGAGTTGGCAACTTTGGAAATGTTAACCCACTTTATGTTATTGACGGTGTGCCAACAAGTGGAATCGGCGATCTGAACCCAAGAGATGTGGAGACTCTTCAGGTACTTAAAGATGCATCAGCTGCTTCTATCTACGGTGCTCGTGCATCGAATGGTGTTATCATTATTACCACCAAGCAAGGCCGCCAGGGCCTTAACGTAACATTCGATACCTACGTTGGTTACGAAACACCAAGGCACCACGGTAATGCATGGAATATAGCATCACCTATGGAAATGGCAGAACTTGAGTGGCTGGCATACAGAAATTCCGGCCTGCGCCCATCTTCACCTTTATATGGATCAGGCAATTCACCAAGGCTGCCGGATTACATAGCCCCAACTGGAGCCATGCGAGGTGATGTTAATCATGACGATTACTTCGTAAATCCATTCTATACCAATACCGCAGAACTTGGAAACTTCTTCCGAATTACTGAAGCGAATCAGGCAGGTACAAACTGGTTCCAGGAAATTTTCCAGCCTGCTTTCTCAACAAACAGCAATCTTGCCATTAGTGGTGGTACAGAAGATGCAACTTACATGGTATCTATGAACTACTACAACCAGGAAGGTACGCTGCGCCAGACCTCTCTCGAGAGATATACACTTCGTGTAAATACAAGTTTTAATCTTTCCGAAAGAATTCGAGTTGGGCAAAACACGTCCCTCTCAATTTGGCAAAATCCACAGCAAGGTACGCTGAATGAAGGCAGTGCAGTTGGTATGGCCTACAGGCAGCAGCCAATTATTCCTGTTTATGATATAGCGGGCAACTTTGCAGGCAACTTTGGAGCGCCTCTCGGTAATGCAAGCAACCCGGTTGCGATGCTGGAGCGACAGAGTGAAAACAGATCTAACAATAACAGAATTTTTGGTAATGTATTTGGTGAACTTGATATTCTGCCAAACGTAGTTTTCAGAACAAATTTTGGCGGTAGTTACCAAACAAGCTCATGGAGCTGGTTCCAGTTCCCTGAATACGAAAACGCTGAAAATGCTGTGACCAACCTTTATGGTGATGGGTCATGGGAAGGCTACAACTGGACATGGACAAATACTCTTGCTTACTCCGATTTGCTTGCAGGCGTACACAACGTTTCTGTAGTTCTCGGAACCGAGGCAAACGAAGATATCATGAGAGAGCGCGGTGGTACACGTACCGACTTTTTCTCATTCAATCCATTCTATGTAAACCTATCAACTGGCGCGGGCGACCCAACCAACTACAGCTGGAGAGCTGAATCAGCACTATTCTCCGTATTTGGCCGCGTAGAGTATATTTACGATAACAGATACCTGCTTAATGCAACTCTTCGCCGTGATGGTTCTTCACGCTTCCTCGAAAACCGTTATGGCTTGTTCCCTGCCGGTAGTATTGGCTGGCGTATGTCTCAGGAATCGTTCATGAAGGATGTTGACTGGCTGACAAACCTTCAGTTCCGTGCAGGTTATGGCGTTATGGGTAACCAGCTGAATGTGGCGGCAGAAAATGCATTTACACTGTTTGGTGGAAATCAGCTTTCTACATTCTATCCGCTAACCGGTGGGCCATCCATCTTCCAGGGATTCTCTCAAACCAGAATTGGAAATCCTTTTGCAAGATGGGAAGAGGTACACAGTTTCAATACCGGATTTAATCTTATGGTATTGGACGGCAACCTAGAATTAGACATAGATTACTATCGGAACGACGTTCGCGACCTACTGTTCAATCCGGAATTACCTGCTCAGGCAGGCCTTGCAGCACAGCCGTTTATCAACGTAGGCAACGTGAGAAATACAGGGCTCGACATGTCAGTTACCGGCCGCAGAAGCTTCCGGCCAGATTTCAACATGAGCGCCACCCTGAATTTCACAACCTACAACAACGAGATCATAAAAATTTCCGAGGGTATTGAAAACTTCGATGGAACTACCCGCCGGTTTGGTGGTGGTAACCCAATCGTAAGAAATCAGGTAGGTTGGCCAATTTCCACCTTCTTTGGTTACAAGATTGAAGGCTTCTGGAATAGCCAGGCAGAGATTGACGCCGCTAATGCGAGTGCACCGGGTGGTGTATATCAGCAGGAAGCAGCACCGGGCCGATTCCGCTATGCCGACATTACCGGAGACGGCAGGGTAACCGCTGACGACCGAACACGCCTTGGCGATCCGCATCCTGATTTTACCTACGGATTAGATTTATCCATGAATTACCGCAACTTCGATGCTTCGGTATTCTTCTACGGTTCGCAGGGTAACGATATCTGGAACCAGGTAAAATGGTGGACAGATTTCTTCCCTTCATTCCAAGGTGCAAAGAGTAAAACCGCTCTTTACGATTCATGGACACCGGATAACCTGAATGCCACAGCTCCAATCCAGGAGAATGCAGGCTCAACAGCAACCAACTTAGTTCCTAATTCATACTATGTTGAAGATGGATCATTCCTCAGGTTACGAACCCTTCAGGTAGGTTACACCCTTTCACCGGATCTGGTTTCTGCCTTAGGCATTAACAATCTGCGGGTGTATGTGCAGGCTCAGAATCTGTTTACAATTACCGGTTATTCCGGCCCGGATCCTGAGATTGGCAACACACAATCAGCCACTGCAAGTACCACCAGTTTTGGTGTTGATGAAGGTGCTTACCCGGCTTCCAGGCAGTTCCTGTTTGGTATAAACCTTGGATTTTAAAAGAATTTAAATGGACAGAGGCCTAATATGAAAAATCAAAGAAATATAATTCTTCTACTTGTACTGCTTTTTACGGCAGGCATGTTTACCAAAGCGTGCGGGGACGACTTTCTTACCCGCCCCGCTATGGGATCGTTAAGTGATGATGTACTCGCTGACAGGGACGGTGTGAACACACTGCTTCTGGGTGCTTATGCAGCTCTCAGCCAGACGGGTAACCAGGGTTGGGGCGATGGCCTGCCAACCGATGGTGCCTGGATTGTTTGCCCCTCTAACTGGCTGTACGGCAGTGTTATGGGCACAGAAGCTCATAAGGGTAGCGACGCGGGCGACCAGCCTCAGATGAATACACTTGGCGGTATGAACGTATCGGCTACAACAGGTTTCATTAACCTGAAATGGAGAGGCTTGTACGAAGGTGTTGCACGGGCAAATGCCGTACTTCGCGTTCTTCCCGATGTACCGGTAACCGAAGGTGTATTCACCGAAGTGGATAAAGCACGTATTGAAGGTGAAGCTCGTTTTATTCGCGCTCACTTCTACTTCGAACTGCGGCGTTTCTACAACAGAGTGCCATGGATTGATGAAAATACGGATGCAATCACACCACAGCCGAATGACCAGGAAATTTGGCCAATGATTGAAGCCGACTTCCAGTTTGCGTACGACAACCTGCCTGAAGTACAGGCACAGGTTGGCCGGCCAAACAGCTGGGCAGCAGCTTCCTACCTTGCTAAAGCATATGTTTATCAAAATAAATGGGCTGAGGCAAAAGCACTTTATGATGTGATAATTCCAAACGGACGCACATCCAATGGTTTGGCTTACGACCTTGTACGTCTCGACCAGATTCACAATCCGGTTAATAAAAACCATGCTGAGTCCATCTTTGCAATTCAGGCATCAGCTAATGATGGTACAGGAACTATTCAGAATGCCAACCCCGGTATGATGTTGAATTACCCGTACAACAGCCCGTTTCGTTGCTGTGGTTTCTTCCAGCCAACACAATATCTGGTAAACGCCTATCAAACAGTAGACGGTTTGCCTATGGTTGATAACCACCTCGCAACCAACGTAACCTGGGATATGGGTGTGCTGTCGAACTTTAGCGCAGCTGAAGGAATAGAAGCCTCCCGTTTTACACCACACAGTGGCCCGCTCGATCCACGGCTCGACTGGACTGTAGGCCGCCGGGGCGTACCATTCCACGACTGGGGGCCACACCCTGGAGAAAGATGGATTCGTGACCAGGTATATTCTGGCCCATATGCAGCTAAGAAGCACATATGGTGGCAGCGTGATGATGCCGACGTGAACAACCCATCTCAGTGGGCACCAGGTACATCCTACAATATACCAATCATTCGCTTTGCTGATGTTCTTCTGATGGCAGCCGAGGCCGAAATTGAAGTAGGAAGCCTCAATCAGGCTATGTTATACATCAACAGAGTTCGGGAACGCGCAGCCGATCCTGAAGGATGGGTTCGCAACGAATTCAACGAAGAGTTTGCCTTTGAAGTGGTTAACAGCGAAGCAGAAATGCTGGCACTTACACCATCAGCAGGCAGCTGGGTAGTACGCCAGGATACCGGCACCACATTTGTTTATCTTGGTGGTGGTACTGATAATATCAATCACTGGAATGAGTACGAAGTGCCAAATTACGACATCGCACTCTATACAACTCTGGGAAGCCAGCAACAAGCAAGAGATATCGTACGGTTTGAGCGTAAGCTCGAGCTGGCACTTGAAGGCCACCGTTTCTTCGACCTGAACAGATGGGGAACTGCAGAAAATACCATTAACTCCTTTATGGATTACGAAGGTGCGTTCTTCCCATCATCGTACTTGAATGAGGGCCGGTATAGTTCTAACAAAAATGAGTACTTCCCTATTCCTCAGCGGCAGATTGACCTGAGTGTGGTTGGCGGAGTGCCTACACTTACTCAAAACCCCGGGTATTAGTAACAAAATCTTCCTTACTGACCCTTAATGCAGCCCGCCCGGTGAACAATCGGGTGGGTTTTTTGTATTTAAAAGACAATTAATAGATTCTAATGAAGCTGTCTTCGTTCAATCGGATTTCTTTATCATTTCACAAAAAGCATCTCTCTGTAAACAGGTAATGGCCAGTAATCGTCTGCGGTGTATCGTTCGAGAAAGTCAACAGCATCGCGCACACTATTCATTGCAGGAATTAGCTTCTCTTTATATTCCATGCATTTTTCTCCAATCGCTTGCCCTTTCATTTTTCGTTGAATTTCAGCGAGTTCATCGAGTGCCTTGCCTAAACTATTTAATGCATTGGTTACAGTTTTCAGCATGTTGGCAGCACCACTGTTTTTGATGCCAAGTTTCTTGGTGTCTCTCACAGCTGCTGCAAGTTCATTTATATATCGTACAGCAGCCGGGTAAACCATTGTTTTAGCAATTGCCTCTGTTGTATCAACTTCTATGGTTAAATTGGTTACATACTGCTCTGACCAAATTTCATATCGCGAATGCACTTCTTTTTCATTAAGTACTTTATACTTAAGAAAGAGATCTACATTTTTTTTGTGCAACAGGTATGGTAGTGCATCAGCAGTTGTTTTCAGGTTTAATAAGCCTCTCTTCTTTGCTTCTTTTTGCCATTCATCAGAGTATCCATCACCGTTGAAGATAATTTTTTGAGTCTCTTTTAAGCTTTTTACTAGCAGATCTTTCAACGCTTTCTCAAAACCTTTCTTATCAAGGTTTTTCTCAAGCTCGCCACAATAGTCTTCTAATGTTTCTGCTACTATTGTATTCAACACTACAGTAGGAAATGAGACAGACTGGCTTGAACCCACAGCGCGGAACTCGAACTTGTTCCCTGTAAATGCAAATGGCGATGTGCGGTTACGGTCTCCTGCGTGCTTGGGCAGGTCAGGCAACACCGGAGTTCCAAGCCCTAACAATCCGCTTTGTATTGATTTTTTTAAACCGCCATTTAATAACTGTTTTATAATATCTTCAAGCTGCTCTCCGATGTATGCAGAAATAATTGCAGGAGGAGCCTCATTCGCTCCAAGCCTGTGATCGTTACCAGCATGAGCAATGGAAACCCGTAAAAGGTCCTGATGTTTATAAACCGCACGTAGAACAGCACTGAAGAAAAATAAAAATTGCATGTTCTCATGGGGGCTATCACCCGGTTCCAGTAAGTTCATCCCCTCTTTGGTACTTATGGACCAGTTCAGGTGTTTTCCGCTTCCATTCAAGCCGTCAAATGGTTTTTCATGCATAAGGCACTCAAAACCATACTTTTTGGCAATCTTTTTTAGAATGATCATAGTAAGCTGTTGATGATCAGCAGCGATATTGCAGTCTTCAAACATGGGTGCAAGTTCAAACTGGCCTGGTGCCACTTCATTATGGCGTGTTTTAACCGGAATGCCTAACCGATACAATTCACGTTCTGCATCAAGCATAAAGGATAGTACTCTGTCAGGGATGGAGCCAAAATAGTGGTCATCAAGTTCCTGCCCTCTTGGCGGCTTGGCACCAACGAGTGTACGCCCGGCGGTCATTAAGTCTGGGCGCCTGTAGAAAAACTCTTGATCAATCAAAAAGTATTCCTGCTCAGCGCCAACAGTTGCAAGTACTCTTTTTGTTTTTATTCCAAAGAGAGATAAAGCTCTCTTAACTTGCTGATTTAGCGCTTCTATTGAGCGCAGTAATGGCGTTTTATGATCCAGTGCTTCACCTTTCCAGGATGCAAACGCCGTGGGAATGCACATATACTTACCATTGGGATTCTCAATCAAAAAAACCGGAGAGGTAGGGTCCCAGGCTGTGTAGCCCCGCGCTTCGAATGTTGGCCTTAGGCCACCACTCGGAAAACTTGACGCATCCGGTTCACCCTGAATTAAATCTTTACCTGAAAATTCTGAGACAACTCCACCACCCTGATTTGGTGTTATAAAACTATCGTGTTTCTCAGCAGTGGCACCTGTAAGTGGCTGGAACCAGTGAGTGTAGTGCGTTGCACCTTTTTCTCTTGCCCACTCTTTCATTGCAAGAGCAACCGAATCGGCTACTTTGATGTTCAACTCCGCACCCTCAACAATGGTTTTCTTCATTTCAGCCCAAATAGATTTAGGCAACCGCGCTTTTAAAGCTTCGAGGGTTAGTGTGTTTTCACCAAAAATTTCAGTGATCTGCATGTTAAAATCACCAGTTTTAGCAGGGGACCAGTTTCTTGCAGCTGCTAATGCATCGTATCGTAATTGGGTATGGGGCATTTTATTAGTTTTGTTGTGGTAGATGTTTCAATGCACGTGAGAACACCGGGCATCGATCAAGCTCTTAAGATATTGAGGTGCAGAAACTTAAAAAAATATATTTAAGCAGTTTTTGATGACTGGCTAATTATCAGTCTGCATTCAAGATGAATTTATTACTTATTAAACTCGAAGCGCTTCTATTTTTAATTAATTCAATTAAACTATAGCTTTCTTGTAGAAGTTCAGAAGATATTAAGGTTAGCTCAGCTTAGTAAAGAATAGAATCCGACACAAAATCGGGTATGATGCCGGTTGAGTTGATCTTGAGGTTCACATTATTTGGACGGGTATTCCCTGAAAGTACAAGAAGCGTTTGCAAGCCAAACTTATTGCCACCCAAAATGTCGGTATGCAGGGTGTCTCCCACCATCAACACATCGCTTTTATCATATTTTCCAAATCGGTTTAAGTCTTCAAAAGCGTACATAAACATCTGTGAATCGGGCTTGCCAAAACGGATAAATTTTTGGTTGAGGATAGATTCAATCAACCGCGAAAGTCCGCCGATAGCAATGGCTACGTCATTGTTTGATGTAGGATAGTATTTATCGGAATTGGCAACAATAACAGGCAGGTTTTTTCGGCGCAATATATTTACTGCTTTGTTGATGTCATCACGCCATTCAAAACCCTCATCATCCAGAAATGCGAAAGCCGTAATATCATCAAGTTCATCGATATCAACGGCAGAAACTGGTAACTGCTTCATTCCGTTTTGTATGATATAATCAGCCGAGTTTTGGGTACCGAGGTAAGCGACTCTTCCGGTTTTCACCTTGAGATCGAGAAACTGCCTGGCAAGCATGCCTGAGGTAATAATCTCATCTTCCTGAATGCCTCGTAATCCCAACTTTTCAAATTCCCGAGCCTGCTGTTCCTGGCTTCGAGATGCATCGTTAGTCAATACCCGGAGCGCGATCTCCTCTTTACGAATAAAGTCAATAGAATTCTGAACCCCCTCTATCAACCCTTTGTGGTTTTTAAGCACACCATATGAATCGATAAAAACGGCTTTGTAATTTTTAACTACCGAAAGAAATGATACACTATTCATGATTATTTATAAGTCTAATGCTTTTAATATTTTGTCGGCATTGAATTTATTTTCAATGCTTGGGAAATGCTCATCATACGCCTCTTGCTGTAGCCTTGTAGCGAATAGCTCGTGAAAGAAGTATCGCCCGTATTTCACTACATACGTCAACAAAAAGAAGCGGTAACTCTCCTTCAAAAAGCGAATTTCAATCTCATTGAGCGGAAAAATTTCGTGATAGGCTTTTAGAAAAGTAATGAACCTCTCTTCCATCAGCCGGTCAATTTCGTAGCTGAAAATAGTCTGATCCCCCACCTTCGATACAATTCGGCTGAAGAAGTAGAAATCCATCATGCGGCTGCTCATTCTGAACCAGTCATAATCCCATCGGGCAAAAAGTTCAAGCCCCGGAGTAACCGAAAAGTTGCCGATGTTCCAGTCAACAAATACCGGAATGGATTCCAGTTTATCTGCACCTATCTTCTCAGTGTTTTCCAGAAAGAGGTTGCACTGCTCTTTAATCAAATCGAGATGTGTGCGGTGTTCATATTTGCCCTCTTTTGTTTCAAGAATTTCCAGAAGGTGCATTACATCAACTTGCTGCGTTTTCGACGATTCCGGCAGGGTATTTTTTACATTATCGCACGCTTTATGAAATTTGGCAAAGGTACGGGCAAGTTTTGCAAGCTGAGGCTCATCAAGCTTTTTTGGGAGTTTCTTTTTGGTGCGCATCGGGCGGTAGAAAACAATCCAGATATCCACAAGCTTGGTTTTATGGCGGTGGATGAACAATGAATTGCCTTTGTAGAGCGACCTTGCAAGAACATTTTCGTAAGGTGCAGGTAAATTGTTTGATAAGGAGTTGATGATGGTATGATCTTCCACAAAATGCTCGAATTTGCCGAAGTACGAGAGTTTCGCAATGATGATGTTATGATCCTGCAGGCGAATGCGATATACGTGATTGGTAGAAACCTGTGCACTAATATCATGAATGCTGATGATCTTCTTGCTGCTGTCAAAATTGTGTACTGCCTCGCGTACAATACCCAAAAAATCGATATGCGTCATACTGCTCTAAATAATTTCTAAATAACGTTTTCTTTCCCAGTCGGTAACACTATTGCTGAATTCATTCCACTCCCACTCACGCGTTTTTATAAAATGATCTGTAAATGTTTCACCAAAAAGTGCAACCGGCAGTTCTGATGATTTCATCCGCTCGACAGCCTCTTTCAGATTTTTCGGAAGCATGGATTTGTTCCCTTTTTTATAATCGCTGCCTCGTGTTACAGGAAGGTCGAGCGTGAGTTCATTTTCGATGCCGAAAAGCCCCGATGCAAGAGCCGCTGCCATTGAGAGGTATGGATTAGCATCAGCTCCCGGTACACGCATTTCCAGCCTCATGGATGGCTCGTCTGCATTAATTACGCGTAGGGCAGTTGTTCGGTTATCCACACCCCAGCTTACTGATGTTGGTGCCCAGGAGCCTTCCACCAATCTCTTGTAGCTGTTTATTGTTGGCGCGTACATTGGCAGAATAGCAGGAAGGCAGGTTAACTGGCCTGCAATAAACTGTTTCATCAGCAGGCTGATGTTGTTCTCTTCAAACGCTTCAAAAAAGAGATTTCTGCCTCCCTCTTTATCCCACAAACTTTGATGGATATGCCCGCTGCTGCCCGGCAGATTCGTATTCCATTTCGCCATAAAACTTGCCGTTAGCCCATGTCTTGCAGCTATTTCCTTAACTGCTGTTTTGAAGAGCACGCTTCTGTCAGCCGCTTCAAGAACGTTTGTGTGTTCTATGGCTGCTTCATAAACACCATCACCCGTTTCAAGATGGAGCACATCAAGAGGAATACCGGCAGCCGGCAAGTGGTTGAGAAGATCATGATAAAAGTCTGTTTTTTGTGATGCCCTCAGAACGGAATATCCAAACATTCCGGGAGTCATTGGTGTGGGATCAACGCCTTTTTTTTGCGCAAGTGTATCGGGTGTTTCCTGAAAATTGTACCATTCAAATTCGCAGGAGTATTCGGTAGAAAATCCCATCTCATTTGCCCTGGCGGCAACCTTTTTGAGCAGTGTGCGCGGACAAACTCCTGAAATTTTTTCAGCCGGGCTAAAATCAGCCAAAATAATCGGCATATCATTATTCCAGCCGCATATTCTGAAAGTGTTTACATCAAGGGCAATTTTCCCATCAGGATAACCGGTATGCCAGCCTGTAGCCGTTGTCTCTTCGTATGATTTGTCTTCTGCGTCCCACCCAAAAATCACATCACAAAACCCGATGTGACTATCCAAAGCCTTCAGAAACTTTTTTCCGGAAATAGTTTTCCCGCGCAGAACGCCATCTATATCGGCAATTGCCACAGTTACGTATTGATGCGTGCTGTTTTTAAATTTGGTAATGATCTCTTCTCTGTTCATAGCTTGGTAGTTCATCGATTGTATCATCAAAATAGCAGATAGAAACGGCTTTCCCTACTCTATCTCCACCTCAACTCAATTACAAAATATACAAAAGCCCCGTACTCATTCGAATACGGGGCTGTAGTATAACAGGGTAGATTATTACTTAAACATCAGCAGATTTCACTGTCTTGATAATAACAGCGGCAACTTTGTAAGGGTCACCATTAGATGCAGGCCTGCGGTCTTCAAGACGTCCTTTCCAACCATCATCAACAGTGGAAACCGGTACACGGATTGATGCACCACGGTCGGATATTCCATAGCTGAACTTATCGTAAGCCTGAGTTTCATGCTCACCGGTTAGGCGTTGCTCGTTGTATGCACCATAAACGTCCATATGTGCTTTGATGTTTTTACCGAACGCTTCACAAATCTTCTTCATGTTCTCTTCGCCGCCAACATCTCGCATAAATCCGTTTGAGAAGTTTGCGTGCATTCCGGAACCATTCCAGTCTGTTGGGCCAAGAGGTTTTGGGTGATACTCTACAGCAACACCATACTTTTCAGCTGTACGCTCGATTAGAAAACGGCCAACCCAAATTTCGTCGCCCGCACGTGCTGCACCTTTGGCAAAAATCTGAAATTCCCACTGCCCGGCAGCTACCTCACCGTTAGTTCCTTCAACATTGAGCCCTGCTTTGAGGCAGAGATCCAGATGTTCCTGAATAATTTCGCGCCCAAATACGCTTCTTGCGCCAACACCGCAGTAATATGGGCCCTGTGGTGCAGGATATCCTCCCTGCGGGAAGCCGAGAGGAAGGTTGGTTGCAGGGTCTATAAGAAAATACTCCTGCTCAAAACCGAACCAAAAATCATCGTCATCTGCATCGATAGCTGCACGTCCGTTTGTTTCGTGCGGTGTTCCGTCTGCGTTCAAAACTTCAGTCATTACAAGGTAACCGAACTCAACGTCAGGGTCAGGAAAAATTGCAACTGGCTTGAGTAGACAATCAGACGAGCTGCCATCAGCTTGTAGCGTTGAGCTTCCGTCAAAAGACCAAATTGGGCAATCTTCGAGTTTACCGCTGAAATCGTGTACGATTTTTGTTTTGCTTCTCAGGCCCTGTGTTGGTGAGTAACCATCGAGCCAGATGTATTCGAGTTTAGAGTACGCCATGTTTTTAATAGTTGATTAGTTGTTTAAAACTTTACTTGTTATGGACAGGCCAACAAAACAGCCAGACACATTGTTATTCAAAACAGGGACAAGATATTGACTGCAGCAGAAATATGAAATTTTTTAACAGTTCTGTTATCAACCTCTTATTAAAAAATTGTTAAAGACATTTTTGATTAATTTTTTAATCTGTAAGCGCTTCTATTTTTAATTATCTTTGAATACAAACTTGCTCAATCATGGAAAACCAACTTTTTTTAAGAATGAACGAAACCTCTATTTTCATGGCTATTACTTTTCCACATCAAAAAATAATTTTTCTCGTTTGAAACGCTCTGTTTTTTCCATCTGGTTGAGCGCGGCACGCCCTCAAACTCTCCCGGCTGCCGCTGTACCCGTGCTTGTGGGTGCATCGCTTGCAGCACATGATTCTATGCTTCGATGGGATACCTCTATAGCTGCTCTTGTTTGTGCCCTTCTCATTCAAATTGGCACTAATTTCGCGAATGACTATTACGATTTTGTAAAGGGGTCTGACCGTGAAGACAGGATTGGTTTTGAACGGGCAACATCAGCCGGGCTGGTTCAGCCAAAATCCATGCTGTTTGCCACCTATTTCACTATGGTTTTGGCGTTTCTTCTGGGGCTCTATCTTGTGTGGATAGGCGGCTGGGTTATACTGCTGATTGGCCTTCTCTCCCTCCTTTTTGGCGTTCTCTATACAGGCGGCCCATATCCTCTGGGATACAATGGCCTTGGCGATATCTTTGTATTCATCTTTTTTGGAGTGATTGCCGTGATGGGAACTTACTATGTAAATGCGCTTAACTGGAGTGCGGTTTCATTCTGGCTATCTGTGCCGATTGGGGCACTTTGTGTGAACATTTTAGTGGTGAACAACCTTAGAGATATTGCGCAGGATAGAATCTCTGGAAAGCGAACACTTGGAGTTTTATTCGGTGAAAACGCACTAAAATGGGAATATACGTTATTGGTGATCTTAACTTATGCTATCCCACTCTGGCTGATGATAAGCGGCCAATTTAGCGCGTTTATTCTTTTGCCATTTCTATTGATTCCATTTTCTGCAGTGCTTTTAAGAACCATCTGGAAACATCAAGATAAACGTATGCTTAACAAAACCCTGGAACAGACTGCCGCTTTTATGATTGTTTACGGCATTCTATTCTCTGCCGGCATTCTTCTATAGTACTATGATCAAAACATACACCTATTCACTCCCTTTTACCGCCCCTTTCAAAACCGGGAAATCGGTATTCAACAACCGTGAAGGCGTGATTGTGCGATATAGTTATGATGTAGATGTAGTTACAGAAGCCGCACCATTGCTGGGGTTTTCAAATGAGACGCTGGATGTAGTGAAAACATTTTTTTCCAACCATACAGATTCAATTAGCGGTTTTTTTGATTCAAACTACGCCTTAGATGAAATCTCCCCTTTTTTAAGTTCTCTGCCTAACCTGCCCTCTGCCCAGTTTGCCCTTAGCATGATGGCTCTCTTGATTCTTTCAGAGCGGAAAAATTGTACGATTGATGAACTGTTGCAGATCAGATCTGTGCCTGATTCAGTATTGGTAAATACAGTTGTGGGATTAGGTAGTGAAGAACATGTTCTATCGCAGATTGAGCTCGCCTCAAAACAGGGCTTTGGCACAATAAAGCTGAAGGTTTCTGATTCACCTGCTGAACTAGCGGCAGTTCTAAGAAAAGCATCCAAAAAGTTTCCA
>SLLL01000198.1 GCA_007134085.1 Balneolaceae bacterium
ATGCTGCCAACACTTGCAGGTGCCTCACACCGCTGCCTCATTCCGGAGCATAAGTTTGACCTGGAGCACCTTACCGATTTGATGGTGTACGACCGTAACAAAAGTTCAAGCAAATACTCTATGGTTATGATCTCTGAAGGAGCGATGATCGAGGGCCAGGATATGGTATTTGAAGGTGATGAAGCTGATGCTTACGGCCACAAAAAACTTGGCGGTATTGGCGACATTGTATCTGCTGAGATCAAAAAACGTTCTGCGAAATACAACAACGGAAAAGAGATTGGCGTAATTAATCAGAAACTCGGTTACACTGTTCGTGGCGGCAATCCTGATGCTATTGACTGTATTGCACCAATGGCTTTCGGAAACGTTGCTTTCGATCTTATTAACCGTGGTGAGTACGGAAGGCTTGTAGTTCTGAATAACGGCAGCTACGGCAATATTCCGGTTGATATTGTAACAAGCATGGAAAAAGTTGTAGATATCGACATGTACTACAACAAAGAGCGATACCGTCCATTCTATAATGTATTCGAAAACCAGCCGCTTTTCATTATGGCAAGCCAGATTGCCACTAAGAAGTAAGTACTGTTTTCAACAAACGGATGTTCAAAAGCCTGTATCAGTTTTCTGATGCAGGCTTTTTTATGCCGTTATATTTGAGAAGAAATAGAATGCAAGAATCATGGCAACTCCTGCTTTTAACCCGGTAGCCAACAGATAACCAACAAAAGTGCCCATAGCAGCACGAAGCGCTGAGCCGGACTTTTTCCCGGCCACGAACTCTCCCACAAATGCGCCAATTATTGGGCCGAAAATGAGGCCGGCAGGGGCAAAGAAAATGAGCCCAACTACTGCTCCAAGCAGTGCACCATAAATTCCCAACCTGCTGCCGCCCGCCCTTCTGGCACCCTCAGCAGGCAGAAAACTGTCCAATGTTACGGTTATGGCAACAACCACCCCCCAACTAAGCAGAAAAAACCAGCTAAAAAGCCCGCCTTTAATGAAGTGAAGAATCAAAATACCGATGTAACTCAACGGAGTACCAGGTACAACCGGAATAAATGCGCCGGCAATTCCCGCAATGATGAATAGTGCTGCTATTACAATAAAAAGTGTTTCCATCTGTAAGGTTTCGTTTAGCTGAGTATCGGCTTGAAGACAGATCTATTTCAGCTTCAAGATAGTCATCTTTACGAAACTTCAATTGTTTTTGATGCAAAACCTATCAGTATTTGTAAATGTAAAGCTTTAAGTTTACCAGAAATATCAGCCATTATGAATCAGCCGTTTATCATTGGCAGGTCTACACCCCGCTCCCTTGCTATCTGTTCGGCAAGTTCATAACCGGCATCTGCGTGGCGCATTACCCCTGTACCGGGATCGTTCGTAAGAACACGCTTAAGACGATGGCCTGCCATCTCGGTTCCGTCGGCCAAACACACCATCCCGGAGTGGATGGAGTACCCGATACCCACTCCACCGCCATGATGCAGGCTCACCCAGCTTGCCCCGCTTGCCGTATTAAGCATGGCGTTGAGCAGCGGCCAGTCGGCAATAGCATCGGAGCCGTCTTTCATCGCTTCAGTTTCGCGGTTGGGTGATGCAACAGAGCCCGTATCCAGATGATCGCGGCCAATCACAATCGGGGCTTTCACTTTACCTTTTTTCACCAGCCAGTTGAATTTGAGGCCCATTTCGGCCCGTTCTCCATACTCCAGCCAGCAAATACGTGCAGGAAGGCCCTGGAAATGAATTTTTTCCTGCGCATGGTGAATCCACCGGTGAAGTGCTTCTTTCTCCGGAAAGGTTTCAAGAATAGCTTTATCGGTTACGGCGATATCCTGAGGGTGGCCCGAGAGTGCAGCCCAGCGAAACGGGCCGGAGCCTTTGCAGAACAGCGGACGAATATATGCCGGCACAAAACCTGGAAAATCGAACGCCTGCTTCATCCCCCGATGATCGGCCACCTGCCCCCGAAGATTATTGCCATAATCGAACGTAACGGCTCCCAGCTTTTGCATCTCGAGCATGGCTTCCACATGAACCACCATCGAATCGAGCACATCGTTTTCATACGCCTGAGGGTCAGATTCCCTCTTTTGGGCCGCCTCTTTCAATGAATAACCTGCGGGAATATACCCAAGCCGCAAATCGTGTGCGGATGTCTGGTCTGTAAGTACATCCGGGATTACTCCCTTTTCAAGGAGTTTTGGCAAAACCTCAGCAATATTACCCAGCAAGCCTACCGACAGCGCCTCGCCCCTCTCTTTGGCAGTGAGAACTTTTTCGAGGGCGTCATTCAGATCCGTGCACTTTACATCACAGTAACCGGTTCTTATTCTCATGTCGATGCGGCTTTCATCCACTTCAATCCCCAGAAATGCAGCTCCATTCATTGTGGCTGCAAGGGGTTGTGCGCCGCCCATTCCTCCAAGCCCGGCCGTCACAACCAGCTTTCCTTGCAGCGATCCGCCAAAATGCTGCCGTGCGCACTCCGCAAACGTTTCGTAAGTGCCCTGCACTATTCCCTGCGACCCGATGTAAATCCACGAACCGGCTGTCATCTGTCCGTACATCGTAAGGCCCAGTTTATCCAGGCGGCGGAACTCATCCCAGGTAGCCCAGCGCGGAACAAGATGAGAATTTGCCAATAACACCCGCGGTGCTTCTTCGTGTGTGCGGAAAACACCCACCGGCTTTCCGCTTTGAATCAGCAGTGTTTCATCATTTTCGAGCCGTTTTAGTGTAGCAACTATTTTATGATAACTATCCCAGTTCCGGGCTGCCTTACCGCCGCCGCCATATACAATTAGCTCTTCAGGGCGTTCAGCTACATCGGGATCAAGATTGTTCATCAACATCCTCAGCGCAGCTTCCTGATGCCACCCTTTGCAGGATATTGTAGTTCCCTTCGATGCGCGTATAGGTTGCTTAGCTTGTGCCATCACCTTCTCCATCATTTCTTAGTTGCGATTCTTCCAATACGTTTTATATTTCTGAAACGTAATTAAAATATTCCATCAACAAAATTGAATTGCTATGATTTATATCCTCTCCCTGCTAATTGCTTTTTCAGTTTGCTGCACTGATTCCGATCAACTGTCATCAGATCAGCAGACAACCATTGATGCAAACTGGGTCAATTCTGTTTTAAATGGGGAGAAGCTATCGTTTCTTTTGAATGATGATGAAGAGAACCTGATGTTGTCCGGGCTGATTTTTTATCCCGATTCCACGCTTACTGAAAGCATGCCAATTATTACACCACCACCGATTGATGAAGGAATTTTGATCCCGCTTTTCCAGCATGAGCAGAATATAAATTTACCGCCGGTTACTACTGACTGATTTTGTGAAGCTGATTGATTTCGGGGCCGTCAATTATCAGTTCTCCCTCTGCCCCCGGCCATCTGATAATCACTCTCTCTACGGATTCCGCACTACCGATACCCACATGAGCACGGCTGTTATTTGCCCCAAAAGATCCCCCCGTTGATACCGTTCTGAAAACAGATCTTTTCCCTGCTTCTTCATCAATCACTAATTCAATCCTAGCACCGATTGCCTGCCTGTTTGATTGCGTACCCTCCAGCTCAAACGCGATCCAGTTTCCGAACCGGCTCTGGTTTTCAAACAGGGCATTATGGTAGAAGTCGCCCTCAACAGCCCCACCTAACACAGCATAAATATCGAGGCGGCCATCGCCATTAAAATCTGCAAAGGATACGCCATGCCCTTTTTGCAGATGGCCAACTCCACTGTAGGCAGTAGTTTCATAAAATCGCTCTCCGTTGTGATTGATAAAAAGGCGGTTTGGAACGATAGAGGCCAGGTCTGGCGCTCCGTTTCCGATGTAAATATCGGGAAAGCCGTTGTTGTTCAGGTCGCCAAAATTGGCGCCCATCCCGAACATCACTTTGTTGAGGCCCGCCTCTTCGGTTACATCACGGAATGTTTCATCGCCCATATTTTTATAGAGGCGTGAAAATTCTGACCGTACTTCCATACCGAGCCGCTCACGCGCAACTTCATCAGCAACATTATCGATGAAGCGCACATCATACGTAATCACCAGAATATCATCGAGCCCGTTGTTGTTGTAATCAAAAAACCATGTTGGAAAGCTGAACTGAGGCTGCTCCACACCTGCCCTGCGGCTTATCTCCTCGAACTGTGGCAGGCCGTTTTCATCCAAGCCTCGGTTTGCGAAAAGTTTATTGCTGCCGCCCATCACCGATACATAAAGGTCAGGCAGGCCATTGTTATTGATATCCCCCCAGGATGCCCCCTTCACAAAATCATCGAGGGCAAAACCATTCAGTGTTTCATGCCGTGTGAAGGTTTCGTCTCCATTGTTCAAAAATATAGCAGATGGAAACGGTTTGGATTGATTATCACCCTGAACAAACACACCCTGCCAGCCAGATACCGACTCATTGCCGATAAAGATATCGAGGTAGCCATTTTGGTTGATGTCGGCGAAAGCGGCAACCTGGCTCGGCATCATTTCGAACAGGCCGGACTGAATGGTGATGTCTGTAAATGTGCCGTCGCCATTATTCCGTAAAAGTGAGTTGGGGTGTTCGCCATGCTGAGCCAGCCATGCCCCGCGCAAAATCAAAATGTCTGCGAAGCCGCTGTTGTTAATATCAGCGCATTCGATGTTGAGGCCACCCATAATTCCCTCAAGGCCGGCAGCAAATGTTCTGGTTTCAAACTCACCGCCGCCCACTCCTTCATAAAACACAACCTGGTCGGTAAGCCCATACGATGTGGCAAAGATATCCAGATGCCCGTTTCCGGTAAAATCTTCCACACAAGAGCTGCCTGAAATTCTGTTGTCGCCAACGCCCTTCATCATCGCCACATCGCCAAACATGGGCGCCTGCAAGTAATCAGGAATCTCCTCAAAATCCTGCATCCCGGGAATTAAATAGGCTGCATCCACACTGTCAGGATAGGTGCCGTTGGCAATATGGGAAATATTGTACATCCAGTTGTAGGTGTAATTTTCTGGATGATTTTCCAGAAGATATCGCAAATAAACCATCGCAGACTGTACATACTCTTTGTTCTGATGGATAGCCTGCTCATCGAACGGTAGGATGCAATTTGCGGGTGTGTAGTTTTCAAAACAATTGTTCACCTCGGCCATTCGCAGATAACTGATGGCAAGCGCCTCGCTGGTCATTCGGCGGGATACGGGATCGGTCATATATTCAGCCAGTTCCAGCAAAATAGGTACCGATTTTTCAAGCTCTTTTGAATTTTGAAACTCAATGGCGTAGTTATAAAGAAGCTGCGGCGCATCTGGGTTTGCTGCCACCAGTGAGTCGAGATAAGCCAGGCGAAATTCGTTCGCGTAGAAATATTTCAGCGGATTGATTCGGGCTTCATCCACAATACTGTCGAGAATGGCGATCATCCTGTTATGGTTATCCTGTTCGGATGATCTTTGGCCATCCGAGCAGCCCGGAAACAGGGAAGTGATTAAAAAAATCAGCAGTAAAAATGGTGGTAGAAATCTTTTCATAATGAAAAATAGAGTAGCGCTATCAGTAATCAAAAAAAGATGGGAAAGATTCACACACGAAATGATCGGTTTCTGAGTTTTGTAGGTTACTGTGCAAAGCACTACATTTTACGTTTATCACCTTCATGAAGCAAAATCTACGTATATCAACCGCATCCGGAACGCATACTGTAAAGTACACCGCGCTTTTTTTGTTGATTTTTTTGATGAGTACCCCACTTTTCGCCCAGGTTGAGGAGGATACCACCCGGGTTCGTCAGCTTCCCGAGCAGCCACAGATAAACAGGTACAATAACTTTATCAATACGCCCTACCAAACACCGCTGCCCGCGGGCGCTATGGAGCGCTACAATTTCAACGGTGTGGATGGCAGCTATCTCTTCCACCGAAGGCTGCGAACTATGAGTGCTGAGGATTTTCTTTTTCACGAGGAAGATCGTTACGACCCTTATGGTATTGAGTGGGAACAAGGGCTGAATGCAAACCTGATGAATGTGATCTACGCTACGTTTTTGGACAAAAACCCAATTCTGGACAGGCTTTCGCGCATCGTGCCCTTTTTGGGGCTTGGCTTTTTTGAACCGTACATGGTTCCCATTGTGCCACGCATGCATGATGACCCAATCACCCCAGCCGAACCAGGCAGAAATTAATTCCTCTCCAAATTACTAAACCTGCCTTCCCCTTTGCGTCTCTTAGCGCCCTCTGCGGTTTTAAAAAACCTCTACTTAAAGTTTAAAATAACTCAATTCATTCAAAGCAACACAAAACATAAGCTCGTATTATTTAATGGATACTATAAACAATTAGAAATAACCGCGGAGAGGCGCAAAGGTTTTATAAATTTAAGCTCTTATCCCATAACGCCGAGTGGAATTGGTACATCCATCACTTCGGAAATTGCACGTACCATCTCAGCCTCTTCGATACTCACTTTTTGGTCGGCCGTTACGCAGTAGATCACTGAACTGATGATATATTTCTTTACCGGATTGGCTGACGCGGAGAGTTCATCAAGCGCTTTGTCTAACTCCTTAAGGCTGCATTTATCCTTTGGCAGTAGCTCCATGCCGTCCGGCTTTACTTTGGAGATTGGCTTAAGTGCCGCCTGCCACGCTTTTTCCGTCTCCTTTTCGGATGCATGAGCAAGTGCAGAGATCAGAACTGCGAGCTCCTTGCCCAAACTCTTCAGGTTGTGATGGTGTATATCCGGCTTTTTGTTCTTTGAAAATGCCGGCTCAAGCTGATGGATCACCATCTTCTCCAATGCAAATTCGAACAGGCTATCTGTACCATTTTCGAGAGCAGCTTTTTCGAGTGTTTCGCGGAATTTATGGTACTGTTTTTTGCTCATGTGGCGCAGTGCCGGGAGTGTTAGCTCAGCCAGTGGCAGGAACCACTTTCGCTGCCCTTTCAACAGCTCCATCTGATATTTTTTCACTTCGGTAAGCATCTCTTCACCAAGCTTCTCCCTGAACCACTCCGGAATAGTCTCTTTTTCCACAGAAAACATCAGCGCATAGATCAGCGCTTCTGCAGCGAGTGGTTCATGTGCAGCTTCACGGAGCGATACAGGAATCTCTTGCAGTAACTGGCCTGCACGGCTTACCTGTCCGCCACCCAATGTTCCGATTGCCGCCAGAATAACTTCGGGGGTGATGGCCGCATGCCCTGCAACTCCCCTCCCTGCGGCGGCTGAAGCCTCCGTTCCCGATACATGATCTTTTTGAAATTGCTGCTGAACCTTTCGCCGGGTACTGTCGGATTGCAGCGCGGGATTGATCGCTTTAATGCGATCCTTAATGGGCGGATGTGAAGCAAAAAGGGCATCGAGTGCGGAATGGAAACTGCTCGCAAAAAAGAGATGGCTCATCTCCATGGCGTGTGCATCTTTAATCTCTGCCCCTTTACTTTTCGATGCGATCTTGTTGAGTGCACCCGCAATTCCGTCGGGATTTCGCGTGTATTGAACCGCGGCAGCATCGGCCAGGTATTCACGTTGGCGGGAGATGGCAGACTGTATCATCCGCCCGAACATCATCCCGATATAACCGATCACCACAAGGGATACACCAAACAGTATCATCGGCAGTGCGTTGTTACCCTTGCCGCTTCGGTTGCTTCGCATAGCACCGGAATAGAGTGCACTTCGCATCACAATCATCCCCATGATGTGGATGATCAGAATGCCGTTCAGCACACCAATCAGCCTGATGTTCAGCCTCATATCTCCGTTAAAAATATGGCTGAATTCGTGTGCAATCACACCCTGAAGTTCGTCGCGTGTGAGCTGCTCCAGGCAGCCCCGGGTTACGCCAACGGCGGCATCATTCGTGCCGAAACCCGCTGC
>SLLL01000166.1 GCA_007134085.1 Balneolaceae bacterium
CGGCAGCAGGGTCGCAAACCGTTACGTTGCTCAGCAGTTCAACTAGTTCCCTAATCTGTGCTTTGGTAAAATCTCCCTGTTTCTGGTCTTCATCAAATTCAGGATCTTGTCCGCGGTCCCGGAAAAATAGATGGTACAGATCATTGGTTTCAGCCGAACTGTTCTTTTGCAGCCATTTCACCAGTCCCATCCGACACATAAAATCCACTTCGGTCCGTGGCGTATACACCGCTCCGTCTTCCTTATTCACCAGCCGTTCAAAAATAATCCCGAGGAATTCCGGGTTCAATTCCAGCTCTTCATCGTAAAAGGTGTTCTCCTCAATGGTGAAATTATACTGGAACAGGAAGTCCAGAAACAGGCCGATTTGCTCATCGGGTATCCAGAGATCGAGGTCATCGTATCCTTTCTTAGGCTTAAACAACTCCCCGTTCAAAAATGGAGCCATCTGTAAAATATCCTCCGTTTCCTTCGAAAAATCATTGTTTTGATACTTCACCTTCCGCCCCGGAGGGGAGTTCAATGCTTCAAAAAAGAGCGGCACCAACCAGTTTTTATAATATTCATTCTCAGCTACAGAATTCAGGTATTCCTTCCAGAATTCCTGCACGAATTCTTCCTTCTCGCCCAGCCAGCCTCGTTTCTGCACAAAACCGATAAAAATCACCCTAATCACAAATAAGAGTGCAAAATCCTCTTTTAGTTTAGAATCATCGGTTCCCTGTACCTGTGCAGCAATCTCGTTGAATTTTGGCTTGAAGGCGTTGTAGAAATCATCCGAAACCGCATCGATGGAAAATGCTTTCAGAATATTTTCGATACTGGAAAAATTCGCCTTCCCGATCTGGTTTATAAAGGTCTTATTAGCTTTGCCGGGATGCACATAATAGGTGTACCGGCGAAAAGGCGTGTGGGTACGCTTATTCCCTGTGTATTTGGTCACAATCAGGCTGAAGCGAAAATGTCCGCGATCGTCCCTAAAGATGAAAATCCCGGCATCATAAAATCGCTTCTTCAAAAACTTCCAGCCGATATCGAATTGCTTTTTCTTGCTCGTCTTCTCGGTGATCTTCCCACTCAAAAGAGATGAAACCACCACAAGCCGACGGCCATCCTCAAATGTTATTTCCCCAACTTTTTTAATAGACCGGATAAAATCGGGATCACGATCCACCTGTGAAGTTAAATCTTCTTCTACCGGTTTGAAATCGTTACTGGCGTTGCGAAAGTACCGGGTTAGTTGTTCTTCTGTAAAATTGGTTGCGAGATCTTTCAGTTGGTCTCTTTGGCTCATAAAATCAGATAGTTATAGAAAGTTGTTCCCCTTGAGGCAATTAACACAGGTTTTAATCAAAATTCAACAGCTTTACATAGTGTCACACAACAGTATATTGTCGGCCACAACCTGTCAGTTTTTATGATTTTTGATATTATACACGGTTTACACCACAATAGGAGGTTCCATGGATCCATCAAATTTAATTTCAACTATCTCAAAAAAACCCTTATCATTGAACCGCTTTTAAAAAAGCACTCAACACAAACCAAATTCCAATAAAAATGGACGAACCCGGTAGTAGTTGCACATTAAAAACTGCTGAATTAGCAGCAAAAGCTGGATAGCAGCCCGGGCTTCTTTTTGTTAAGCACCGGCCGCTCTCCTTCGGTGCTATTTTCATTCTTCACATTTCATCAACCCCTATAACTGCATGACTGCCATGCAGATAAAATTTCTTTGAAATGAATTGCACTTCTTTGTTGTTACATCTGGCAGATTAAACTGATGCGTACTGACCTTAAACTACAGGTAACAAATCATGCGAAGAAATAAATTTACAAGAAATCATCTCTTTAGAGCGGCACTCATATTCACCATCTTTACACTGGCCATTTTCCATCAAAAAGCTGACGCACAACAGATGTTTGTGGACGATGCGGAAGTAACCACATACCGCTCCTTTCAAATTGAAACCTGGTATGGCTCACGCGAATCGTGGTTCCTGACCGGCATCAGCCCTGTTCGCGGACTGGAGATCTGAACCGGAATTGGTTTTGAATCCCGTGATGGCTTTGACCCCACCAACTGGATATTTGAAACAAAATATGCCGCTGTGGATCTGGAACAACGTGGCTGGGGCATCGGTGCTGTGGCCGGTTTACTTTATGATTTCGACGGAGAGTTTGAAGAACTCTTTGCATACATCCCTTACAGCCGGATGATACTCAACGACAGCTCTGTTTTGCACCTCAATGTTGGCTTTGAAGCTGTGCAGGAAGATGATTGGGAGTACGAAATAATTACAGGAATTCGTGGTGACTTTGGAATATCCGATCGATTTGCACTGCTCGGCGAAGTAGCCGCAGCCAATTTTGGAGATGCTTTCTTTCAGGGAGGCCTCCGAATATCACTAATCCCCGATCTGCTTGAAATGGACATCACTTATGGTGATGGATTCAGGCGGCAGGAAACCGCTCCCGGTTTTAATATCGGGATTACTTTCACGCCGGATTCTCTCTGGTAATTTAACAGTAACGAACAAATACCTATATGGAAGAACCACATAGTTGTAGTAAAGCATTAAATAATAAGTACAAACCCTCGATAAGGGATTGATCAGAACCGTACGATAATACGGCGTTGTGATTGGTCTCATATCGGTTAAATGAGACATAATCATGACAAACATAGATTTTACACCAATTAGTTATGCCCTTGAAACCGGCAATACAGAAGAGCTTAAAGCTCTGATTACAGACCTCAATCCATCCACAATTGCTGAGCTAATTGCCGGCTTAAGCGATCAGCAGCAGATGCGCGTTTTTCTGCTACTTGATCTCGAGCAAAAAGTAGAAGCCCTCGCCTTTCTCGATTTTGAAATTCAGCTATCCATTTTTCAGGCATTAACACTCGACATGAGTAAAGCACTCATCGAAAAAATGCCGCACGATACACGTGTGGATTTAATGAACAGGCTGCCGTTAACAAAGAAGAAAGAGATTCTTCGCCATCTTGCCAAAGTAGAGAGAGACGACATCCTGCTTCTCTCCACCTTTGAAGAGGGTACGGTTGGCTCAATCATGACCTCCGATTACGCATTGCTTTACCCTCATCAAACAGCACAGGAAGCCATTGAAAAGCTTCGGGTTGAAGCACCTGATCACGAGATGATTTATTATGCTTACGTAGTTGATGAGGAGAGAAAACTGCTCGGAACCGTTTCAATGAGGGCGCTGATCGTTGCAGATCCCAAAGATAAAATCAGTGATATCCTCACCTCGGATGTGGAAAAGGTAAACGTAAAAGACCCGGAAGAGAAAGCCTCCCGAAAACTGAAGCAGCTCGATCTTCTCGCACTGCCCGTTGTAGATGATAGCGACATGCTGATCGGTATGATTACTTTCGATGATGCCATGCAAGCCATTGAGGAAGATGTATCTGACACCATGTACCAGAAAGCGGGTGTGATGACAGGAACAAGCTCGCGTGAAAAAGCCAAAGATGTACTTTTCAGCCGAAAGCTTACACAGGGCAGTATACTTTATCCGGTTCGTTTGAGAATCACCTTCCTGTTTGTGACACTTGTCGGTGGATTTTTGGTAGGCGGTGTAATCGACAGGTTTGAAGAGCTGCTTTCAGCTATCATTGTGGCTGCTGTGTTCATTCCGGTAATTATGGATATGGGTGGAAATGTTGGTACGCAATCTACAACCATTTTTGCCCGCGGCCTGGCTCTTGGCCATATAAAGCTCGAGAAAATATGGAAACATATCGGGCGGGAAATGGCCATAGGTGCATTAATCGGGATAATTTTAGGTGTACTTGCCGGTACCGGCGCCTACTTTTGGCAGGGTGCTCCAAATGGGCTTCCGCAAATTGGGCTCGCCGTTGGCCTTTCTTTAATGACTGTGCTGCCACTTGCATCATTTCTGGGCTTCTTTATCCCCTGGCTGTTGCTGAAAATGGGCTGGGATCACGCTCCGGGAGCCGACCCATTCATCACTACAATCAAAGACTTTGTTGGTCTTACCCTCTACTTTACTCTTGTAAGTGTAATGATTGGGGTTTAATAGAGTAGCTGCAGAATCAGAATTGTCAGCAATGAACGTTCTGATTCTGCACTCTTTATTCAATCTATTTTCTATTTTGAACCAGCATATGGCCAAACTCAACTATATTTCAGTAGTAGTTCTATTCACAATCCTGCTCTCTGCTTGTTCTGCAAATGGTGATGGAGACGTTTATAAAGAACCGGTTTTTGATTCTGAGATCAATTTTTACTTTTCAGTTGAAGTGCGGGATCAGCACGGAAACCAGCTTGAACCGGCCGGCGCAACTCTTTTTGAAGCAGCACGAGGCAGAGAAAGCACCCCACTGGCTCAATTTCAAAGCGGAAAAGATGGCATCATTCTAGCAGTTGTAGAAAAAGGGGAGCCGGTTGTGGTGAGGGTTTCATGCTCCATTCCATAAACCGGTTTATCTCTTTATTCCGGCCTTCGGAAGCGATCAGCTATCAGCGGTAATTCAACCAGAACCCTTTCGTATCCGGGAAAAGCCCGAGCCAACAATACTTGGCAATTTTAATCATTTTGATGATTTCAGTGCAGTACCCATGCAGCAAGAAGAGGATGGGCGCTGGCTTGCCAAAGTACGTTTTGTTGAGGAGCTTGAAAAAGAACCGGAGTGGGCCGACAATCTGCTGCAGCAAGTTCAGCCGGGATCTGATCTGTGGAAAATGCATTATCCGTCCATAACAAAGTTGTTCAATGCCTCAACCGCCATGGAGGATGTAAGCCTGAGACTGTGGAATCTGTATCGGCAGCAGAATCATCCTGCTGTACAGGGCGAGGCTCAAACGGTTCAGAGATCACCACAATCTGAATTGGCCAATGGCTGTAGCAACGCTTGATGATCCCTCTATCCAGGTATTTGGCGTTACAGAGGTTCCCCATACCATTATTCTTGACAGGGAAAACAGGGTGCTCGTCAACAATGAGCCGTTTTTGAATGATGAGCGGATTTATGATCTTGTATCTTCATATTTCCAAAACCTGAACTGGCTCGATTAAATGATCAACCTGCTTTTTATTGCTCTTGGCGGCGCTATTGGTGCATCGATGCGTTTTTTAACCGGGTTGTTTGCCATCCGCCTGTTTGGAAAGTCAGAAGTTTTAACCGGAACGGTTCTTGCCAATGTAATTGGCTGCCTTTTTGCCGGTATTTTACTTGGTTTGGTATCGGTAGAACAGCTGCTGAATCAAACTTCCATTCTTTTCCTTACCATCGGCATTTTGGGTGCTTACACTACCTTTTCTACCTTTATATTAGAAGCATATCTGCTTGGCAAAACATCCATCCCAAAACTGCTGGCATACCTGTTTCTTCAGTTGATTCTTGCATTCATCGCCACAATGGCGGGGTATGGATTCATCCACTTAGCAAGCCAATTTTAAGATGAAAAAAGTACTGCAAGATATTTTATGGGTGGCTGCCGGCGGGGCAATTGGTGCAAGTATGCGGCATGGCACCAATCAAACCGTGTTTGAACTGATGGGGGAAGAGTACTTCTTTGTAGCCACATCCATCGAAAATATTCTGGGCAGTTTTTTAATCGGCATATTTTACACCATACTCAGTAAGCGCTCTGTAAAATACAGAAATGCCAACCTATTCCTCTTGACAGGCATCATAGGGAGCTACACCACATACTCCGGCTTTATGATTGATTCCCTGCTGTTATACAGCGAATCCATTCCGCTTTTGTTAACATACTTTTTGGGCCAGCTTTTTGCCGGAATAGTGGCACTGATTGCAGGTATTTATTTGATGAAGAAGTATTACAGTAGGAGTTAGAGATAAACTTAATTGTAACCTGAGTTCGAGATAAGATTTTATTGAAGAGTGTCCCCCATCAAGAGGCTGAGAGAAAATTGCAAAGCAACTTAAACATAATCCACTTTTTTTAGGCCACGAGGACACAAAGTCTCGAAGATTCACGCCTGCGTGCAGTAGCACTTGGTGTGCAGGCACGAAGTTTAGTGAATTGATATTATTTTACTTCGTGCGCCTTCGTGTCCTCGAGTCTTCGTGGTAATAATTACGGTTGTAATGATTTTGATAATAATATTCTCACAGCCTCTTGAAGGGGGACAATTTAGGCTTACGTTTTTATATCGAACTCACGTTAAATGTATCTCCATTTTGTGTACCAATCCCCTCCCTTTGCTATATTCAGTTATTAAACAGGCCACCAATAATGTAAATCACATCAGCTATGAAGTATTTTAAACTCGCTTTTATCCCAGTTTTTCTTTTTCTATTCATCTCTTATCAACCCGTTGCAAATGGGCAGGGACTCACTCCTGAGGACATTGTATCTATCCAAACGGTTGGAGCTGTAGCCTTAAGCCACGATGGTGAAATGATAGCCTACACACTATCCGTGCCAAGAACTGAGGATGAACCAATTGGCAGAAACTACTCTGAACTCTATCTGCTGCCGGTTAGCGGTGGTGAAGCAACCCCGGTAATAGAAAAACCGCTCAGCGCCGGTTCGCCGCAATGGGGTGCTGACGGCAGGCTGTACTTCATGGCACGGCTTGCAGATCACCATAATCAGGTGCAGGTCTATTCGGTAAACAGATCTGGTGATGGCCTTCAAAAGCACACAAGTGCAGAACACGGGTTGAGCAGCTTTGCCTGGAGTGCTGATGGCTCTACACTTGCCTACATGGCTATGGATCCGGTATCAGAAGAGCGCCGGGCGCAGGAAGAACGCGGATTTGATATGATTGTAGCCGGTGAGAATCAGCGGTTTATGCGTCTATGGGTGCAGCCACGGGATGGCGAGGCTGAAATCATCACAGATGAAACGGCCTATGTATGGGATTTTTCATGGGCACCGGATAATAACCGCATTGCCGTAAGAATTAGCGACAGGCCCGGGGCCGATGTTGAGCAGATGTACACAAGCTATGCAGTGCTCAATAAAGATGGCTCCGGCATGAAGATGTTGATGGATGCCCCAAAAAAGAAAGCAGCAATGAGCTGGAGTCCTGACGGAACAAAACTCGCTGTGCTTGCCGGCAAAGTGTATAGTGATCCGCTCCCGCAACGCCTCTGGATTCTGGATGTACAAAACGGCGAACAGCAGGATATAACTTCCGGGCCGTGGGATGGTACCATTGAATCCATCAACTGGCTTGATTCACAAACTGTAATTTATACTGCTGTGGAGCGGTCATCCACTTATCTCATCACACAGCAAATTTCCAGAGGCAGCAAAACCCGAATTGCAGGGGGTGGTGATGAAATTTTCAGAGCGGTAAGCCTGGATGCAAACCGCAGGGTTTTTGCAGCATCTGTTAACACAAAAAACCACCCGGGAGAGGTGTATGTAGGTGACCTTAGGCGTGGTGAACTGAGCAGGCTGACGCATCACAACAGCTGGTTAAGCGAGAGGGAGTTTGGCGAGCAGAGCTCCATCACCTGGAAAGGCGCCGATGATGTAGAGATTGAAGGCATTCTGGTGAAACCTGTAGGTTTTGAGGATGGAGTTCGCTACCCGCTGGCTATACTTCCGCATGGCGGGCCTGAGGGCATCAGCATGAACGGATGGAATACAAACCCGCTCTACCCCACACACGTTCTCGCCAATGAAGGATATGTTGTACTGAAACCAAACTATCGCGGCAGCGGCGGCCGGGGCACTGCATTTGCCTCTGCAAACCACCGCGACCTTGGTGGCAAGGAGTTTGATGATGTACTGCTTGCGATCGATCACCTTGATGAGCTCGGGCTTATTGATCCTGAACGGGTTGGCATCAGCGGCACCTCTTATGGTGGTTATTTTGCCGC
>SLLL01000231.1 GCA_007134085.1 Balneolaceae bacterium
ATCCGAATTTTTTTTTCGGGCTACAATATCTATTACACTTTCTGCTTCTTTTTCAAGGTTTCCAACAATAACAGGCTTACTCTTTTTGATGATACCGGCTTTTTCATACGCTATTTCTGAGAGTGTATTTCCGAGAATATCTGTATGATCGAACCCAATGGATGTAATTACCGCCAGTTCCGAATCAATAACATTGGTTGCATCGAGCCTGCCGCCGAGTCCGGTTTCGATAATTGCTACATCCACCTCTTCTTTTGCAAAGTACCAGAAGGCAATTGCAGTTGTAATCTCAAAAAATGTGTACTGTTCTTTTTTGATATGATCACCATAACTCCTGAAAAATTCGATCAGTTGCTCATTAGAGATTTCATAACCATCAACGTTGAAACGCTCATGAACCCTAAGCAGATGCGGAGATGTATAAAGTGCCGTTTTATACCCTGCTGACCGATAAACCGATGCAAACATTCGGCAAACAGTCCCCTTACCGTTGGTGCCAGCAATGTGAATGGTTTTGAACGTCTTTTCAGGATGCCCCATCTCCGCACAAAACCGGTTCATTCTGCTCAAATTAAAATTGGATGCAGATTTACCCGAGCTGCTGAACTTCGGGATAGTATTGAGATATTGCTCTACCTCTTCTGCCGTAGAAAAGTTGAGGCTCATTCGTAATTCTCTGTCTCTTTTTGATGTTGCAACTGCTGCATCAGGAGTGATACAATCTCGTGTTCAGCAGGAAAGCTAACTTCATCAATTCGTTCAACTACTGCGATCTCTTTCAGGCTATTTGTAATCCATACAAAGTCAGCACTTTTGATATTTTCAATTGTAAATTCACCAACTTTCAGATTGTATGATGAACGATTCTGGATTAGCGCAGTAATCTCTTCTCTCATTATACCCGGCAGAATATCAGTCCGTTTTGATGGCGTGTAAACTGTGCCCTTTTTTAACCAAAAGATATTAGCAACGGATGTTTCAGCCACAAAATTAAGGGTATTCAACATCAGTGAATCATCAAAACCCTTTGCCTTTGCCTCGCGATATGCACCACGGTAATGAAGCATGTTACTGAGTTTTAAACCACAAGGGCGACTTTCATTTGGAACTGTACGTACATCAGAAAGGGTAAGCTTAACCGGAGTTTTATCATCAGAATACCGGGTGCAATTTATGATGGTTATTAAGGAGAGATTTTCATCAAACCCATAACCTGCTTGTTCATCTAATGAAACCTGTACCCTTACTTTGGCGATTTCATCACTAAGTTGGTTTGCATTTAGCAGTGCTGTGATCTGATTACGTAGTTCATCTGTATCAATAAATAGGTATTCAGGAACACCGAGATAGGCTAAGCCCCTGTTCAACCGTTCAATATGCTTTTTGAACCTGAATATCTTCCCCTGCTCAGTTCGCATGGTTTCGAAACAGCCGGCACCATAAAACAACCCTGATTGTATCGCCGGTATTGTGGCATTTTCCGAAAGAACAATTTCCCCATTAACACTTACAAAATGATCAGATTTATTCATTTTGCAGAAGTTGGTTTAACTTTTCCCGAACGGCTTTTTCATTATCACCGATGTGAAAATCAGCCAGCTGACCTTCACTATTTATAAAAATTTGCGAGGGTACACCCGGAGCATAAACATTATGAAAGAAATCAGTACCGTCCACAAAGTAGAATGGGAATGAGTGCTTGGCAATGTATTCCCTTACGAGTGATTCATCATCACGAACAACGGCAGCAAGAATCGCCATTTCAGGAAAATCAGCTTTATACTCTTCTAAAATCAGGTTTACACCGTGCGACCTCCCCGACCATGTAGACCAGAACTGAATTACGGTGGGGGCGCCTTTTAGTTCAGACAAATAAAGAGAATCAGGCGTAGAATAGGAGAAAAATGAAAGGGTGTCGGGCTGTAAACTCTCGATATTAGTTTTGAAATCCCGAACCTGAGACTGGGAATGCCGGATCGTGAAAAACATAATGGCTATGAGCGTTATTACAGCACATATAGCTATAAATTTGTTGAAAAATTTGGGGTCGAGTCTCATTCCTGATTTTGAGTTTTCAGTAATTTCTCTGATTATGAACCCGGTAAGATCGGCTCGTTAACCTCATCCACATCATCAACAAAAAACATGGATGCGGCTGCAATAATCATGGCAGCGCCACCCAGCATCAGGGAGAGAATTGCCTCGCCACCAAACCAGTTTCTAGTGATAAAACCAAGCATACTTGCAGCAATTATTTGTGGAATCACGATAAAGAAGTTAAAAATACCCATGTATAAGCCCATTTTCTTGGCAGGCAGCGATCCTGCAAGAATTGCGTAAGGCATTGCAAGAATACTTGCCCAGGCTAATCCTATACCAACCATGGAGATGATAAGTGTGTTAGGGTTGCTCATAAAGTAGATAGAGATTAGGCTGACTCCACCAACAAAAAGAGCAAGCATATGTACAAACTTCCGGCTGGTTCGCTTTGCAAGTGGCGGCAGCGCAAATGCGATGATAGCAGCAAAGCCGTTGTAAACGGCAAACAGAATACCTACCCAGTCGGCACCTTCGTTATAAAGGGCTGTTGTGGGATCGCTTGTGCCATAGATGTGTGAAGTAACCGCAGCGGTGGTATAAATCCACATTGCAAAAAGTGCAAACCACGAGAAAAACTGAACCACTGCAAGCTGTATCATGGTTTTTGGCATGTGGAGAAAATCGTGCATCACAACCACAAGCCCCTGCTCGGTTTTACCACTTTTTTGAAATAATCCTGCAAGGAGCGAAATACCCCCTATCACAATTAAACCTACGGTGATGATGTATAACTCAAGGTCGTAGTTAGTCACATACACCACAGCGGTAGTTAACAGACCAAGTAGTAAAAATGTAATTCCAAAGTTGATTTTCTTCTGCCCTTCACCTGCTTCAATCGGTATATCTCGTTTGATGTCTTTATCGTCGAGCTGATCATTATCGTACTTTTCAAAAGCTTCAAGTTCCTCGGGCGAATATTCATGAGACCGCAGCACCGTCCACAATACGGCAAGAAAGAAGATCGCACCGCCGATATAAAACGACCATTTAACTGACGGTGGAATCATCCCTTCCGGTGCTGTATTCGCGATTCCAAACAAATTCGTCATGATCCATGGCAAAGCCGAAGCCACCACCGCTCCTGTACCGATAAAGAAGCTCTGCATCGCAAAGCCCTTAGTGCGCTGATCGGATGGCAGCATATCCCCCACATACGCCCGAAACGGCTCCATAGAGATATTGATGGATGCATCAAGAATCCAAAGCATACCCGCAGCTACCCAAAGTACCGGCGAGTTGGGCATAATAATGAGGGCGACAGATGCAAAAATCGCACCCCACAAAAAGTAGGGGCGTCTGCGGCCCAGGCGGGTCCAGGTTCTGTCACTGAAATAGCCAACTATGGGTTGAACAACCAACCCTGTTACGGGAGCCGCAAGCCAAAGGATGGGAATGGTATCAACATTAGCGCCAAGAGTTTCAAAAATACGGCTTACATTCGCATTCTGAAGGGCAAACCCGAATTGAATACCGAGAAAGCCAAAACTCATATTCCAGATTTGCCAGAAACTTAGTTTTGGTCGCTGTTTTGCTTGTACACTCATGGTTTTGGCTTATTGATTTTCAGCAATGAAAACAGAAATTACTCACTTTTATTACAGAAGCAAATGGCTTTTTCCTTTAACCTTATTAGCTCTTAATAAGATTAGTGGCTCATGTAAACCCGCTCCAGAAGAAAGTAGCTGTTAGGCCCAATCGTTACAGATGATGAAATCTCCATTTCTGAACCATCGAACACATTTGTCCATCTGCCTTCATGGCCATCAGTAAACGTAAAAGTTCTCTCTTCATCAGAAAAGTTTAAGATAGCCATAACCTGTTCGTGATGGCCTATTCGTTTGTATGCAAATATGTGTTCGTCTTTGTCGGTTTCCATTTTTTTGAAATGCCCGCCTATTTCACCATTAAACAGTGCCTGATTGCGGCTGTTTAAATCGAGAAGTGTGGAGTAGAAATCCTGATATTTGTAATCACCCCATTCAATCTCGTCCTTTTCAAAAAATTCGAGTTGTTGGTTCAGCCCTGACTCCTGTCCATTGTAGATAAGTGGCATTCCCCAAACTGTTGCTGCAAAAACAGCAAAGTTTTTAAAATTATCGCCATAAAGATCGCGGTCGCCACCCTGCCATGAGTTTTCATCGTGGTTTGTAGTGAATACCATGCGGAAATCGCGCTTATGAAATCGGCCAAAATTATTTTCAAGGGCTGCATCAATATCGGCGAGTGTTGCGTTGCCGGCTCCAAAATCTCTCATTGTCTTTGCAAGTTCCCATGTATAGCTCATATCAAAAGCCTGATGCAACTCCGGCTCTTCAGCTTCGGCAAGCATAAACATTGGCTTAAACTGCTCAAGCCGTTCGCGTGCTGTAATCCAGAATTCAAGAGGCACCATGTATGCTACATCAGCACGAAAGCCATCAATATCATATTCGCGAACCCAGTACTCCATTGCCTGTATCATCGCTTCCCACATGTCGCGGTTTTCCACATCAAGCTGTATCACATCATCCCAGTCTTCATTAGGCGGGAAGAAATTTCCATCTTCATCCGTGAGATAAAACTCAGGATTAGTCTCTGTCCAGACGGCATCCCAAGCGGTATGATTCGCAACCCAGTCGAGAATTACTTTCATGCCCAGACCGTGAGCCGTCTCAACCAGTTCAGCAAAATCATCTTTATCTCCAAACTCAGGATTTATTGCAGTGTAATCTCTAATGCTGTAGTAACTCCCTAATGTCCCCTTTCTGTTTAGTTCACCAATTGGATGGATGGGCATCAGCCATAAAATCCGAACTCCCATCCCCTGCAGGCGTGGCAAATCTTCTGTGAAGGCAGCAAATGTACCTTCGGGAGAGTATTGACGAATGTTAACTTCATAAATGTTAGCGTTAACAGCCCACTGCGGGGGGAGAAACTGTTGTTCATCAGCTGTTGAAGTGGAAGTATGATGATGTGTATGATCCTGATGCTGATTACAGGATATAGTGCCGAGAATTATCAGAATTGATGAGAAAAAGAATAAAACAGCCCTTTTCATATAAAAAAATTGGTTCGTTTTTGGTTGATCTACAAACGCCCAAATTAACGATCAATTATGTGATGATTATGTAGCCCAGGCTCGGCCAATCTCATCAAATGGAACGCAGCCTTCGTAGATACCGGGAACTGCTTCATAACGAAGAACCTGAGTAGCACCAACCTCAGATGTAAAGTATCCTACCATTGTGAGCTCCTTAAAAATTAGAAAAAACTGAGGGCCGCCTGCCAGTTCACTATCAATAGCTTCTCCATTTTTTTGAAAGGCATATTGGTACTGCTCATTATCAGAGAGAGAGACAAACAGGTTTCCGGTACTGTTTAAGCACTCTTCATCAAAAAGATCAAGATCATTCAAAAACCCGTTTCTTTGCTCTTCCGTATATACTTCGTTTACCATTCTTTCGATGAATCCGGGCACGCCAACCTCAACTGCTCCCGGGGTATCGGTTGCGGGAATAATTGTACCCGAAAGCGCTGTTACCAGAGAAGCCTGATTGCTATTGAACAGTACAGGTGTCCAGCGTTCTGCCGATGGCGTACATCCCTTTAAAACTCCTAATATTGTAGGTGCAAATATCACACCACCCATCAAAGCTGCTGTTCGTTTTATTGCTTCTCTGCGTTCCATAAACGATTAATTATTATTTATAAATTACCTTTTTTCACTTCATCAGCGGCATAATTTGCAGCTCTGGCTGTTATAGCCATATACGTAAGTGATGGATTCTGGCATGCTGCCGATGTCATGCAGGCGCCATCCGTCACAAAAACATTTTGCACTGAATGTACTTGATTCCATTTATTAAGTACAGATGTTTTAGGATCTCTTCCCATTCGGGCCGTGCCCATTTCGTGGATTCCCAGCCCCGGCCCCCCGGGAGAATCAAACATTCGAATATTTTTAAGCCCTGCAGCTTCAAGCATCTCTGCTGCATCGTTTTTCATATCCTCACGCATTTTCCACTCGTTCTCTTTAAACTCTGTATCAAAAACTACGGTTGGCTGTCCCCATTTATCTCGTTTTTCAAAGTTGAGATACATTCTGTTTGAATGATCAGGCAGCATTTCGCCGAATGCTGTCATTCCCATTGTCCATTTGCCGGGCGTGGTAACATATTCTTTCAACTGTTCACCGATAGCAAGTTCGCGAACGGCACGGGTCCAGTTCTGTCTGCTTGCTCCGCCCTGATACCCAAATCCGCGAAGATAATCACGCTTATCGGTTCCAAAATTTCTGTAACGGGGAATGTAAAAGCCCCCCGGCCTTCTGCCGTGATAGTACATATCTTCAAAACCATCGTACTCGCCACTGGCTCCAACCCTGAAGTGGTGATCCATCATGTTATGTCCGAGTTCGCCGGAGTCGTTACCCAGCCCATTGGGAAAACGGTTTGACCTTGAGTTGAGCATGATCAATGTTGTGTTAACGCATGAAGCGTTCAAAAAGATGATCTTTGCGTAGTATTCAACTACCTCAAGTGTTTCGGAATCGATGATTCGCACACCGGTTGCCTTTCCGAGCTCTTCATCATAAATCACAGAATCAACTATAGAGTGCGGGCGAAGTGTCATATTTCCAGTAGCCGCTGCCGCCGGTAATGTAGATGCATTACTGCTAAAGTAAGCACCAAACGGGCACCCTCGCATGCAGAGGTTACGCATCATGCAGGTACCCCGCCCGTGAATCGACCTTGTAAGATGGGCTGCACGGCCAATGGTTAGAACACGGCCGAAATTGTCCATCATGCTCTCTTTGAGGTGCTTTTCGAGACAGTTCAATTCCATAGGAGGAAGAAACTTACTATCCGGTAATTGCTCAAGCCCAAGAGCCTCACCACTAATACCAGCAAATTCTTCAACGTGGCTGTACCATTTTTCAAGGTCACTGTAACGTATGGGCCAGTCTACACCAATTCCATCTTTTGCATTAGCTTCAAAATCCATCGGTGCAAGGCGGTAGCTCTGCCTGCCCCACATAATTGATCGCCCACCAACATGGTAGCCACGTATCCAGTCGAAGCGCTTTTCTTCTTCGTACGGCTGGTCTGTATCTCGTATCCACCAATGTTTTGTGGTTTCGAGTACAGTGTAGCCTGTACGCATCTGTTTTTGATAGTGTTTAGCTTCCTCGGCAGAGATCATATCGTTATTTGGTATTTCCCATGGGTCGAGAAGCATCGTAGGATAGTCTTCAACGTGTTTAACGTCTCTGCCTCTTTCAAGTACCAGGGTATTTAAGCCATTCTCGGTAAGTTCTTTTGCTGCCCAGCCGCCACTGATGCCGGTACCAACTACTATGGCATCATACGTATTATTTTTTTTCGCCTTGAGGTTCAGATTCATTTATTGATATGAAGAATAAACAATTGAAGTTGATAAGATTTTATACATGTGCAGTATATAGAATTCGATACAGAACGGTTACAAAAACAAATTCTTACATAGATAGTTTCAAAGTACTTCGCTTTACCGCAAACAAATCCAATAAAAATGTTTTTGTTTTGAACACGGATTTCATGAACCCGTTTAAAATACAAGATTGAGACAACTCTAAAAGCGGAATTATATTTTTTTTGCAAATATTTTTCTTTACAAGTTTTCAAAACTATTTTTCTGTGTAAACCCTAAATGTAATTGGCTGTAACGATGCATAAAATCATCAGTTTTGGAGAAGTTTTGTGGGATATTTTCCCTGAGTACAAAAAACCAGGTGGATCACCGGCAAATCTCGCCTACCATATGCATGTACTTGGTAATGATTCGATCCTGTTAAGCCGTGTTGGCAAAGATGAAAATGGCAGTGAGCTGCTTCAATTTTTAGATCAAAAGGGTGTATTGCTGAATAATATACAGGTTGATCCAACTCAACCAACTGGTGTGGTTACTGTTCAGTTTGATGGAGATGAACCACATTACACCATAGAAGAGCCTTCTTCATGGGATTTTATTGAAGCCACACCATCCATTCTTGAAGATGCCAAATATGCAGATGCAATTTGTTTCGCATCACTTGCGCAGCGGGGTGAAGTCTCAGCGGCATCATTGAAGCAGATTCTCACGGTAACACCACTAAACTGTCTTAAGGTTTTCGACCTGAATTTACGCCCGCCTTTTATCAACAAAGAGGCAATAATGGAGTGTATTGATCTTGCTGATGTGGTCAAACTAAATGAGCATGAGTATGAGATGGTTTCTGAATGGTTTAAAACCAACTCACTTGCCGAAGATTTGCTGGAAAGAAATCAGAAAAAAACTATTCTTATAACATTGGGTGCTGATGGCAGCGCGATGCAAAATGCGAATGGCTATGTAAAAGAGAAAGCATGGCCAATTTCAGGTAAAGGTGATTTTGTTGGTGTAGGTGATGCCTTTCTTGCATGTTTCACCCATCTGAAGCTTCGCAATACCGCTGATTCCCACATCCTGAAGCTCTCAAATAAATACGCTGCATTTGTAGCTTCACAACAAGGAGGTATGCCGGAAATTCCTGAAAGTTTGAAGGATGAGATGAACTGATTGAGTCAAAAACATCATTAAATTAGGCTTTGTTACTTGATGTGAATTATTCCTTTTAGACCTTGTGCTTTGTGGTATTTGGAAATGAAATTTTAAAGAAAACCTGTTAGAATAATGCTGAAGGCTATAATGATTTAAATATCCTTACTTTTCACAACCGGTACATCGAGAAAATCTCCGAGTTCTTCAGCTTCAACCAACATAGAAATCAATCCTCCACTGGTAAGAACATTTATCCTTGAATGGTCCTCCAGAATTAGGTTCAGCTCGTAATTAACATACGATCGTGTACTTTTCGTACTGTGCTGTCTTTTCCCGAGTATTTGCAAACCAGCAATCTGATCCAGTTTTATGGCATTCTTTAATTCAGTTTGATTGGATTTTGTATCCGGTGAATCATGCCCCTTCCAAAACCATCCGTTTATCTTACTGAAAACAATAGGAGATGATAATTTTTTAAAGATAACATACACAGTAACAATGGCAGCAATTACTAACACAACATTAAGAGGCAACACCAACTGGTGGCCGATTTGTTCTTGGAAGTCGGAATGGGACAGTGCGTAGAAGCTCAAACCAAAAAAAGCGCCGTAAAAAAGCAAAGTGAAAATGTAGAGCATCACAACCGGCTTGAAATGTGCAACATCTCCATCAACAATTAATCTGTGTGTTGTGAAGTTTGTGTTTGTGGTAGTTAGCGGTGACCAGTTTGTATTTCGAAGATTTGATTCTTCCGTTGTTTGAGGTGACTTGCCTGTAGAGGTTTGCATATATGAAACGTAAATTAGTTCCGGATAGCGTGTATTCTTTACCTCATGCGGGGTTAGCAGGCTATCGATCCGAAGAATATTGTAAATCTAAAAGTTGCCAAAGAATATACATTGCTAAGAGATAGAAAATGTATACTATTTGAGGCTATAATTGGCTTTGTTAGATAAGTGTGTTAACTGAGAATCAAATGATACTTATTTTGATACTGGAGATTGTGTTTTGAACAGAGTTTGAATAGAATTAAAGTCAGCTTCCCGTGATTTACTCAAACAAACTTCTTATTTGATCACGAATCTGCTCAGCGCCGCTCTGCACTGCTGCACGAAGTGATTGTTCAACCACTTCCTGAATGATCTCTTCGATAGCCTCATTCACAGCTTTTTGCACACCACCCCTGCCTATTTCTCTTAACTCAATCTCTGCGATTTCTACAGTTGCGGTTCGCTCACCACCAATTTCTGTGTAAAGCTCTGCAGAGCCGTCACGCAGTAAAAAGTATTCAATCACCATAGGCTTTTCACTGGTCTGCTCCGGTGTGGCATCACGTACATTTCCAAGAAGAATTTGCAGATTGTTATCCGGTATTTTCTGTTCAACGTACACGGAAGGCGATTCAACAATTAGCTCATCAATAACTATTTCATCTGAAAAGAATTGCCACGGACTAAGTTTTATTGAAATCTCGCCAACAGTGATGGCATGTTCCCGGCCAAAATCTTCTGGGTTGGCAACACGAAAACCGCGTATAGAACCATTTCCGGATAGCAAAGAGACTGAAACTCTGTCAACAGTAACTTCACTGCCGGCCATTTCTGTACCGATGGTTTCGATGCTTTGTTTTACCATTCTGTCGATTGAAAAGGTGGCTGCTACAAAAGCCACTACTATGATAAGTAGTAGTACTGCTAGTAATTTTTTCATGGAATACGTATTTGTTTGGTTTAGAAAAGCACAGTGTTCCTGTGTATTGCCCCATTGCCTCCAACTACGATAACATCACCACGGTTGTTCCCTATTACATCAGACAAATTTTCACGTGTAAAGAATTCAGATTCACGCCACCTCAGCCCATCATATCTGATGAGTGTACCGCTTATACCCACCGCTATTTTGTTATTTGGCGTGCTTCCCCACATGGAATATAGCCCACGTGTAGTACCGCTAAGAACCCGCTGCCACTCCTCGCCATCATAATGAATCAGTGTTCCACCACTGCCCATAGCATAAATACTATTTTCATTTAAACCCCAAATGGAAAAAAGTGGCGGATTCCCCTCGGTAACCGGTTTCCAGTTTTCACCGTCAAATCGCAATACTATGCCATCAGTGCTGCTTACATAGATGTTTTCATCTGATGTACCCCATATTCCGCTTAGTATATCGAGGCCGGTATCTTCAAAAATAACCCACTCATAACCATTGTAATGCAGAACAATACCTCCAAATGATACTGCATATACACTTGCTGGTGAAGAACCCCATACTTCCTGTAAGTTGAGTGTAACACCACTCTCCATATCTTTCCACTCATCGCCGTTGTAATGAAGTATTGTACCAAATTGCCCAACTGCAAAAATGTTTTCTGATGAGCTTCCCCATAAGCCATTTATCTGAAATTCTGTGCCACTATCCATTAGTTCCCAGTTCGGCCCTTCCAGCCTGAGAATAACTCCTGTGCCTCCTGCAACATAGAAATCATTCTGCTCACTGCTCCATGCTGCCTGGTAGGGCACACGAGGCCAGGGGAAGTCAGAAACTGGTTCAGAATCAATCTCTTCACCAAGATCTGTACATCCAAAAAATAAAAATGGCACTATCAATAATGTAAGAAAGTGGAATCTTTGCATGATTACTTAACGCTGAGAGAGATTAACATCGTACTTAATTGATTATAAACAATTTCTGTTTTATTCAATCATGATT
This sequence comes from Balneolaceae bacterium, assembly GCA_007134085.1. GTDB lineage: Bacteria > Bacteroidota > Rhodothermia > Balneolales > Balneolaceae > Rhodohalobacter. The sequence goes on from SLLL01000231.1 coordinate 11,350, forward strand.
TCTGCCTCAGAGTTCAATCGCTGTATGGCTGTACATATTTTTTTTCGCCGGATCCATCAGGCCGACAGGATTGTACGGTGCTATCCTTTTTCTGATTACAGAAATCAGGCTTTCGGCAGCTTGTGGATCCCGCCCTGATCGATTCCATTTTTTTATGTCAGAATGTGTCTCTTCAACAATAGCAATTAAATCTGAATCACCCGCGCAGAGAAATGTATCCGGTATTTCCCCCCTTAACCTGCTCTGTTCGTAGCGAATAGATGTAATAAAATAGAGCATTACTGATGCACCAAATAGCTTAAAATGAGGTCTGCTTAAATAACTGGATGAAACTATTTTATCTATGAGCCGCAATTCTTTATCGAGTTTATCTTGACTAATTATATTTTCTGAATTGCTGAACTTTCGCTGCTTAAATTGTGATAAAATCCGTTCAACCCCACAAAGGGAATATGCAATGCCTGTGCTATGCAGCGGATCCACAAAACCGTAGGTATGGCTCAGTGCAAACCAGCCATCACCGTAAGATTTGTTCAGCTTTCGTTGTAATCTTCCCGAATGAATAAAGCGTCCCGGAACAGGTGTAAGCTGTGCATTATCAAAAATCTTCTCTACGGATGGATATTGCGAGATTATTTCATTCCAATATTGGGCAAGTTCTTCATTAATTACGTGACTATTATGGTCTGTTACGATTCCCACACTCAAGCGGTCATTGTTGAATCTCAACATCCAGATCCATCCCTCTTCAATCAGCTGATGCAACGCGGAATGATCAGGGTTGTAAGGGTAATCATTGGTGTTGAATTCGTTTTGCGTAAGATAATCCAGCCAATGTCCTGCATTTTCAAAGTGAGTGAATACTGCTGAAGAGTTAGTTTCAAATCCATCTGGGCTGCTATTGGCACCAAAAAATGTATTGGAAAAGTGTGAAGAGCCCGTGGCATCAATAATCCACTTGGATTGAATAGAAAAGGTTTTGCCACCCTTTTGATAGTGTAAGTTCCAGTTTCCATTCTCTCTTTCTGCTGAAGTGACTTCAGATTCTTCCCATAACTCAACGCCCAGCTCAACCACTTTTTTGGCTAGAAAATGATCGGTATCACTTCTGAGCCAGTTTGTGTCGGAGTTTTCATCATCAAAACTCGCGGCTACCAGCAATTCGTTCTCATGGCCGGCGTTGCTCTCGAACCACTCTCCTTTCTTATGAGGATAGTAACTAAACCCGCGCTTCAACCCGCATACCACATCAGGATGATGCTTTTGCCAAGTTCCATATCTTGACATTGTTTTTAAGAATGGCAAGTTATAGCTTTCAGAAAGAGTTCGTAATATCATGTCTGCTATTGGAGTAGAAGATTCTCCTATAGAAAATCTTGGGTGTTTTCCTCTTTCAATAACAGCAACTGAATACCCCATCTGCTTCAGGCACATCGCTGCAATTGTTCCGGCAAATCCGGAACCAACAACTGTCACATCGACTTCTGTTATATTACTGTCTGATCTGTTCATTTCCTGCAACTGCATTCTATCCGCGGTAAAATGGTTTGTGTTAAGTTCATCTGTTCAATGCGATTTTTTCTCTGTTCAAAACAGCTGTTACAATCAGAAAATTTCTGTAAATCCCACACATCACAAAATACCCTCCCCTTTTTTAGCTTCAAGGCTTCATCAAAAACAAACTCAAGAGCTTCGAGCCTTGGTTTAACATAATCACCGCTTGCTTCAAGCTGATCCATTATTCCATTGCCGGCACGCGTTGGGATGATTGAACAAGCTGTTACCCCGGCTGCAAACGCGAACTCCACTGATTTGAGACACCATTCAATATTCTCAATTTCATCAGTAAGAAACGGCGGATTCAGCAAGATGAATGCACGTACATCAACATCCGCTTTAAGCAGAAATTCTGTACTTTCTCTGAATAGATCCGTGGTGATTTGTTTGTTGAGTTTTGGCAACACACGCGGATGTACTGTTTCAAGCCCCATCGCAATTTCGAAAGTTCCGTTTAGCATATCTCTGAAATTGTGAATATATGTGCCTGTAAGTTTTGGGTGATTTTCTACAATTACATGATTGTATTCCGCCAGCTGCTGCGATATAGCAAGATAATCTTTCCTGGGGATAGCCTTTCCATCGAAAAAATTCCCGCTGTTGTACAATTTCGCCACGGTTGCATCGGGCAAGCGCTCCAATGCATAGGTAATTTGCTCTGTGATTGCGCCTTCGGGTGTTGGTTCATCCGTGGTGTGTCGCCACAAATCACACATGGTGCATTTAAACGGGCACTCTTTATTTGTGAGAAATATGGTGTTTACAGCTTCAATCTCTCCGGATTTTTGAACCTCTCGCTCATGAAGAAACAGGTATGGCTTTTGAACATCCACCTCTTCCTTTGGCGGCCTGAGTGATTCGATGAACTGATTGGATAATTCGATCTTCAATATTTTGGGTAATTCTTTTCTTCTTTCCATTTAAAATACAGCGGTTGGCAATGAATTGCTTTCTACAGGTACGTATTCACAATGATCTATCGTTCTTTTAACTGTTTAATCACTGAATGATTGTCTATTTTTGATGGGATTACCAATCATCTGCATCATGAAATACCTTCTGTTAACAGCGCTACTTATATTTACACTCCAGCTCAATCAAGCCCGGGCTCAAGCCGGCTTTTCATTTGAAACTTCCGCTTTAATCAGCTCAGAAAATACAACACCGTTTTGGCTGCAAGCCAACCGCTATGGAATGTATTCCCAAAATGGAACCCAGTTTTTAACAAGGCTTCAGTATCACTCTTCCTTTGAAAACCTTGGCCCGTTCAGCATCCATTACGGTGCTGACCTTATTGCAAGGCCTGCAATTAATTCAACCATTAATTTTAATCAAGGCTACCTTAAAGTACGTGCTTACGGCTTTGAAATGGCAGCAGGCCGCTTTCATAACACATCTCCGCTGCATGATGTTGAACTAAGCATGGGCTCTCTGGGTGTCAGTACCAATGCGAACCCGATTCCTCAGATTAGAATAGGGTTAGATGATTGGCAGTCAATACCTTTTACGAATGACTTTATAAAAATTAGAGCCCATCTCACACATGGCTGGCTCGGCAGCAGACGCTTTACCGATGATGTACTACTCCACGAAAAAGTGGGGCATCTTCGCTTTGGTGGTTCACTGCCGGTTAACCTCTATGGAGGGATGGCGCATTACGCAAAGTGGGGAGGAAAAAACCACCCTATTGATGGAGACATACCTACGCGGCTAAGTGACTATTGGAACGTATTTTTTGCACTCGGCGGTGATGAGTTTACCCCGGGAGCCGAACAGGCTTATGCACTCGGCGATCATCTTGGTGCATGGGATTTTGGCTTTTATCTGTACCTGGATGATGTGAATGTGAAAGTGTATCGCCAGTTCCCGCTCGAAACAAAAGATAACCTTAAGCTGAAAAGCCTTCAGGATGCACTCACGGGTGTTTCATTCGATTTTTCAGAAAATGTACGCCTGCCTTTTAATCGGTTTCTGTATGAATTTCTCTATACCAAGTTTCAGGATGGCGTACGCAGGCCAAACATTGTAAACGGTAGAAACTGTGCTGAAAATCCTGATCCCGCCATTTGCCGTGATAATTATCGGGGCAATGAAGATTATTACAACCACGGGCTCTACAGAACCGGCTGGGCATACAATTTCAGAACAATCGGCAATCCGCTTTTTATTCTGAATGAGGATAACCTCGGAATTGTGAATAACCGCATCGTGGCGCACCATATCGGTTTTATATCAACAGTGGGTGATGTTCAGTTTACAGGCAAAGCTACCTACAGCAGAAATTATGGCAAATACTGCGATAACCGTATTCCCGACATTGGCGAGGGCGAACTGTTTGGCATTCAATGCGAAAACATTGTAGATACAATTGGTGGACGGATGATTGAGCAGTGGTCTTTTTTGGCAAGCAGCGTTATTCCCCTAAATTTGAGCGAGATACCCAATGTAAGCCTCATCTTCGAACTCGCTTTTGATAATGGCGCCCTTATTGGTGATCAGTTTGGAGGATTGATTGGGGTTCGCTGGAATCCAAACTAAAAACGGGATTGAGTTTTATCACCAATCCCGCTTAACCTAATCATTATCCATAAATCGAAGCGTAATACTGCCGGTATACGGACTCATCTTCAGGGAATACCTTGCTAAAATCATCCATTTTGACGGTTCCGTGTTGCATTCTTCGCTTAGGGAATACCGGCATTTCAAGCCCTGTAACTGCCTTTACACCTCGCTGTACAACTTCGCCTTTTAAGGCATAAAGCTCTTCATGTTTCCAATCAGTTAGCTGAATGAAAGGTATACCTTCAGATACTTCAATCACATTCGGCAGTGTGTATGGGCTAAACCCTTTGAAACCATATCTGCTTGATGTTGCATATACACGCACATGGCCACGGCTCTGCCCTCCGCTGTAAGTAAGGCTGTGCTTTATCTTATCTACACCCCAGCCTTCATGGTAAAGTAGCTGATTTCCAAGCACGCTTCGAATGGTCAGCTCAGGATTGTCTTCAATCGGGTATGATTTGAGGTTCTCATCACCTCCATCGCCATCAACGAGATACTTCCAGTCAGGATATCGCTCTCTTATTTTTTTGCAAAGTGCCAGCGCCATGGTTGCAGCTTCTACATCACGGGCCTTGTAATCTTCAATCACACGAATAGTCTCTTTGTAATCCAGGTCGGAAAGTTCACCTTCAAATACCTCAAGAAACATGCTCAAGCCGAGTGCATCGAGAAATTCATAAGCTTGTTTTCCATCCGGCCCGCCATTGATGGAGAGTGTAAATGCCTTCAGCCTTGCGGGTGATTCCCCCCTCTTAAGAAGCAGGTCATAAAGCGTGAGAAATACTGACCCACTGTCGATTCCACCTGAGAAAAGAACACCAATTGGTTCATCTTTTGGGATTGAATCGAGCCATTTGGCACACTCATTTGCCATTGCCCCCACATACGCTTTGCCAATCTCATCAAGATCTGCGTTCAGTGTGTTACTCTTAGGGGTAAAGTAACGCTGATAATTGGGATTAGGATCCGGACAGCCAACCACATCAAGCCGGGTTACGTAGTGTGCCGGAGCCATTCTTGTGTAATCAGGACGAAATTGGCCCTCAAGCCCAAGTTCTTTCAGGTAGCTGTATATGTCATCAATTCTGTCAGCAACGATTAACAACGGTCCTGCTACCTGTTTTGCCATAAAATAGCGCATTGGCCGGCCAATAGAGCGTGCCATGAATACCTGCTGCCCCACTTTTGTAACAATTGCAAAGTTGCCCTCAATATTTCTCACTTGTTCAGGGTCACCTGAGGCTACAAGCTTCTCCGCCTCTTCGTGAGACATGTTAAAAATTTGATTTTCAGCCGGATCGATAAGGTTAACGTAGTCGTCTAATTTTTGAATTACTTTTGGCATAATACGTGATGATATTATTCTGATTTTGTTTGCTCAAAAATACGAATTTATGCTCTAAATATTGTTCAAAACCGGCATTAGTAAAAACCTGACATAATTATCTAAATTTTTGGACGAAGCCACCAATAAAGTTGGGGTTTAGCGTTTTTTTTCAAATCTTAAACAGATGTGAAAGAGAACTTTAAGTGAATCTACCATGAGTAATGATGGCTATCTGTTAGGCTTTGATTTGGGGAGCTCATCCATCAAAGCCACACTGTTGAATATTGAAACCGGCTCTGCTATAGCGAGTACACAATCGCCTAAAGAAGAGATGCGGATTGTTTCCAAAAAAAGAGAATGGGCTGAGCAAGATCCGGAAACCTGGTGGAATCATATTTGCACTGCTTCGAATGCCGTTCTGAGGAAAGCGGATATCAACAAAGAGTCTGTTCAGGCAATTGGTATTTCCTACCAAATGCATGGCCTCGTTCTTGTTGATGAAAACCAAACTGTGTTGCGTCCCTCTATCATCTGGTGTGACAGCCGTGCGGCAGAAATTGGAAAACAGGCATTTGAAGATTTAGGCGAGGATGTTTGCCTTGAACATTTTTTGAATTCACCCGGAAATTTTACCGCATCAAAACTAAAATGGGTAAAAGAAAATGAACCGAATATCTACAGCCAGATCCATAAAATGATGCTGCCGGGCGATTTTGTTTCCATGAAGATGACGGGACGGATTTCCACAACATTTACCGGGTTATCTGAAGGAATTCTGTGGGATTACAAAACGGAAGGCCTTGCTCATAAACTGTTAAACCATTACGGAATTAATGAAAGCCTGATTCCTGATGCATTGCCATCATTTGCAGAACATGGCAAACTATCGGCAGAAGCAGCGGAAGCTTTGGGTTTGCAAACCGGTACTCCTGTGGCTTATAAAGCCGGCGATCAGCCCAATAATGCTTTTTCTTTGAATGCACTGCACACAAAAACGGGCGCTGCAACAGCGGGTACATCCGGAGTAATTTATGGTATTTCTGATCAGCCTGTTTTTGATCCCAAATCGCGCGTAAACACATTCATCCATGTAAATCACACAGAAAGCACTCCCTCCTATGGCGTTCTACTCTGCATCAACGGTACAGGAATTCTTTACAGATGGATACGGCAAAACCTTATTCGTGATGAAACCATCAGTTACGACAAAATGAACAATCTTGCGCTCAGCACACCAATCGGCGCTGACGGTATTAAGATTTTACCCTTTGGAAATGGCTCTGAACGTATTCTTGAAAACCTGAACTGTGGTGCGCGGTTTATTGCCCTCGATTTCAATCGTCATGAAACCGGCCACATTCTTCGTGCTGCACTTGAGGGAATTGTTTTTTCGATGAAGTATGGATTCTCAATCATGAAAAACCTCGGAATTGCTCCTGATACCATCCGAGCAGGCCGTGCAAATCTCTTTTTGAGCCCTATGTTCCGCGAAGCATTTTCAAACAGTACGGAATCTGTGATTGAACTGTACGACACAGATGGGTCAGAGGGCGCAGCACGCGGAGCAGGAATTGGTGCAGGGATTTTTTCGGATGAAGCTGAAGCTTTTGCCGGGCTAAAAATCATCGAAGAGATTGAACCTAACAAAGATAAAACCCAGCTCTATGCAGAAGCATATCATAGCTGGCTGGACGAACTAAGAGCCATTACAGGCTGAGATTTTTTCACTGATCACATCAAACCTACCCTAATTATGTCACCAAAAAACGAGTATTTCCCAACTGTAAGTAAGATACCATTCGAAGGGCCTGAGAGCGACAATCCGCTTGCTTTTACCCATTACGATGAGAATCGAATTGTTGCAGGCAAAACTATGAAAGATCATTTCCGCTTTGCGGTTGCTTACTGGCACGCCTTCTGCAATGAAAACAGCGATCCGTTCGGGGTAGGTACGCGCAGGTTTCCCTGGGATAAATCATCAGACCCGATGGAGAATGCCAAATATCGGCTGGATGCGGCTTTCGAATTTATCACAAAGCTGGGCCTGCCCTTCTACTGCTTTCACGACAGAGACCTTGCACCTGAGGGAGGCTCCATCGCTCAATCTGAAAAGAACCTCGGCGAAATGGTTGCACGTGCAAAACAGGTGCAGCAAGATACCGGTGTGAAATTACTTTGGGGAACGGCTAATCTTTTCACCCACCCGCGCTACATGAATGGCGCTGCAACCAACCCCGATTTTTCAGTGGTCTGCCACGCCGCTGCTCAGGTTAAAGCTGCACTTGATGCAACTGTTGAGTTAGGCGGCGCCAACTACGTTTTCTGGGGTGGCCGTGAAGGTTACATGCACCTTCTCAATACCGACATGAAACGGGAGCTTGACCATATGGGCGAATTTCTGCGCCAGGCACGCGATTATGGCAGGAAAATTGGGTTTGAGGGAACCTATCTGATTGAACCCAAGCCAATGGAGCCAACCAAGCATCAATACGATTTTGATGCCGCAACGGTATTGGGCTTTTTACGTGAACAAGGATTGGAAAACGATTTTAAATTAAATCTTGAGGCTAACCACATCACACTTGCCGGCCACTCTTTCGCACATGATGTGCTGCTTGCTGCTCAAAATGGCATGCTCGGCAGTATTGATGCCAACCGGGGAGATGATCAAAATGGCTGGGATACAGACTACTTCCCAACCAACCTTTACGATACGGTTGATGTGATGATGATACTGCTTGAACATGGGGGCATAGCACCCGGTGGATTTAATTTTGATGCGAAGATTCGCAGAAACTCCACAGATCCCGAAGATCTCTTTATTGCCCACATTGGCGGCATGGATACGTTTGCACGCGGATTGCTGATTGCGGATAAAATCGTTCAGAATAAAGAGTACAAAACCTTGAGATATGGCAGATACAGCTCATTTGATGATGGCGCAGGTAAAGAGTTTGAAAGTGGTAACCTTTCGCTTGAAGCACTCAGAGAACTTGCGGTTGATGCAGGCGAGCCTGAGATGATCAGCGGTAAACAGGAGCGGCTCGAAAATCTGATCAACAGGTTTATTCGTTAATAAAAAAAGGTGAAATTGCACATGAACAACAGTTTTTATGAATGAGTAAGCCATCATACATCAACGTACCGAATGCGCTATCCCTGATTCGCCTGTTGGGTGTTCCGCTTCTTTTTTATCTGATTCACCTCGAGTCCGTGCTTTGGTTCATCAGCTGGTTCATCATACTGGGCTTAACTGATTATTTCGACGGCTTGCTTGCCCGCAGATGGAATCAGGCAACGGCATTCGGCTCTCACCTCGATGCCATTGCAGACGTAGCGTATTATCTCTCTGCTGCATGGTTTTTCTTTATTCTTTTTCCGGATTACTTGGTACCAAACCTGACTTATGTGTATGCAATGCTCGTAATGTTTGGCCTATCTTTGGTAATTGCACGTGCAAAAACCGGAAAGTTCAAGTTTCTGCACACACACCTTAGCAGGCTATGTGGCGTGCTGGTTTTCTTCGGCTTTCTTCTCTCCTTTGCAATGGATACCACCTATATTCTCAGGGGAATCGTAATGATCTACACCCTTGCATTCATTGAGATTAGTTTCATGTTCTGGCTCTATGGTGATGTAGATACCGATACACGTACGATACTTCGTCTTAAGAAATAATAGCGCGGATCAGATTCTGTATTGTAAATTTTCAAGCTTCTGCTATTAAAACTTCCGAAGTCTTTCAAGTATCTATTAAAGGTACGGTCAAATTTTATTATTTCAATTCCTTAATGAGATGTGACAGACTTTCGAAGTCTAAAATTTCACTCATTATTCCAGAATTAATAAGCCCCTCAAATCTGTTCAATAATTTATTTCTATAGAGACACCGGGAAAATTGATCTCAGGATTCTGTATGTTTAACATATAAAATAAATCAAACAGGAAAGTAAATAATCAGAATAATGGCTGAAGAAAAAAATGAGAATGGCACTAATAAAGCGTCTACCTATAAAGTAAATGATCAAAGCAAGTGCCCGTTCAGTAACGGAGCAATGAGGCAAGGTGCCGGTGGTGGCACTAAAAACCGTGAATGGTGGCCAAACAAACTAAACCTAAATATCTTGAGGCAACACTCCGAACTCTCTAACCCAATGGGGCAAGATTTTGACTATGCAGAAGAGTTCAAAAAACTTGACCTCAACGCCATCAAAAAAGATCTGACTGAGTTGATGACAGACTCTCAGGAATGGTGGCCTGCTGATTACGGCCATTATGGCCCGCTGATGATTCGTATGGCATGGCATAGTGCCGGTACTTACCGTGTGGTTGATGGCCGAGGCGGTGGCGGAACAGGCTCGCAACGTTTTGCACCATTGAATAGCTGGCCTGACAATGTGAATCTTGATAAAGCACGGCTCCTACTCTGGCCAATCAAGCAGAAATATGGAAACAAAATTTCATGGGGAGATTTGATGATCCTTGCCGGTAACGTGGCCCTGGAATCAATGGGTTTTGAGACGTACGGATTTGCCGGCGGACGCACCGATGTATGGGAACCGGAAGAAGACATTTATTGGGGGTCTGAAGGTGAGTGGTTAGCAAGCCAGCGCCACACCGATGATGGCACCCTTGAAGAACCTCTTGGAGCCGACCATATGGGCCTGATCTATGTAAATCCCGAAGGGCCGAATGGTGAGCCTGATCCTAAGAAAGCTGCACACTTCATCCGACAAACCTTTGCCAGAATGGCAATGAACGATGAGGAAACAGTTGCATTAATCGCCGGTGGACACACATTTGGTAAAACACACGGTATTGCCCCTGAATCTCATCTCGGTTCTGAGCCGGAAGGCGCAGCAATCGAGGAAATGGGTATGGGCTGGAAGAGCACATACAAAACTGGCGTAGGGCCGGATACCATTACCAGTGGCCTTGAAGGCGCGTGGACTCAAAAACCCACCGAATGGACAAATCTCTACTTTGACAACCTGTTTAAGTATGAGTGGGAAAAGTATAAGAGCCCTGCTGGTGCATGGCAGTGGCGGCCGGTTGACGGCGGTGGAGCAGGAACGGTACCAGATGCTCACGATCCAAATAAAAAGCATGCTCCGTTCATGCTCACCACGGATCTTTCTCTTAAAGAAGACCCAGCTTATGAGAAGATCTCCCGTAGGTTCTACGAAAACCCTGATGAATTTGCAGAAGTTTTCGCAAAAGCATGGTTTAAACTAACGCACCGCGACATGGGGCCAAAAGCACTCTATCTCGGGCCTGAAGTACCTGAAGAAGATCTAAGCTGGCAAGATCCAATTCCTGATGTTACTCACGATCTTGTAGATGAGAGCGATATTGCTGAACTCAAAGCAACTATTCTTGATTCCGGTTTGTCAGTATCTGAACTGGCATCTGCTGCCTGGGCTTCAGCATCAACCTATCGCAATTCCGACAAGCGTGGCGGTGCAAACGGTGGACGAGTGCGGTTGGCACCTCAAAAAGATTGGCAAGTAAACAATCCGGAGCAACTCGCAAAAGTGCTGAAAGTACTTGAAGGTATTCAGTCAGAGTTCAACAATGCACAGAAAGGAAACAAGCAGATTTCTATGGCAGACCTCATTGTTCTTGGTGGTGTTGCCGCAGTTGAAAAAGCTGCTAAAGATGCCGGAAGCGAAGTGTCTGTTCCATTTACACCGGGCAGAGCTGATGCTACTGATGAAATGACGGATGTAGAGTCATTCGCTTGGCTTGAGCCGCCTGCAGATGGATTCCGCAACTATTTTGCAGCCAAACACAACACTACCGCAGAAGAGATGCTTGTTGATAAATCTCAACTGATGACTCTTACTGCACCTGAAATGACTGTGCTTGTGGGCGGAATGCGTGTGTTGAATACCAACTACAACAATTCAAGGCATGGAGTATTTACTGACAAACCAGGAACGCTTACAAACGATTTCTTTGTGAACCTGCTCGACCTGAATACCACATGGCAGGCAACCACAGACAAACAGGATATCTTTGTTGGTAGTGACCGCAAAACAGGCGAACCTAAATGGTCGGCAACCAGAGCGGACCTGATTTTTGGCTCTAACTCAGAACTGCGGGCCATCGCAGAAGTTTATGCCACTGTGGACGGGAAAGAAAAGTTTCTGAACGACTTTGTAAAGGCATGGACAAAAGTGATGAACTTAGATCGGTTTGATCTGAAGTAAGTTCTTCTATAAATTTGCAGAGAAATAAAAAAGCGGCACTGAGATGATCAGTGCCGCTTTTGTTTTATTACAAATAGAGACAAAAAATATCAGGGCATCAGATGCCAAGAATTTTCTTGTTCAGCTCTTTATCGCTTCCTGCACCGGCAAAATCATCAAAAGCTTTATCTGTTACTTCTATGATGAGATCGCGGATAATTTCCGCTCCCTCTCTTGCGCCCTGCTCAGGATGTTTGATGAAGCATTCCCACTCAAGTACGGCCCAGCAATCAATATCATACTGAGACAGTTTGGTGAAGATACTGACGAAATCTACCTGTCCATCGCCAAGTGAACGGAACCTGCCGGGCCGGTCAGCCCATCTCTGAAATCCTCCATAAACACCTGCCCTTCCTGTTGGATTAAATTCGGCATCTTTCACATGGAATGACTTAATGTAATCCTTGTAAATATCGATAAATGCCAAATAGTCGAGCTGCTGCAATACAAAGTGGCTTGGGTCGTACAGAATTCTTGCTCGTGGGTGGCTGCCTGTAGCCTCAAGAAACATTTCGTACGTAATGCCATCGTGAAGATCTTCGCCCGGGTGCAGTTCATAACAAACATCCACACCGCACTCATCAAACGTATCCAGGATTGGTTTCCACAGGCGCGCAAGTTCAGCGAATCCATCTTCTACAAGCCCCGCAGGCCGCTGTGGCCATGGATAAACCGTATGCCAGAGTAGCGACCCTGAGAATGAAGCATGAGCTGTGAGGCCTAAATTTTCACTCGCTTTTGCCGCCATTTTTAGCTGATTTTCAGCCCACTTTTGACGCTCTTTCGGCTTTCCGTGAACTTCTGAGGGTGCAAATCCATCAAACATAATATCATAAGCGGGATGAACAGCCACCAGTTGCCCCTGAAGATGCGTTGAGAGCTCGGTGATTTGAACACCTGTCTCCTCAATCTTTCCTCGATATTCATCAGCGAATGTTTTACTCTCTGCTACTTTTTCGAGCTCAATCAATCCCGATTCCCATGTTGGAATCTGAACTCCTTTATATCCTAATGATGCTGCCCACTCGCAAATCGAAATAATATCATTGAATGGTGGCTTATCGCCTGCAAACTGGGCAAGAAAAATTGCCGGCCCTTTTACTGTTTTCATAATTACTACCTTTGTTTCTGGTTAGATTTAAAGATTGGTGATTTTTTTTGATTTATTTCAATACTCAATCTTGTGCCACTTTACATCAGATTTACCTGATGCAATCATGGTTTTAACAAACGCCATACCGCGTACGCCATCATTCACATCGGGGAAATCGTACTCATGCAGAGGCTTTAACTCACCGTTTGTGTGGTCGGATATTGCACGATAAAATGCCATGTAGATGTTAGCGAAAGCTTCAAGATAACCTTCCGGGTGTCCTGCAGGTGTTCTCGTATTTAATGTAGCTGCTTCACTGAGATATCCCGTTCCGGC
>SLLL01000100.1 GCA_007134085.1 Balneolaceae bacterium
ATTTATGATATTGTTGAGGGGAGGGAGGCACTATCGCTATCCGGCCACACGCATACCATAGAAAACCACTCGCCGGGACAAATATTTGATGGCTGGAATGAGCAGACCGGAATAGGGCCGTTGCCGTTTCGGCACATTGTTGCCGGAGCGGGATCGGGAGCCTGGTTTCGGGGTGATTTTAATGTAGATGGCGTGCCTATGGCGTTACAACGTCTCGGCGCTCCAATGGGTTACCTGAATCTCGATTTTAGAGGTGCAAATTACGTTGAAAGTTACATCGGTGCGGGTATAAGCCCTGATAGGGGTCAATGGATCGGTGTTAACACGCCGGGCTTTCGCCATTGGTTTGATACGATTATGGAGTGGGTGCGAGAAGACCTTAACGAACGGGATGAAGTACCGCCCTTCTCAATCAATGATCTCCCTGACACCAAAATATTGACGCCCGAAGATTTTGAAGGAGGAGTCTGGCTCACAGCAAACGTTTGGGCAGGCTCGGCTGAAACCAGCGTTGTTGCAGAACTCCCAAATGGTGAAGAGTTACACTTTACCCGAACCCAGGAGGGTGAAGGGGAAGGAATACGAATTGGCGCTGAGTGGGCCGATCCTTTTGCCACGGCGCGTCAGCTTTCGGTGGCGAGATTTGCCTTGCAGAGCCGCTTGGGTGAGGATAGGGCACAGGGGTTTGAGCTGTTTCGGGGGTCTCGATTCGGCCCTGCACCGCCACAACCTCAGGGTTCCATCGCCGATCGCAACATGCATCTCTGGCGAGCCGAACTCCCAGAGCTTTCTAACGGTGTGTACTCCATCCGCGTAACCAGTACCGATCGCCATGGCCGAACATATACCGATTTTATTACTATTGAGGTGATGGATGAGAGGCCGGCAAAATACTGGCGTCATGAGCTGTGGGATTGATTTGTTGTTAGTTTAAAAAGTAGCATTATATTTGTCTGCCAGAATTATTCTCCTAATAAAATTAAAAAAAGGTTGACTGTTTATTAATTAAATCATATATCAGACCGTTGTAAATAAATAAACTTCTGAATGAATGTTTGCGGCTGATTACGATTCCACTACACATTACGACGAAATGTTTGCCCCCGATGGAACCTGTCGTCCCCATTATGAACCCTTTTTTGAAACGTTGAAAGGCGTCTCTATCGAAAAGCTAAAACAGCTGCAGTTTACTACCGATAAAGCGCAGATGGCCATGGGTATGACGTTCAATGTATATCACGACAAGCAGGGAATAGAGAAAATTCTGCATCTCGATATTATTCCCCGAATCATTAATGCTGCGGAGTGGAAAAAGATTGATGAGGGGCTTAAGCAGCGAATTTATGCCTTAAATCTCTTTATCGATGATATATATAACGATCAGAAAATTCTGAAAGATAATGTGATACCGGCCGGCCTGATTGAATCGTGTCCCGGTTATCTGAAACAGTGCATTGGCCTGAAACCGCCAAAAGGAATCTGGTGCCATATCACCGGAACCGATTTGATTCGAGACCGGGATGGCGAGTTTTATGTGTTGGAAGATAATCTCAGATGTCCATCAGGTGTTTCCTATCAGCTTGAAAGCCGGGAATTGATAAAGCGTGTATTTCCAAACCTTTTCAGCAATCTTGGTGTATCACCAATTTCGGATTATCCAATCCGGTTGTTAAATATGCTGGAATATGTATCAGGAAAAAAGAAACCTGTTGTAGGTTTACTTACGCCGGGAATTTATAACTCTGCCTACTTTGAACACTCCTACCTTGCACATGCTATGGGTGTAGAGCTTGTTGTTGGCCAAGACCTTGTTGTGAAGAATAACCGTGTTTATATGCAAACCACATCAGGGCATGAACAGATTGATGTACTCTACAGAAGAATTGATGATACTTTCTTAGATCCGCTGGCATTTAATCCTGATTCACAACTTGGCGTGCCGGGGCTGTTTCAGGCTTATAAAGCAGGGCAGATTGCTATTGCAAATGCACCGGGAACTGGGGTGGCTGATGATAAGGCGGTGTATGCTTATGTGCCGAGAATCATCAAATACTATCTTAATGAAGAACCGATTCTGGCAAATGTACCAACTTATCTCTGCAGCGAGAAAAAAGATCGTGATTATGTATTAAGTCATCTCAATGAATTGGTTGTGAAAGAGACCAATGCAGCAGGCGGAGTTGGCATGATGATAGGCCCCAGGGCATCGAAGCAGGAGATCGAAATGTTTAATAAACGGATCAGAAAGAACCCGAGGAACTACATTGCCCAGCCTACACTGTCACTTTCAACGGTTCCAACACTATCGGATAGGCAGCTGGAACCAAGGCATGTAGATTTAAGGCCTTACGTTTTATATGGCCAGGATATTGAAGTAATACCGGGAGCATTTACCCGGGTTGCACTAAGAAAAGGCTCACTAATAGTAAACTCATCGCAGGGCGGAGGGAGCAAAGATACGTGGGTGCTGCAAGAAGAACACTTAAGCTGATAATATGTTAAGCAGAGTTGCCAATTGCGTGTACTGGCTTGGCCGGTATTTGGAGCGTTCGGAGAATTATTCGAGGTTTATTGATGTAAACTTCAACCTGATGCTGGATCTCCCCCCGAACGTAAAAGAGCAGTGGGAACCTCTCATACGGGCAACGGGAGACTATCAGCTATACATCAATCAGTACGAAAATTTTGACAGGCAGACGGCTATCTATTTTCTGGCATTTGATGATAATAATCCGAACTCTCTCTGTATGTCCATAACCAAGGCCAGAGAAAATGCACGTATTGCCCGTGACTATCTCACCAAAGAGAGCTGGGAAAAGCTAAATGAGATCTATCTGTTTGTAAAAGAAGGGATGAAAAACGAAATTTGGAAGAAAGATGATTCGGCTGAATTCTTCAGAGATGTAAAATATGGAATTCAGCTGTTGTACGGTATTGCAGACAACAGTGTGGCAAGAACTGAAGGGTGGTACATCAGCCATCTTGGGCAATACCTTGAGCGGGCTGATAAAACCTCCCGGATTCTGGATGTGAAATACCATATTCTGCTGCCCTCTGTTGATGAGGTTGGCTCTCCACTTGACTTCTTGCACTGGACGGCACTTCTCAAATCGGTTTCAGGATTTAGCACTTACCGCAGGTTTTACGGTAAAATTGACCCTGTTCGCGTTGTGGAACTGCTTGTGCTGGATAAATATTTTCCGAGGTCTATTTTTTTCTGCCTCACAAATGCCGAAATTTGTCTCAAAAAATTATCCGGCACCACTGGCAAAGGCTACAGTAACTCTGCTGAAAAAAAGCTGGGAGCCCTGCAGTCGAAGCTTGAATACGAAGATGTAGATGATGTGATAAGCTACGGGCTGCACGAATATCTCGATAGTTTACAAATTGAGATTAATCATATATCTGATGCTATTCACGATAATTTCTTCAAGATAAAACAAGAATTTACATCCCAAAAAAACATTCAGGAATGACCTATTGCCTCGGTATAAAAACCAAAGACGGCTTGATCGGGCTTGCCGACACACGAATCACCTCCGGTACCGAAACAACCACCGCAAAAAAGATATTTACGGTTCAATCGAAAGATCATTGCTTCTTTATCATGACATCAGGGCTTCGGTCGGTTCGTGATAAAGCCATCACTTATTTTGAGGAAGTTGTTGAGGAAGAAGATTTCAGGTTCAATAAACTCTACAAGGCTGTCAACAAGTTTGCTGAGCAAATCAAACAGGTTGCCAAAGAAGATAAGCAGGCAATAGAAGAGGCAGGGCTAACCTTTAATCTTTACGCGATTGTGGGCGGACAGCTTGCTGATGATGATGAACCCTGCCTTTTTCTGGTTTATCCTCAGGGTAACTGGATTGAGATTAAATCTGGTACACCCTATGCCATAATCGGTAATTCGGGATTTGGCACACCTGTTCTCCGCCGTTCACTAACTTATGATGAGAGCATGGAATATGCTCTGAAGTGCGCGTTTCTCTCGTTCGATGCCACCCGGCTATCCGTTAACGATGTGGATTACCCTATCGATACGGTTATACTGAAACGGGATCAGTATTCCATTGTTGAACATCGCTTTACACAGAAAGAGCTGGAACCTATTTCCCGTTTTTGGCACGAGCGTTTGCGGGAGGCAATCAATGAACTGCCGGCTGATGTTCTTCAAAAAGCATTTCAAACAGAAGCCAGCTTATTTGATCTGGATGTTACCTGAAGATAAATGAGGTTAAAGATACACCATACCACTGCGTACAACTTTTCAGAGAACGTATTTCTTGAGCCTCATTACCTTAATTTCAAACCTCTGCAACGTCCCTATTACCAGCTCAAAGAATTTCATCTGAATTTTGAACCGAACCCAACAGGTTATTCAGAAAGATTGGACGCTGAAAACAACCCTGTATTTCAGGTGTGGGTGGTTGAGCTAACAGATCATTTCAAAATTGAAGCTAAGATTATACTTGATATACATGCCGATGTTTATAGCCCACTGAAATTCATTATAGACCCCTGGCAAACCATGAAACAGGGCGGGCTTAACTACTTTAAAACCACTAACACATTTCTCACTCCGTATCTAAATACAGCTCATTTCCCTGAGCTCGATTTATTCACAAAATCCATTTTCAAAGATAAAAATGGTGATGTAGTTGCCGGCTTATTTGAATTGCTAGATCAAATCTACCGTAACTGGAAACATGAGAAAATAGATGAGGAAACTGAGTTGAATCCGGATGTTTGCTTCAATAGAAAAAGCGGCTCATGCAGAGATCTGGCTTGGATGGTGATCACCATGCTGCGGATGCAGGGTATAGCTTGCCGGTTTGTTAGCGGATATGCCTACAGTGATGAATTGGAAGAAGGCCACGAACTTCATGCCTGGGTTGAGGTATTTCTGCCCGGTGCCGGATGGGTGGGAATAGACCCAAGCCTTGGCCTTTTCACGAATGAGTTCTATGTGCCGGTTGCTTCCAGTTTCGATCCTGCCAATACCATGCCGGTAATTGGTTCCTACCGTGGTGATGCGGTAAGTAAGATGGCCACTTCTTTGAGTATTGAGTTGCTGGAGGATAGCTGAATCGGGTTGTTGTTTAGCAAACAACAAATTTGTTTTCTGGAGAACAACAACTTTTATCTGGTTAGGTCACAAATTCCCCTCTTGGTGAGCGAATGCGAAATCACGAGTATTTCGGAGTGAGGGGTAAGCAGGCGATAGGTTGCGGAGCGAGGCTTTCAAGAGATAGGGGGGTGTTTGTTTGATATAGTGATCAGTGATACCTAATCCAACCTCATCAAAAACTCTTTCACATCTGAAATGGTACGTTCAGGATCCTCTTCCATCGGCACGTGGCCGAGATCATCATAGATGAGTAGTTCAGAATGGGCGATGGCTTCGTGCAGCCGGTAACCAACACTGACAGGGATCCACGAATCCAGACGGCCCCAGATGATCAACACAGGCACTTCCGAATCGTTAATATTTACAGGTTCAGGGAGATCGGGCAGATTGCTATCCCGGCGCGGCTGCATCTCTCTTCGGTTGAGGTAGGCTTGTCGATTACCTTCGCGCCTGAGTAGTTCGTAGTAACGGGTTACGGTTTCGGGCTGCAATCGATCAGGATCACCGTATACCTCTCTCAACGAGCGTTCAATGATGAATTTGGGAGTCAGTACACTCAACGCTTTTCGAAGAGTGGGGGAGCCGAGCGCCCTCAGTACCAAAGATTGTGGATCATCAGATGCGGCAGCGGGTTGATTTGCATTTTCTGGGTTATGTACTTCAATTGTATCAGTTTTTGCACTCGTTTCTCTCTCTTCAGGCTCCTGCTCAGCTGTATCGGCTGGGGCAGGGGTGAATGTTAGAAGACGTCCGCCGTTAAAGAGAATCACATTCTCGGCATGATCCGGATAGAGTTGAGCGTAGCTAAGTGCAAGTCCTCCGCCCATTGAGTTTCCGATTAATGTCCACCGCTCAATGCCAAGCTCTTCACGGATAGATTCCAGCATGTACATGGATGCCCGAAGAGAGTAGTCGCCCTGAGGGTGCGGGCCCGTAATCCCGAAGCCGGGCAGATCAACTCTTACGATACGGAATTCATCGCTCAGCGCTTCTGCCCAGGGGCCCCAAGTATGCAGTGATGCAAACATTCCGTGCAAAAGCAGCAGAACCGGCCCATCGCCTTCATCTTTCACGTGAACCTGCAAGCCATCGATATCGAGAAACAGGGAAGTTTCGTTGGTGTAACTTTCCATAAGCTTTTCAACCGGTATGTCTGGGCGTATGAGGCTGAAAAGCAGGATGAGTAGAAGTGTAAAAAGTCCTGCAACGATGAAAGCAATGATTTTGAGGGTTTTCATATTGGGATGTTATTTCGGAAGTTTTTCTGACTAAGCGATTTAAATAGTAGCAATAAATTTATTGCTGTTTAATGACAGTTTTTTGGTTTGAATAACATATACTCAGCTGCTTTCAATATATTTAGTTATGAAGTGTACCACAGGAAAAAACAGCTACGGTTCAAAGAGTTTTGCAGAGGCGGCGCTGATTGATATCCACATCTACCGCAACTTCCCTCCTGATCAGGGGCCGCAGGATATTTACCAGTGCGGTTATTGCGGAGATTGGCACTTTACAAGCAAATCAACAAGCAGAAATGAGCGGCTACAGGAGATGATCGATTCCGGTGAAATGAGGCGTTTGCAGCAGGCGAGACGGTGGGAGTGAATGGTTTTAAAAAGATTGATCAAAGAGTTCAGATTTTCAATAGTGAGTATTTTGCTTTTAGCCCTGCAAACGCAGGTGGTGTTTGCGTATCAAAGTTCTGACCCTCCATCAGAAGCAATTGATCATAGTTTCGATCTGAGGCCGGTATATTCTTACGTAAACACAACAAATCGCGATGGCTCTAATGATATCAATCATACACTAAATCTAAGAGCACGATATGGGTTGAGCTATCATATCAGTGATAAGCTCACATTTCGAAGCCGTGCAGCTTTGCGGCTGTCTGATAAACAGGGCAATTTCAGGTTCAGGCTGGATGGCCATACAGGAGGCAACGTGACATACCCCGCCGAGACGGCAACTCTGTTTATACCGAGAAAATCAACAGTCATGAGTATTTTTAATAGTGTTAACAGTATTAAAAATTTACATTACATTTAATGAGAAGTTGGTTTACAGAGACTCAAATATTACATATAAAATTGAAAAACACTCTTTTTTTTACACTTTTACTCTTTGTTTTATCTTGTACGGGGGAAACTGAGAACGAGGAAACGTCATCTTCTGAAATAACCGTAACAACTGCCGAGGTTCAGACTCGTAATTTATCTGATACCTTCACGGTTTCATCTGACGTCATAGCCTATCGCCGTTCATACGTTGCCGCCAGAGTTTCCGGACTGGTTGAAGAGGTTCATTATGAAGAGGCGCAGCAAGTGAGCAGAGGGGATGTCCTTGCAGAAATCGATGTTCGTCAGCAGCGGCTTGATCTCCGCAGAGCCAATGCTGCACTGGAGGAAGCTCGTGATGTCTATGAGCGCAACCAGGCTCTGTATGAATCAGATGCAATTTCCAGGGCTGAATATCTCTCTTCTAAGCGTGCTTTAGAACAAGCGGAAAGTGATGTGGAACAACTTGAGCTGCAAATTGAATTTGGCACCGTTCGGGCTCCAATTAATGGTATAGTAACGGACAGACTGGTTGAACCCGGAAATAATGTATCTGTTAATGAACGGATGTTTACCATTAGAG
>SLLL01000092.1 GCA_007134085.1 Balneolaceae bacterium
CTAAATTCTCAGAATTCAACCCCAAAAAAATAAATCAACCCATTATGAAACTATTAAACAGATACCTAATTCTGCTATTGATGGCCGTAGTTAGTCTAAGCATGATCACTGCATGCAGCGACGATGACAACGGCGGAATTGTTACTCCTGAACCAGAGCCGGAACCAGAAGAGCCAAATCTGGTAGAGCTGGCCCAGAGTGACGAAAATTTCAGCACGCTGGTCAGCCTTGTAGTTGACCTGGACTTAGTAGATGTTTTAGCTAACGAAGAGCTTACTGTATTCGCTCCTACCAACGCTGCTTTCGAAGCAATCAGCGAGATTATCCCTACTCTTTCCAATGAAGATCTTGCTGAGATTGTAACATACCATCTGGTTGAAGGCACCGTACTTTCATCAGATCTTGGCACTCAGCAGGATGTAGAAATGGTTCAGGGAGAAAGAACACTCATTCAGGCAGGTGCAGCAGGCGTTCGAATTAATAACAGAGCTGATGTAGTAGAGGCAGACCTTGTAGCATCAAATGGTGTTATTCACGCTATAGACACAGTTATCCTTCCTACACAGTATAGAGTTGCAATTGAAGGTCCAAGCCTTGTAGAAGTAGCTCAGGAAGCAGGTGCATTCAACACTCTTCTCGATCTTACGGAGACTGTGGGACTTACAACAACACTCCAGTTCTTAGGCCCATACACTGCATTTGCTCCAACCGATGATGCATTTGCAACTCTTTTTGAATCAGTTGATCCCGCAAGCTTAACAGGCGAACAGATTGCTTTTATTCTCACCTACCATGTGGTTGCAGGTGCTGAGGTAACATCAGACATGCTTGAGCCAACACAAACTGTTGAAACAGCTGCTACAGAGCCAATTTACATCACTGCTGACGATGCAGGTGTACGCGTGAACGGTTCATCTAATGTAGTTACACCCGATGTTGACGCATCAAATGGTGTGATACATGTTATTGATGAAGTTCTTCTACCAAACGCATTTACTCCCATAACAGGCGTAATAGCTAAGAACTACATGCTTTCAACACTGTTTTCAGTAGCTGCTGAGAGACCTGATATCGTAGCAGCACTTAGTGATCCAGATGCAGAATTAACAGTATTTGCACCAACTAACGAAGCATTCGAAGCGGCTCTTGCTGCATTCCCGGACTTAACTGATGATCAAATCACAGAAATTCTTACCTACCACGTACTGGCTTCTGCAGTATTCTCATCAGACCTTTCTGATGGTGCTACTGTCGAAACATTACAGGGTGAAGAAATTGTGGTATCACTCGGAGATGAAGTATTAATCAATGATTCAGAAGTAGTTGTTGTAGACCTTGCTGGTTCAAATGGTGTTGTACACATTATTGATGCCGTGCTTGTACCACCAAGCTTCCTCGAATAAGAGAAATTATCCCGTTTATAAAAAGGCAGCCCTAAAAAAGCTGCCTTTTTTTGTTTGGAATTATATTGATTTGGTTGCAGTTACACTTACAACTTTTAACAACCAAAACATCCAACACCATGGAAAGATTAAAACTCACTTTACTTCTGATAACTGTAGTTTTAATTGGTATAGGATGCGCAAGCGAAGACAAATCTTCAGATCCTAAATCGCCGGATCTCTTTACACCGGATTCAGTTATAACGAGTACAGTTGCCGTTTATATGCCTGAGATTAGCTAACTAAAATCCTTTCCCCCTGTTACCATGTCCACTTATAGAGAGTTTTACTTTTCTGTACCCAATGCGCTTTCCCGGGATATTTTATTCTCATATCAACAAGTGGCCAAAACAATTTTTTATAAATTCTTTTTGGTTTGATGTACTCACTAATGCCTCTCGATTGCTGCGGTTTATCACCAATAGTGGCGATAATACGCCCCTCAAACCGTTGATAAAATGGCCCGTTATCAGTTAACCTATCCAGCTGAAGGTGGGCTTTAAAATCTCCATCCTCAAATTTCAAAACTCTTGCGGATGAAAGTGCAAAAAGCGAAAGCTGGTTATGATTAAACCTTATACCATCATCAGGGATAACCCGGGCATCACCCGTTTCTGAAAGTAGCCACGCTTTTTTGTCCCATTCGTTATTTACCCGCATCAGATAGTAGATCAAAACCGCATCATCAAAATGGTACCTGCCCCAATACCATTCATCAAACGTATCCTTCATTGGTTCAGAACCAAAATTATGATCGTGGTAACCGGTGCCGTTAAAAGAAATATTTTCATTTAACGAACCACTCAACTTCAATTTTCCGGTTACATTAGCTTTTGGCTGAATCAAATTCCACCGATGGGCTGAATTTGTGTTGGCTTCATCATTTTCATTGAGTTGATAAGTTTGATCAGCCGACCTAAACTCAAGGGTTCCTTTAAGAGAATCGCCGTTTGCAACTGACTGATTCAGTTTAATCCGATAGACAATCTGATCACCATTTTTCTCACCTTCAAACCTGTTCTTACCGGCATTCCCCTGAGGTTGTTCAGCGGAAAAACTGCACTCATCAACGGTAAACTCTTCAAAAGCGTAGAAAAGAGGCTTTCCATCCTTGTATAAGGAAATACTTACTGCCGGGAAAAGAGCTGCCAGGTTATCCTTGCCCTCAGCAATCGCTTTTATGTATCGTTTAGAAAAAGGATTACCTTCATAAAAAATTATTACAATGCTATAGCCATCAATAGATTGCGCATCGAAGTACCACCACTCATAGCTGCCCGGAATGGGTTTTTGAGTATTTACATCTTGTTTAAAATCCGTCAGTATATTCATGAATTAGCTGAATGGTAAAATCAACGATATCGTTTTAGCGGTCACAAATTTTGATTAGTTACACTTATGCTTGAGTATGCTATAACCTGGCTTCTGTTTTTTTCTCTGTTTTACCTGCTATTAACGTCTTTCATTTTAATAAGAAATCGATTTGAACTGACCGCTCTTCGCACAGCTTCTTTCGCAGATTCACAAAATAGGAAGATTTCGGTTTGCATACCCGCAAGGAACGAAGAAAAAAATATAGGCACACTTCTCGAATCCCTCCAAAATCAAACGTATGAACCGTTTGATGTACATCTGCTTGATGACCAATCAACCGATAAAACGCACGAAATAGCCTTGCAATACAAAGAGAAAAATCCGGGGAGGTTTCACATACACAGCGGAAAACCGAAACCTGAGGGCTGGCTGGGGAAGCCTTGGGCTTGTTACCAGCTTGGCTCAATTTGTGATGGTGAACTACTTCTTTTCCTGGATGCAGATACAGTAGTTCAGCCGGATATGCTCAATCAAATAAACGCCTCTTTTACAAAAGATGCTGTGGATATGGTTACTGTCTGGCCGCGGCAGATAACTGGTTC
This sequence comes from Balneolaceae bacterium, assembly GCA_007134085.1. GTDB lineage: Bacteria > Bacteroidota > Rhodothermia > Balneolales > Balneolaceae > Rhodohalobacter. The sequence continues at coordinate 3,359 of SLLL01000092.1, forward strand.
ATTTTGGGAAAAAACCGTTATCCCCCTCATATACTATGCTGTTGTTACCTTGCTACCCGCAATTTATGTTTACCGAAAACCCCGCTGGATGCCCTCCTTTGCTCACAAAAAGTTCAGGCACATTTTCGCCGCGGCTTGTGGGCAATGCATCGCAATGAAAAAGAAGGTGTACGAAAAAATTGGTGGCCACTCAGCTGTAAAAAATGAAATCGTTGAGGATGTAGAACTGGCAAAACGGATCAAAAAAGATGGGTTTTCGATGCGAATGTATCATGGAATCGGGGCGATTAGCTGCCGCATGTACACAAACGAAGCTGATATGTTTGAAGGGTTGCGGAAAAACTTCCTGCAAGGATTCAACAATTCGCTGCCTGTGTTTATCCTTTTTGCCATCATTCATTTTGCTGTATTCATTCTCCCCTTCGCCACGCTCATCGCTGCTTTATTCACTTTTGATGCTGTGATCTTCTTCCTTTCAATCGCTTCAGTTGGCTTGATTTTACTTCATCGTCTTCTGCTTGCGGGTTGGTTTCAATGGGATCCACTCTATGCGTTTACACACCCTGTGGGAGTTTTATGGTTTCAAAAACTGGGAATGATCAAAATCGTTGATCACCTGTTTGGAAGAAAATCAGAGTGGAAAGGCAGAAAAGTGTAAACCATTTAGCTTTAGAGGTTTATTTTTATCAAAAGAGATTGCATATTGAATTAGATGATAGAGTTGATTTCTAAATTTATTCGCACACTAAAAACGGAAAGAAACGCCTCGGAGCACACGCTCACTTCCTATAAAAACGACTTGCAGCAACTGCTTGAGTTTGCCGCTTCTGAGTTCAGCAAAAAAACGGAAGAGGTTTCCGCCGGCGATATCGACAGGCTTACAATCCGCTTGTGGCTTGGCAGCCTGGCTGATAAAGGGGTAGCCAGAAATACAGTGGCACGCAAAGTTGCTGCTGTGCGTTCATTTTATAAGTACTGTTTCAAAAGAGGTTATGTTGAACAAAATCCAGCTCAATTGCTTATTGTGCCAAAAAAAGAAGCCCGGCTGCCAAAAACACTTCAACTAAGCGAAGTGAGCAACATGATGGATCTCGCCGATGGCTCAGATCCTGAATCCGTTCAGGAGAGAACCATTATGGAACTATTTTACTCAACAGGAATACGATTAAGCGAGCTAACCGGGCTGAACATTTCAGACGTTGATTTGAGGCAAAAACAGGTTACTGTATTTGGAAAAGGCAAAAAACAGCGTGTAGTGCCCCTCGGTGATGAAGCATTGCTGTGGTGTAAGAAGCATCTTGAATCACGAATGCAGCTTCTTACTGATAAGAGTGATAACGATGCACGCGTAGCCTTTTTTATTGCACCGAGAGGTGGCAGAATGTATCAGCGCAAGGTTCAGCGAATCATTAAAGGTTATTTGATGCGGGCAAGTGAATCATCTAACAAGAGCCCGCATACACTGCGGCACAGTTTTGCCACGCATATGCTCGATGCAGGAGCCGACATCAGGTTAATCAAAGAATTTTTAGGACATGCCAGCCTGGCATCTACTCAGGTTTACACGCACACAAGCGTGGAAAGATTAAAAAATGTATATAATCAAGCCCATCCAAGGGCAGAAAAATAAATCCTATAGGAGGAAACATGAAAACCACTTTCACAGCACGACATTTTGAATGCAGCCCGGATCTGAAGGAGTTCAGCCTTGCTGCCGTTGAAAAATTAGAACAGTTCTTTGAAAAAATCGTTGTGTGCGATATTGTTCTTCGTCCCGGACAGGATGATGACAACCCTTCAATTGCAGAGTTGAACGTTAAGGTGCCAAAAACACTCATCAATGTTTCTGAGGCAGCTCCAAGCTACGAACAAGCTATCGGCAATGCCGTTGATAACGCTGTGCGTCAGCTTAGAAAGTACAAGACCAAGCACTATGAGCATCACTAATTAGCTGCAAATTAGTCCCCGTCGCTTTCAGTTTTCATTATAAGCTGACGTTGACGGGGATCATTTACTTCACCTTTCCTCTCTTCAGAACAACAATCCGTATGGAGTTAAACCATGCCTTTTAAAAATCAGGAAGCCATCCCCATCCGTGAGAATATTCAGGTATCGCAACTGATTGATAAATTTTCTGAGCGCCTTCAAATAGAGTTTGAGCCTTGCGCTGCAGAATCAAGTTCCGAAACGAAGCTCGTAACAGAAGCCGACCTTCACCGCCCGGGGCTTGCGCTTGCAGGATATGTAGATCTTTTTACACATCAGCGTATTCAGGTAATCGGCAATACAGAGTGCAATTTTTTAAATAATCTGTCTCTAAGCGGGCAGCTTGATGCATTTAGCAAGTTGGTATCGTTTGATATCCCCGTAATTTTTCTTACCGATAATAATACGCTCGATAAAAAGCTTCTGAAAAAAGCAGATGAGAGAAAAATTCCCGTTTACCGAACGGAGCTTGAGACAACAAAATTTATGTTTCTGCTGAGGGACTTTCTGGAAGACTATTTTGCCCTCCAAACAATGTTGCACGGCACTATGGTAGATGTTTACGGCATCGGGATTTTGATCAGTGGTAAATCGGGGCTGGGCAAAAGTGAGGTAGCCCTTGACCTAATTGAACGAGGGCACCGCCTTGTATCAGACGACGTTGTAATGCTTACCAGAAAAAGCAACGTTCTGCTTGCATCAGCTACCGAGATGAACAAACATTTTATGGAGATTCGCGGGCTTGGTATTGTGGATGTAATGTCGATGTTTGGAATCCGGGCAATTCGCTATCAAAAACGCCTTGAAGTAGTTTTGGAACTATCTCTCTGGGAAGATGCCGAAAACATAAACCGAACCGGGCTCGACCATGATACGGTAGAAATTCTCGGAACTAAAATTCCTCTTATCCACTTACCCATTACACCAGGCAAAAATATCACTGTTATAGCTGAAGTCATCGCAATGAACTACCTCTTGAAACATTACGGATACGACGCAGCAAAGGCTTTTCAAAATAAAATAAAATCTCATATAGCTAACAAAAAAAGCAGAACAGAAATGCCGAGAAGGGCAGTTGAATATTTTGAAGGAGATTTCGAATAATTTTTTACCCCGATTGGTTTTTACTTCTCACCGTTTAGCCCTATTTTTATTTGGTTATAAACTACCTGCTCAAACTTAATTATGCCACAAAATAACCATTACTATTACAATTCAGAGAAGTGTGAATTTGTACCGGTAGAATACAACACAAAGAACAAATTAATACACTCCCTATCCTTTTGGTTGATTAATGGTATTGTTTTCGCTGTGATTGGCCTCTCACTTTTAACAAAGCTTATTGCCACGCCGGCAGAAATTGCATTGAAATACGAAAACCGCGCATTGATCAACCAGCTAAAAACAGCTGAGTTATCAATCACAGAAATTGAAAACCAGTTAGAGCAAATTGCTGAACTCGATAATGAGATGTATCGCTCCATTCTTGGCCTTGACCCGCTTTCAGAAGATTTACGTATGGCAGGTGTTGGCGGTGCTGATATCTATTCGAAATTTGATTATCACAGCAAAGAGGCCTCTGAAATTCTAAGAAGCACTGCTGCCCGTTTAGATCGCCTTGAAAGACGCATCGGTGTTCAAAAACTATCATTCGAAGAGATTAAAAGTTACTATAATTCAAATCAGAACAGGTTACGAAATGTGCCGGCAATCAAACCTGTAAATGGTATCATTATTAGTGGATATGGTATGCGTCAGCACCCTGTGCTTGGCTATCGAAGAATGCATGAAGGTGTTGACTTTAGAGCAGAAGTAAATTCCGAAGTTTTCGCAACCGGCGACGGAGTTGTGAAATTTGCAGGACGCAGAGGCACATTCGGAAATCTTCTTGAAATTGATCATGGTTTTGGTATCGTTACCAGATATGCACACCTAAGTAGCTTCGCCGAAGGCATTCGGGTTGGAACAAAAGTAGAGCGTGGAAACCTGGTGGCATTTTCGGGGTCCACAGGTTTAACACAGGGCCCTCACTTGCATTACGAAGTTCTGAAAAACGGGCGTCAAACAGATCCACTTCAGTTTATGATTGCTGACATTACCCCTGAAGAGTACCTGATGTTTAAGGAAGCTCAGAATGGTGATGAAAATGCCATTAGTTTCAGAGATTAAGGTTATAAACCTCCTGTTTTCTTGACAATTTACGGGCTGTTTACTTAACCAAATAAAGCCCAATCACATCTTAATTAATTCGTAATTTTCCGATTCATTCGAATTACGGTTTTATACTCATTTTTTAATGCAGCAATTCAGACTACAGCCAGATTCACCAAAGCCTGTAAAAACTAATTTCCTTAAACAGCTGAATAAACAACAATATGAGGCAGTTACCCATGTAAACGGCCCATTACTTATTGTGGCCGGGGCCGGCAGCGGTAAAACGCGAGTGCTTACATACCGCATAGCCTACCTGCTGCAACAACATCACGCCCTGCCGCAGAATATTCTTGCCCTTACGTTTACCAATAAAGCTGCCAGAGAGATGCAGGAGCGCATTCAGAATTTAATCGGCGAGCGGGCTTCCGGTTTATGGATGGGTACATTCCACTCCATCTTCTCAAAAATTCTGCGGTTCGAAGCAGAAAAAATCGGCTATAATTCAAACTTCTCTATTTACGATACCAGCGATTCGGAGAATGCGATTAAACTTATTCTCAAAGAGCTTAATTTTGATCCAAAAGAAATAAAGCCGAAAACTATTCATAGAAAAATCAGCGATGCCAAGAATCAGCTAATCAATCCAAGTACCTATAAATCAAGATTTGTAAACAGTACCCTTGATGACATTACTGCACGTGTTTTTGAGATTTATGAAGTGCGGATGCGCCAAACCAATGCAATGGATTTTGATGACCTTCTCATCAAACCGGTGAAACTTTTTCAGGATCATCCCGATGTGCTGGAGAAGTATCAGGACAGGTTCAAATATATTCTAATTGATGAGTACCAGGATACCAATCATGCCCAATACAAAGTTACCCAGCTTCTGGCTGCAAAGTATAAAAATATCTGTGTGGTGGGCGATGACGCTCAAAGTATCTACTCATTTCGAGGGGCTGACATTACCAATATTCTCAACTTTAAATCAGATTATGAGAACGCCGTAGAAGTGCCTCTTGAGCAAAACTACAGGTCAACCAAATTTATTCTTCAGTGCGCAGATTCAGTTATTAAACGCAATGAGAAACAGATCAAAAAAACATTATGGACTGACAATGCTGACGGAGAAACCATCACTCTGCTCGAAAACTTTGATGAGAGAGATGAAGCCAACAGAATTGTTAACCACATTAATAACATCAAGCTGAGGCATGGGTACCAAAACAACGATTTCGCTGTGCTTTACAGAACCAATTATCAGAGCAGGATTTTTGAGGAGGCATTTCGCAGAAAGAATATTGCGTATCAGCTTGTGGGGGGGCTCTCTTTCTATCAGCGAAAAGAGGTGAAAGATGTGCTGGCTTACCTCACACTACTCGTAAATCCCGAGGATGAACAGGCTCTGCTTCGCATAATCAACGAACCGAGCAGGGGAATTGGCAATAAAACGCTGAATGATGTCATCAAAAAAGCACGTAGTGAAGGCAAGCGCGTTTGGAATATTGTAAGCAACGTTGAAACGGCAGATCTTTATAAACCGGCAAAAGAAAGAATCGGCCAGTTTGTACGCATGATTAACCGGCTGCGTGATGAACTTGAAGCAGGCGTTTCGCTTCTGGAAGTTACCAAAATGGTTCTTGAACAGAGCGGATACATGAAAGATCTGGTTGAAGAGAATAGTGCCCAATCACTAACACGCCGCGATAACGTTCTGGAGCTTCAGAATGCCATCGCCTACTATCAACAGAATACGAAAAACCCCAATCTTGCATCCTTTTTGCAAGAGATAAGCCTGATTACGGATACCGATAAATATGATGAGAATAAACCGGCAGTAACCCTTATGACGGTTCATGCTTCCAAAGGGCTGGAGTTTCCGGCTGTGTTTATTGTTGGCCTCGAGGAAAACCTCTTTCCAATGGGAGCAAGAGATGGCGAAGAGGCAAACATAGAGGAAGAGCGCCGGCTTTTTTATGTAGCCATCACAAGAGCTCAAAAGAACCTCTTTTTCAGCTATAGCAAAATGAGGTTTAAGTTTGGTGAAGAGCAACGGCAGGCCCGATCGCGCTTTTTGAATGAAGTTGACCCCGGTGTTGTGCGTACTGAAACAGGTGCAACCATCTATCAGAAACGAAGTGATGATGATCAAGATAGCCAGGGCAGATCGGGTATGGAGATAGAGTACGACTGGAAAAGCCCTATTACCACAAAAAAACCAAGCGCGTCTGCAACATCATACACCTACGAATACGATGACGACCCGTTTATGCCCGGTGCACTTGTAATGCATTCTACTTTTGGTGCCGGAAAAATAGTTCAACGAAACGGATCGGGCAAAGACACCCGAGTTGTTGTATTTTTTAAAAACAGGGGCCAAAAAACATTAATGCTGCGTGCAGCTAACCTGAGCCTCATTAATCAATAGCATAACACTCGTTTGCAGGCTGCCAAATACATATCAGTTTCTCTTTTTTTAGTGATAAGCTTCCTTTGCTTTTCCCCAAAAAAAAGCAGTGCACAGCTCTCCTACTCAGCTGAAAGTATGGCACTTGGCGGAGGTGGCACAGCTTACCTCACAGGTTTTGAAGCTCTTTTTGTAAATCCAGCTAATCTTCTGATTCAGGAAAAAAATTATACCTTCCAGATTTCGCTTCTTCAATACGGCTACTATTTCGATTCTCTTGAACCTATTTCTGGAATACAAAACCGTTTCAGCCGCCATCTGGATCTAATGGCTCCCTATAGTAGTGATTTGAATCTGAGAGTTACCGATCGTGAAGAGTTGATAGACAGGAGCTTTTTTGAAAACCGGTCGAATGCATATTTCCTTAACCAAACCGAAATAAATTGGTTTGGAATAAAATGGGCACGTCCCGAAAGAAGTTTTGCCTTAGCCGCCCGCACCCGAATAGGCAGCAGCTATAGGCTTGGAAAGGGCTTATACTCTGCCACTCCGCTCGATCGAAGCGGCTCTTTTCTGATCAATCAATCGTTCAATCACCAGTACCAGGTGTTACACGAAATTTCAGTTGGTTACGCTGAATCATTCACCTACCTGAATGGCCTTACCCCGAGCCTCTCAGAATTTATTGTTGGAATTGCCCCAAAACTAGTAATACCCGGCAGCTTTTTGGATGTACAGTTCAGAAACCGATATACACTCAATAGTCAATCTGGGTTTTGGGATAATGAAATAGCATATAACCAGCGTACGGCCGGGGTACTTACCGACAGGGCTGAAAACTTTTTCTTTCCACAAATCAACCCCGAAAATCCTGATTATGGTTTACGGGACTTACTACGGCCTACTGGAATTGGTTTCGGTATTGATGCGGGAATAACCTATATCATCAAATTTGGTGATCAACTTTCCGTGTTAAGGCATGAAGATGGCCTGGCCGAAAAATCACTCAGAATAAGCCTATCTGTAACTGACGTAGGCATGGTTTACCAAACAACAACACCATTTGAATTTGATATTGAACCACAAACGTCGGAACAGGAAGAAACCGGCCCTGTAACTAACCGGCTTTTTCAAGGAGCACCAAATGAGCATTTCTCTTTCCTTGCTGACTACTTTGACCCCACCGAGTTTTCTTCGTTTGCTGTGCGCGAACAAGCCATAGAAGTTTTGCTTCCGGCGTCTGTTCAGGCCGGGGCACTTTTCCAATACAACAGATTTAAACTGATGGGTGATGTGAGTTATACCATTGTTGATAACGCCTTCAAACCATCCGGTTTTACTCTGTTTTCCGGTTTTGAGATAAGGCCTCTCTCCTATTTACCCATCCGTGCCGGTACCCGCCTAACACCGGGCTTGCCGGGTTATGTAAGTTTTGGTAGCGGTTTAGAAACCGGCCGCTTCGATATTCTTGCTGCCTTTCAGTTAAAGAGCCGGGCTGGCGGCCCTACATCAGAAATACTAGGGGCCTCAGTAGTCGGTGTAAAACTTTATCTTTAAACTGTTTGCAATTACTGTTTTTTTATTATTGATTGGAGATTCGGGTTACTTCTTTTTCAGATGAGGGGACAAACAGGAAAGCAACTAAACCGCTTTATTACTATGCCCTTGTGACAGGCCAAATAGATCAACACTCAATTTGGCAGAACCCTGATTTAAGTTCTGACGTTATGGTAGCAAGTACTTTTTTGGCTCTCTATTTGCCAACCAGAGCAGTGAAAGAAAGAAATTTTTTAATTATTTAATCCATTTTATGTTCGATTCACGATTAAAAATACAGACTGCATATGATGATCAAAATGAAGGTTTTGATGATTTTGAACAGGCTATTCCCTTAATGAGTGAGGAGGAAGAGAGAAAGCTAACGGAATCTATCGTACCTGGCCATCTTCCAATTTTACCACTCAAAAATACCGTTCTTTTTCCCGGTGTAGTTGTACCGATAACTGTAGGCAGAGACCGTTCTCTTGCGCTTGTAAAAGAAGCTTACGAAACAGACAAAACAATTGGTGTAGTAGCACAAAAAGATGAATCTGTTGAAGACCCCGAAACTGATGACCTTTTTCAGGTGGGTACCGTAGCGCAAATTTTGAAGCTCATAAAAATGCCTGACGGCAGCAAGAGCATTGTTATTCAGGGAAAGAGCATATTCCAGGTTGAGGAGTTTACCCAAACCGATCCTTACTTTAAGGCAGCCATCACTCCAATCAAACAGAATATGGACCTGGTTGGTATAGAGCTCGACGCTTCCATGAGATCGGTGAAAGAGACAGCCACAAAAATTGTAAACCTCTCACCAAACATACCTTCTGAGGCATCCATTGCCATCAACAATATCAGCAGCCCGTCTTTCTTGCTGAACTTTATCTCCTCAAACCTTCAGGTATCAATAGCAGATAAACAGCATCTGCTTGAAATTGATGACTTTTCGAAGCGGCTAGATAAAGTGATGGAGCACCTCAATAAAGAGCTTCAGGTTTTAAACCTCAGCGAAGAGATCCGCACAAAAGTTAAAACTGATATTGACGATCAACAGCGCGATTTTTACCTGCGCCAGCAGATGAAGGCGATACAGGAGGCACTTGGTGAAGACAGTGAACAGCAGGATGTTACAAAGCTAAGGCAGCGCCTGGAAGCGAAAAAAAATGTACCAAAAGGGGTAATCAAAGAGGCGGAAAAAGAGATCCAGCGTCTTGAAATGACACCGAGCGCATCACCTAACTACGGCATTATTTATAATTACGTAGAGTGGATTCTTGACCTGCCCTGGGGAGATTACTCGAAAGACAAGCTCGACCTGAAACGTGCCAGAAAAATTCTTGACGAGGACCACTACGGCCTTGAAAAAGTGAAAAAGCGAATTATTGAGTACCTCGCAGTGCTAAAACTGAAAGAGGATATGAAGGCACCCATCCTCTGTTTTTATGGCCCTCCGGGAGTTGGAAAAACATCACTCGGAAAATCCATTGCGCGTGCACTGAACCGAGAGTTTGAGCGGTTCAGCCTTGGAGGTATTCATGATGAGGCAGAAATTAGGGGCCACAGAAGAACGTACATTGGCGCGTTGCCGGGACGTATTTTACGCTCCATGAAAAAAGCCGGAAAGGGCAACCCGGTTATTATGCTCGACGAGATAGATAAAGTTGGTTCCGATTTTCGCGGTGACCCAACATCTGCACTGCTCGAAGTGCTTGACCCCGAACAGAACGATTCGTTTGCCGACAATTATCTTGAACTTGAGTACGATCTCTCCAAGGTGATGTTCATCGCTACAGCGAACTCACTTGATACAATTCCCGCTCCGCTGCGTGACAGAATGGAGATTATCAATATCAGCGGATACACACAGGAAGAGAAAATTGAGATCGCGAGAAAATATCTCATTCCAAAACAAATTTCGGAAAACGGGCTTACCACCAAACAGTTCAAAATCTCAAAGGCTGCCATCGATAAAATTATTGATGAGTACACAAGAGAATCCGGAGTAAGAAACCTTGAGCGCCAGGTTGGAGCGGTTTGCCGAAGCGTAGCAGCAAAAATTGCTGGAGATGAAATTGAAAGCATGAGTGTTGGGGTGAATGATATCCCAGAAATTCTCGGAAAGCGCAAATTTTTCTCTGATGTGGCTGAACGGACAACCGTGCCCGGAGTATCTACGGGACTTGCATGGACTCCCTATGGCGGCGATATTCTCTTCATTGAGGCAAGCGTTTCCCGCGGAACCGGTAAGCTTCACATCACTGGCCAGCTTGGCGAAGTGATGAAAGAATCTGCAATGCTGGCTATCAGCTATCTCAGAGCGAGGTATAAAGAGCTCAACATCCCAGAAGATGCGTTCAAATTCTGGGACCTTCACATACACGTTCCTCAAGGTGCTGTACCGAAAGACGGCCCATCAGCCGGTGTGGCACTTTTATCTGCCGTAGCATCTATCTTTACACAAAGAAAAGTGAAAGGCACCATTGCTATGACCGGTGAGATTACCCTTCGAGGGCTTGTATTGCCGGTTGGCGGTATCAAAGAGAAAGTGTTAGCAGCTAAGCGCGCGGGCATCCAGAAGGTATTTCTGCCTATCAAGAACGAAAAAGATGTGGATGAAATCGAAAGCGAAGTAATTGGCAATCTTGAGGTTCAATACCTCGAAAGGATGGATCCAATTCTTGATTTAATTCTCGAAGAAAAACCTGAGAATGATCCAAAATCTTTCTTCGAAGTACCCGAGGCTCACAAACAGCAGGTGAAGGCAAATAACAGAATGAAAGACAGCATCGAAGAAATGGCTGTTATGGATTGATGATTGCCTTATGATTGCATCTGCCCTTCATGTTGAAAATCTGAACGAACAAAGTATTTAATATGAGCCGTTCGTTCAGGGTTATTCAGTCTACCGGTAAATGGTATAAAGTTTCTTCACCCGATGGCGATGTAATTGAATGCCGGCTGCCGGGAAAATTCCGCCTCGATAAAAAAGAAGTTACCAATCCGGTTGCTGTGGGCGACTACGTTGAAATTGAAATTGGAAGTGACGGAACGGGTACCATCACTGAAATTCATGAACGGGAGAATTATGTACCCCGGCAGGCTACACACGGCCGGCGTGGTGAACAAATTCTCGTAGCCAATATCGATAAAGCGTGGGTTGTGCAGTCAGTCCGCCAGCCAAAACTCAATACCGGATTCATCGACCGTTTTTTGGTAACCTGCGAGGCGTACGAAGTTCACCCTGGGATTATCATCAACAAAATGGATCTTGCTAAAAGCAGAGATCAACATTTTGTGGAGCATCTTTCTGAGCTATACAGGGAGATTGGTTATGATGTTATTCTAACCTCCATTGAAGACGAACAATCTATCGAACAGCTTACACACAAACTAAGAGATAAAACCTCTGTTTTTATCGGTCCTTCAGGTGCAGGTAAAACAAGTTTACTTAATGCTGTTGATCCTGATCTTGGGCTGAGAGTAGGAGAAGTATCATCAAAAACTCAAAAAGGAAAGCATACTACCACATTTGCACGGCTCGTACCGCTTAAACATGGCGGTTATATTGCTGATACACCCGGCATCAGAGAATTCGGAATGGTTAACATTGAAAAGAGCGAACTTTCGCTTTTCTTTCCTGAAATGGTTGAGCCCCGAACCAATTGTAAATTCTACAACTGCACTCATTATCATGAACCTGGATGCGGTGTTTCAGAAGCGTATGAGGAGGGTAAAATTGATGCTGAGAGATACAACTCCTATCTCAATATTTTGGAATCGCTCGATTGACCAGCTCAATTCTTGAGTTCATTCAGCAACCCCTCCACATCAAGCGGCAACGTGACCATTTCTATTGAACCATCAGGGCTGTATGCCCATTGATCGCGTGGCCTGTCACAATAAAGTTCTACTCCGTTTCCGTCAGGGTCATCCAGATAAACAGCTTCTGATACTCCATGATCACTCGCACCTGTAATCGGGTAGCCGTTATCAATAAGCCGTTTCACAATTTCGGCGAGATCCCTTCTTGTGGGATATAAAATTGCAGTATGATACAACCCTGTGCTGTTGCTTGGTGCGGGCTTGCCATCTTTCGAGTGCCATGTATTTAACCCTATGTGGTGATGATAACCACCGGCAGAAATAAACACAGCTTGCGTACCATATCTTGTGGTAATTTCGAACCCAAGAAGGCCACAGTAAAAAGAGAGCGCCCGGCCAAGGTTAGCCACCTTCAAGTGAATGTGGCCAATGGTTGTTTTATCAGGCACTTTGTATTTCTGCTCTTTCATCAATTTCTTTCTCCTTTGATGTTCCCAGCTCTGCACGAATAACAGGTGCCACTTTTGTGGCAAAGAGCTCGATTGAACGAAGTAGTTTTTCCTTTGGGATGGAACCAACACTCATCTGCAGCATAAACCGGCTGTGCCCAAATATCTTATGCTGATAGAGTATTTTCTCAATCACCTGCTCCGGGCTGCCAACAACATTGGCGCCTCTCAATTGTACCGATGCCTCAAACAGAGGCCTGCTCATCGGTGGCCAGCCTCTCTCCTTTCCAATTTTATCCATTGTAAACTTAAATGCAGGGAAAGAGATATCAACTGCTTCTTCTGTACTATCAGCAATAAAACCGTGTGAGTTGATACTTATGGGAGGTACTTCCCTGTTGTGATCAATGGCTCCGCGCCTGTGCACTTCTGCCATTGGCTTAAATTGCTCTGGATAACCGCCAATAATTGCCAGTGCCATTGGTATTCCGTTCGCTCCTGCATGATAGGCTGATTGAGGAGTACCACCCACAGCTCTCCAGACCGGCAGCTTTTCCTGAAATGGCTGGGGATAAATTCCGCGATTACTGATTGAAGGACGGTGCTTACCTTGCCAGTTTATTACCTCGTTTTCACGAAGCTGCATCAGCAGTTCAAGCTTTTCGGAAAAGAGCTCTTCGTAGTCATTAAGATTATACCCAAAAAGTGGAAACGACTCGATGAACGAACCCCTGCCAACCATTATCTCAGCACGGCCATTGGAAAGAAGGTCGAGCGTAGCAAACTGCTGATATACCCTTACAGGATCCTCAGAACCAAGTACAGTAACTGCACTCGATAGTTTTATCTGTTCTGTTCTTGCGGCAATTGCAGCCAGTAGTACCGATGGCGCTGAAGAGACATACTCTTCGCGATGGTGCTCACCAACGGCAAAAATGTCCAGCCCGAGTTCATCTGCCAGTTGAGCTTCCTCAAGTAAATTTTCAACACGTTTGGCAGGGTGCAATATCTCATTACTTCCTGCAATTGGTGTGTTTTCCACAAAAGTGTAAATACCAAGTTCCATAGCCGTTGTTCGTTTGATTTATTTTAGTTTAATGTTAAACAATTTTGGAACAACCTGCATATAGAATTTATCGAAGAGAATGAGGTTGATAATCTATATCTTTTGAAATTGATCAATCAACGAACAAACAATTTCTAAAATGGCTGAAAAAGCAATTGTAGGTGTAGTAATGGGCAGCGACAGCGACTGGCCGGTAATGAAAGAAGCTGCGAATATTCTTGAAAATTTTGGTGTAGCATTTGAAAAGCAGGTGGTATCAGCCCACCGCACGCCCGGCCTAATGGCAGAATATGGGCGCACTGCCAAAGAGAGAGGGCTTAAAATTATTATTGCAGGTGCTGGTGGTGCAGCCCATCTTCCCGGCATGCTTGCATCGCATACAACACTACCTGTAATTGGCGTGCCGGTAAAAACCACAGCACTATCGGGTGTTGACAGCCTCTACTCCATCGTTCAAATGCCGAATGGTGTGCCGGTAGCAACCGTAGCCATCGACAAAGCGACGAATGCAGGGCTACTGGCAGTGCGTATGCTTGGAATGTTTGATGAAAACCTTGCTGAGAAACTCAAGTCACATCAAAAAGAGATGGCGGATGAAAGTTTGAAGAAGACGGATAATCTTATCTAAGCACAACTCTTTCTATGAAAAACAAAATCATCAACATAACCATCCTTCTTTTGCTGGTTATTTTTATTTCGATAAGGCTAAGCATTGCATGCGAACAGCTCAACAAATCAGAATCTACAGTTGCCGATGAAGTTGCAACACAAACAGAATTAGACGTGCCATCGGCTTTCAGCGGGCAGTATGCACTTTATGATAATGAAATAATCCACTACTCACTTCTGCTTTCTGAAGGGCAATATACTGAAGTATACCTGATCAATGATTCTGAACAATTAATCATTGACGGGCAATGGAAACAGCATGAAGGAAACCTTCACTTGCAGAATGAAGGTGGTGAGTTGATCAAGCGATTTGAAATAGAAGGTGATGAACTTATACTGAAGGAAAAAACTGAAAATTCAACGGGTATACTGCCGGTTGGATTTACCGTGGCTTTAAATGCTGATTTCACCTCGATCTTGCATCATCAAGAGAGATTAAAATCTGATGGTATGGTTTTTAGTGCATCGGGAAATGAGCCTTTCTGGAGTGTTCAGGTCAGCACAGACAATACACTAATCTTCAGAACGCCTGACCAGGAAATACGAAGTACACTTTCAGCTTTCGATTCACATTTGGCTGAAAAAGCCATCTCTTTTGAGTTAGAGAATAAACCCGTAAGCTTAGAAATAACCCCTGAAAGTTGCCTCGATTCTATGAGCGGTTTTATGTTTTCACACAACGTAAGCCTGCAAATTGGAAACACTACATTTACGGGTTGTGGCAGCTTTCTCTGAGCGTTACAGAGAGCGGTTATATTCAACTACCCGCTCATAAGCTTCCAATACAGCATCTGTAACTTCTGAATTGAGGGTGGTGCTGTTTTTTCTCACTGCTGCGGTAGCGTTTTTGGGTGCGAATGGCATTTTAACTTCTTTGAGTGCCACCAAATCTCCTCCGGTATCACCGATGTAGGCAATTTCATCAAGCGTAATATTCAGATGCTCCGCAAGCAGTTTCATGCCCTGAAGTTTGTTGTTGCCGCCAACCAAAACATTTACTGATACATCAGTTACATGCATTTCAAGATGAGGGAAATCGGATTCCATTTTTTCTTTCACAACCGGAATAATTGCATCTATTACATCTTTATCGGTTGCTACGATACCGGCATCCATTCGCTTTGTAAATTCAATCATTGCTGATGGGAACTTTGGTATCACAAACTCCTCCATCCATTCTCTCATTTCTTTTATGGAATCAAGAATGCCGTTATTCTGCTCAAGTGCGGAATGGATTTTGTACTTATCGGATATAAACAGCCCTGCACTTTCAAAAACAAACGGAAGCCGCACATCGAGCCATTGCGCAACTGCTTCAGCATAAGGGTATGGCCGGCCGGTACAGATGGTGAGAGGTGGAATGAGGTTATCTTGCCGGCTCTTGATGTTTAGTTCCCTAATTTTATTGATCGATTCCCAGCGTGGTGTTCTGAATGGATAGGAAATACAACCGTCAAGATCGGTTACAAAAAGTTTAATCATCTTCTGATTGTTGATTGAAGCCTGAAAGCCATCGGTTTATGATTGATTTCTCGCTGATATTATCGGGGAAAAACAGGGTTACCATGAAAAAGAGCAAGCCGAAAAAGAGCAGAAACTGATACTGATTTTTATAGTCTGCAAATTCCTGAGTGGAAAACTCACCTCGTTCAAGCTCATCCAGTTTTGAGAAAAATGGTTCGATATTGTCGCTGCCGGATCGAATTTCATAATATTCGCCACCTCCCTGCCTGGCGATATCTTCCATAGAATCTGAGCCCAATCGTGTAGTAACCGTTCTTCCCTGTGCATCACGGTGATAACCGGTTAGCTGGCCATTTTGATTGTAAAGAGGGATAGGAGCACCTTCTCTCGTTCCAATACCTACGGAAAAAACTGTTACACCATCATTCGTGAGATCGCGCAGTACAGACTGATACGATGGGCCATGATTTTCCCCATCAGCTACGAAAAGAAGTACGTTCGCAGCATTGTTCTGATTATCAATATTCCTGAATGTTTCTCTCGCCAGTTCCATTGCAGAATAAAAATTTGTGCCGCTTGAGGGCATCTGCTCAGTATTTGAAATATCTAACAGCATGCGAAACGCGGAATAATCGGTAGTGAGAGGTACCTGCATAAAAGCCTCATCTGTAAACACAATCAACCCTACGCGATCCCCCTGCAATCGGTTTATCAGCCTGTTGATTTCGAATTTTGCCTTATCAAGCCTGCTTGGGCGCACATCCTCTGCATTCATACTTCGTGAAAGGTCTAATGCAACAATCATGTTTACACCCTTTCTCTGTACCTCGCGAACTTCGGTACCAATTTTTGGCCCTGCAAGTGCAATGATAAAAAGTGCAGTAGCAATTGTGAGTGAGATAAGGCGAACTTTATCCCCCAGATTCCAATAATTTTTTCTAAGCTGGCTTATCAGCCGGTCATCAAAATAGCCGGCTCTCTTTTTAACCTGATATTTTTTATACCAATAGTAACCGGCATAAATTAATGGCAGCAAAAGAAGTAACCACAGATACGAGCTGTTTTCCCAAATCATATATCACATGTTCCTTAATCGGGGCATAAGATAACACTTAATTTATTGAAGTGAAGTTCTTCAGGAAGGTTAACGAATCAACAATATTTTTCTTTTTAAACCATTATCTTGACCGCACAATTTGTTGCCGTAATCAAGCTAATTTTACATGAAGTTTCTACAGTCAGACATTGCCAAATTCCTTCTCAAGGTTTTTGCGATCTATATTATCTGGTATATCGTTTATGAGCTATGGGTAATGCCAAACGGATATATTGATGATCCTCTATCCCGAAATATTGTGTCTGTTAGCGCTGGTATTTTATCCTTTTTTGGTGAAACCGTTTTTGTGTATGACAGGGTTGTGGGTATAACCGGCCTCAGGGGGATTGAAATTGTTGATGGCTGTAATGGTATCGCTGCGATAGGCCTTTTCCTTGGTTTTATCATTGCCTATCCGGGCAAATGGGCCCCAAGAATACTCTTTTCCATATTTGGCATTCTTGTAATTTACATCGTAAATGTAGCCAGAATTGTCACCTTGGCATACATTCAGGCTTATTGGCCGCAGGCGTTTGATTTTGCCCATGATTACTCAACCACTGCAATTTTCTACATCATCATCTTTATTCTTTGGATGATCTGGGCCAACTATGGAGAGACATTCACACCTACCAAAAAGAGTGATGATAGTGGCCTTACACCGGCCGTTACATAATAGGTTTACCGCCTGCTGGTAATGTGCTGTTTACGTTCTCTGAGTATGTGTCCTCTTTCGGCACCACAAGTGCGAGCCAAGCAATTCCTGAAACTACCAGTAATCCGGCAAACATAGCCATTGTCTGCCTGATTGTAAGCAGCTCAAATTCAAGAATTAGCGCAGCTGCCATTACCGAAACAGATTGTGCTACCGTAAAAATCAGCCATTCTATACTGAATACCCGTCCTCTGAATATATCGGGTGCTCTGCGTTGAAGAAGAACCGTGCTGAACACCCAGTTCGAGCCGGAAGCCATATGGGCCAGCATCACAAAAAGGCTCATCAGAACAATTGAATTCATGCTGCTAACAAAGCCATACATCAACCCGCAAATAATCATGAAAAAACCGATAGCACGTATCCATCCGGATTCAAGTTTAAAGATTCTGCGCCCTGCAACAGGCCCCAAACCGGTACCTACTCCCCTGGCTGCATATAAAATTCCCAGTCCTATACTACCAAGCATCAATACTTCTTCCGCAATTATAATGAGCATGTAAACCATCGCCCCAACACACATTGTGAATGTACCTTTTGCCATGGCCGGCCTAAGTACATGGGTATTATTCTTCAGAAAAGAGAAACCTTCGGTAATGCCTGTTAAAGGATTGACAGTACGTGCTTTTTCTGAAGCACTCATCATTTTTTGTGGAATGGTTGCTCGATAAATAAAAACCGATGACAAACCATAACTAAGCCCATTTATGATAAAGACAAGATCTGTGCCCAGATACGCGGTTGCAAACCCGCCAATTGCCATCCCACTTGTAAAAATGATGCTCCATGAAGCTGCGGATAATATGTTGGCAACAACAAGCTCTTTTTCGCTTGTAACATTAGGTATGGATGATGTTTTTGCCGGCTCAAACATTGCTGAAAAGACCATTTGCAACGCTGTGATTACATAAGCGAGCCAGAGCAGTTCTGACGTTGTGATGAGAATAAAGCAGAGCACAAGCAGACCACGAGCAATATCGCTGATGATCATTATCTGCCGGCGGTTGAAGCGGTCTGTAATATAACCTGCCAGTGGTGATGAAAATGCAAGGCTCAACATCTTTACAACAATGATAAGGCCAAGCAGAAACTCAGAGCCACTATACTTTTGAATTACGGCATAAACGGCAAGAATCCCGAACCAATCCCCAAAATTCGACACAATCTGCGCAAGCCACAATCGCCTGTAGTTGACGTTGTTCTTAACCAGGTCTGTATAAGGCTTTATTTTTAGCTTCACGTATTTATGAGAGAAAAAATTAGGATAGAGAAGGCTCTCTTTTTGATGTCCTGATCAGATCAACAATTTTGAATGTTATTTCACTCCTGTGCTTCCAAAACCGCCTTCACCGCGGGAAGATTCAGGAAGCTCTTCAACAACTGATGCATCAACCTGCAAAATTGGCGCAATTACCATTTGGGCAATTCTGTCACCGTGATTTATTGTAAAGGTTTCATCGCCGTGATTAATGGCAAGTACCTTTACCTCCCCCCTGTAGTCTGAATCAATTGTGCCAGGCGAGTTTAGCATGGTGATCCCATTTCGGAAAGCCAGGCCGCTTCTGGGCCTTATTTGCGCTTCATAACCGGGTGGAAGTGCCATTTTAAATCCTGTTGGAATGAGTATTCTGCTGCCCGGTTGTAGTTTTACCTGTTTTTCAATGGCAGCACGCACATCCATGCCTGCTGAGTGTGGCGTTTCGTATGCAGGAAGTGGCAAATCGCCAAGATTTTCCAGCTTCTGGAAGAATAATTTAACCCGTGCCGTTTCGCTCATAAGAGATAAGCCTCACTTTTACATTTCCAAAAATTACACGTACATGTGCTTCAACGGGGACACGAAGGTCGTCTGTGGCAAACCACGACCTAAACCTTCCCCTAAACCCGAATGGGCCATCCACATCAGCGGTTCCTTCGCTCAGGAAGGTTTCAATGGGTTCATCAAAAGCATCATAACTTCTGCGCTCCGTCTTTGGGCTGCTGCTGGCAATAACTGTACCCATATCCCCTTCAATAAAAGCGGGCAGTTCATACGGCTCTTCGAGGCCCGCAAATAGACGTGAATAGAAGAAAATGATGTCTCCACCGCTCGCAGGTTCAACCAATTCGAGTGATGTATCGTACTCCCCATACTCATAAAAGTGTACTTTATTCTCTTCTCGGTCGAACACAATTCTCACACTTTCGTACTCTTCATCGTGGATGTCATCACGCCAGAAATAGTGGCTAAAAGGAAATTCATCATTAAACTGAAAAATGCTCTCATAATTCACAATTCGGGTACCCACAAACGGAACCCTGCGGTTTGATCGAATTCTTGTTCTTAGGTGATATGCTGTTTCGCCATTTATAGTAGTATCAGGCAGAAGTTCAACATCTACCCAGCCCAGGGTAAAGAAGCCGTAGCTCACCTCATATTCGAACACTTCACGTGCGTCAATTAACATCTGCATGGTGGGCGGCTCATCCCGTTCAAATGTAAATTCACTTTGGGGAAAAGCAGAATCAGCCAACAAAAACAGAACAACTGCGAAAAAACTACTCAACAAATGCTTCAAAGGCCTCTTCATCATATCCTACAAGAATTGCTTCATCTTTAATAATTACCGGCCTTTTCATCATGGTTTGGTGCTCGAGCAGTGCGTCAAACAGCTCACTATCAGAAAGGTTTTTATCTTTTAGCCCGAGGTTTCGCCATTTCATTCCCCGTTTATTCACCAGAACATCCAGGCCAATTCTGTGTACAAACTCTTCGAGCTCTTCGCGTGAGAGAGGTTCTTTTTTTAGGTCGTAAAAGGTGTATTCAATTTCTTTTTCTTCGAGCCACTTGCGGGTGTCTCGAATTTTGTTGCAATTTTTGATTCCGTAAACTTGTATCATTGCCTCGTAAATAGAATTTTGATTAATATTTAAAATACGAACTTTTAAAGGCTCTTTCTTCCGTTAACCGTTAAAAATGATTAACAACTGACGGCTTTCATCATGCACAATCTAAAACTGTTACATATAGTTCTTGTAGTTTGTTTCATCGCAGTGGGTTGTAGTTCTAACGACAGCCAGCGTGAGTTTGAGAATGAAGCGTTTGCATTTCCAGATGGAATTACAAGAACAAACGATCGTGGCGAAATAATTAACGAAGAGGTTTCCCCTAACGATTGGCGAATAGCACCCTTTTTTCAAGGTTTGGTAAATTTATTTAAACCACCCTTCCCCAACCCTGTACTTACGACCGGTAGAGTTTCAATTAAACTACAAGTGTTATCTATAGATGCATTATCAGGTGTACATGTTTATGTACTCCACGACTTTGTTTCTCCAAAACCTATTTATAATAGCTTAAACCCTCAAATTCCACCTGGTCTTACTGTTATTACACTCAATCCCCTCGATATTGCCAGATTTCGTGAAAATCCACAAGGCATCTACAGGCTTATTATCACGGATGGAAGGGATAATGTGATTACCTACGGCGATATAGAGATAGAGTAACCAAATTGCATTTGAATCTTTGTATCTTCAATACCGA
>SLLL01000037.1 GCA_007134085.1 Balneolaceae bacterium
TCAATTATGCTGAAAAAACAGGCGTAATAAATGATGGAGCCAGTGTTGTGGCACTTTCTTACATCGGTGCGCAGCGTATTTTCTCCAAATACTCCGACATGAACGATGCCAAAGCCCTGCTCGAAAGCATTGCCCGAAACTATGGCAGCCGCCTTGCTAAGCGAGGCATTCGTGTGAACACCGTTTCACAGGCGCCAACCAAAACATCTGCGGGTACCGGCATCAAAGGGTTCGACAGCATGTACACCTTTGCAGATAAAATTGCCCCGCTGGGCAACCCATCAGCCGATGAATGTGCAGACTACTGCGTAACACTATTTTCTGACCTCACCCGAAAGGTAACCATGCAAAATCTCTACCACGATGGCGGATTTGTAACATCGGGCATTTCTGAAGAGATGATTGATGGCCTGGTAAGATTGTATGCGGGCGACGAAGAAGGTGAAGCGTAAATTGTAACGATCTTTTTTTCGGCTTGATGAAAATCCGGCCGAAGGATGAGATTTCATCAAACAAAATGGCAACAAAAATTCTCGGTATCGATCCCGGTTCCCGGGCAACAGGGGTTGCCATTCTTGAGGAGAATAACTCACGTTTTACGGTACTGCATTGCGAGGTAATCCGGCTTGATCAAACAGAAGATCACACCGAAAGGCTTCAGCAAATTTTTGATGATGTTTCTGCTGTCATCAAAAAGTATAAACCCGATGTTTGCGCTGTTGAAACACCTGTTTACGGTGTTGATCCGCTTGCCATGTTAAAACTTGGAAGGGCACAAGCCGCGGCCATACTGGCAATAAGTAATCAGAAATTGCACGCAGCTGAGTATTACCCAAAAGCTGTAAAAAAAGCGATAACCGGCAACGGTAATGCAAGCAAAAAACAGGTGGCATTTATGCTGCAAAAGCTGCTTAATTTCCCGGTTGATGATCTCAGCGGTGATGCAACTGATGCTCTTGCCGTAGCATGGTGCCATTTTACCCACTTAGGCCACGCAAAATCGGGTGGAGTTTCAAAAAAAATGCATCAAAATAACAGAAAATCATCCTGGGCCGCTTTTATAGAAGATAACCCGGAACGGGTGAAAGAACATTAAATCAGTTGACAATTTGCAGTTTACAAAGTTGTCAACTGTAAATTGTAGATTGTAAACTTTCGAGCCAGTGCAGCAGGCTTTTTACACTACTTTTTAATTTAATTAAATCGAATGATCTCCTACCTAAACGGCAAACTGGCTTCCAAGCGTGATGGCGAATGCATTATTGATGTTAACGGGGTTGGGTATGGAGTTGAGATTTCAAACCAAACTCTTGGCACGCTGCCTTCCGCCGGTGAATCTGTGAAGTTGTTGATCTATCATCACTTTACAGAGAGTGAACAGCGCCTGTTTGGGTTTACATCACAAAAAGAGAAAAATCTGTTTGAACGGCTTATCACAGTTAAGGGAATTGGCCCAAAGCTTGGCCTCACAATTTTATCTGGCATGCCTGCCGCCTCTTTGATGGAGGCTATTGTAACACAAAACACATCGGCGCTTTCCGGTATATCGGGTATCGGGAAAAAAACGGCAGAGCGAATGGTATTGGAGCTGAAGGATAAACTTTTTGATGAAACTCAGCCCTCAGTTGTATCGGGCAGTATTGAGGGGAGAAACCGGCATGATGAGGCCATTTCAGCGTTGGAAGCACTTGGGTTCAGCAAGAGGGAATCAGCCCAGATGGTAAACCAGATAGCAGCCAAAAACGCCGGCGCATCCGTGTCAGAGATTGTGAAGCAGGCACTTGCAAGCCGGAAATGATAACATTGGCTTAATGTTTGTTGGTTATCTTTTTGTTAACGAAAACCGTTAAAAAAATCGCAACAAATTATTTCCATTTTGTCGAAACAAACCATTCTTGTAGTTGACGACGAACAGGACCTTCTTGACCTGATAGAGTACAACCTCCAAAAAGAAGGCTTTGATGTACTAAGGGCCGATAATGGCCTTGATGGCATTGAGATGGCAAGAGAGCATAAACCAACCCTTGTTCTTCTCGATATTATGATGCCCCAAATGGATGGCATTGAAGTATGTGGCCATATGAGAGAAGATGATGAGCTCAAACATATCCCGATTATTTTTCTTACCGCACGCAGTGATGAAAAAACCGAAGTAGAAGGCCTGAACAAAGGCGCGGATGATTACATCACAAAACCGATAAGCACAACCAAACTGATTTCAAGAATAAAGGCGGTTTTAAGGCGCTTCGATAAAAATGAAGAGAAGATTCAAAAGCTGAAAGTACACGATCTTGAAATTGATAAAGACCGGTACCTCGTTTTAAAAGATGGCGAAGAGTTTCAGCTGCCACGTAAGGAATTTGAGCTTCTCTACTACCTGGCCAGCAAGCGCGGAAAAGTGCGCGATCGCCAAACGCTGCTGAATAAAGTTTGGGGCGATAATATCTATGTGGTTGACCGCACGGTAGATGTGCACGTTCGAAAAATAAGAGAAAAACTTGGAGATCATTATATTGAGACTGTAAAGGGTGTTGGTTACAGATTTAAAGAATGAGCCTAAAGGATTTCAGCAAAAACAGATTCTCTCCTCTTTCTATCCGTACAGCAACTTCAGCAGCGGTGTTTATAACATTGCTTGCCGGCGGATTGTTGTGGATTAGTTTAGATGCGAAATGGACACAGCTGGCACTGTTTGCCACAGCAATATTTTTGATCAGCTTTTTGGTTGTATATGCTGTTACAGACAGGCTGCACAGAGAGAGGCTTAAGCAGCTGAACAAGATTGTTAAAAACATGTCACGCAAGAAGTTTGATGATTATGACAGCGGCATCACCGAAAGCCATGACGAACTTGATGTACTTTTGCACCGAACCGTAAAGGCGAGCGACTCGGTTAACAAAGAGTTATCCCGTTTAAACAAGATAGAAAACTACAGAAAAGAGTTTATTGGTGACATTTCGCATGAGCTGAAAACACCCATTTTTGCAATCCAGGGATTCATAGAAACACTTTTGAACGGTGCTGTGCATGATGAAAATGTGAACGAGCTGTTCCTGAAAAAGGCGATGAGAAATGTGAATCGCCTGATCTTTCTCACGAACGATTTGATGGAAATTTCGAGGCTCGAGACGGGTGAAATGAAATCGAATATCAAAGACCTTTATCTGCGGGATGTAATTTTGGATGTGGTTGAAAGCCTTCAGTACAAAGCACAAAAAGAGGATATCGAAATATTGGTGAAAGATTTTGATAAGAACATTCAGGTGAAGGCAGACCGCAATCAAATCAAACAGATACTTACAAACCTGATTGAAAACGGCATGAAGTATAATAAACCGGGCGGTTTTGTAGAGATCGGCATCACCGGTTATAAAAAATCTAAAGAGAAGCTATTGCTCTATGTAAAAGACAATGGCATCGGGATTGAAAAGAAGGACCTGAAGAGAGTAACAGAGAGATTTTTCAGGGTGGATAAATCGCGGTCTAGAGATAAAGGCGGCACGGGCCTGGGGCTTGCTATTGTTAAACACATTGTTGAAGCGCACGGGGAAAAACTGTTTATCGAAAGTCAGCCGGAGGCAGGCTCTACATTCAGCCTGACGCTTACCCGCTCAAATACCGTTTTGGTTTGATTTGCTTTTGCCTACCTTTCTGATTCATCAAAAATTCAGAAAAACTGATCAATCCTATTTATGAATGTTGCCGTTATAATGGCCGGTGGAGCCGGCACGCGATTCTGGCCAAGAAGCACGAAAGAGAAACCAAAACAATTTTTAAGGTTATTCGGGAAAAAGAGCCTCATACAGCAAACCGTTGAGCGGCTTTCCGGATTTATTGATGAGAAAAATGTGATGGTTATTACCAATAATGATTACGTTCATCTGGTCAACCGTCAGCTCCCAAACCTCGATCCGAAGTACATTATCGGCGAACCGGTTGCCCGTAACACAGCTCCTTGCATTGCATCAGCGGCAGCACTGTTACATCATGAAAATCCTGATGCAATTATGGTAGTGCTACCCGCTGACCACAGAATTGCAGAGAACGAGCGGTTTCTTGAAGTGATAAAATCTGCCTCGCAAACAGCTGCTGAGAAAAACTCTTTGGTTACAATTGGCATTGAGCCAAACCGCCCCGAAACCGGCTATGGATACATCAGGCGGGAAGCTGAGCCGGATGCTACATTCAATAGCCAGGACGTATATCGCGTAAAAAACTTTACGGAAAAGCCTGAACTTGCCCGTGCTCGCGACTTTCTCAAATCAGGCGATTACCTATGGAACAGTGGTATTTTTATCTGGAAAGTGTCTGCAATAGTGGATGCGTTCGGGCAATACCTGCCGGAAATTTTTGAACAGATGGAGAAACTTGCGGCTTCCAAAAAAACGGAGGACGATATCAACGAATTTTACGAGATGTGCCCATCTATCTCTATTGATTACGGCATTATGGAGAAGGCGGAACATGTGCACGTGGTGCCGGCAAGTTTTGGCTGGAATGATGTAGGCAGCTGGAAAGCCGTTCATGAGCTTGCCGATAAAGACGAAGACGGCAATGCCGTGGGCGATTCAACCGTAATTTTGCAGGATGCAACCGGCAACCTTGTTGATGTAGCATCTGGCAAAACCATTGCGCTGGTTGGGGTTGATAATGTTGCTGTTGTAGAAACGGATGATGCCATTCTTGTTCTGAACCTCGATAAAGCCCAGGGCGTAAAAGAGGTGGTTGATGAGATTGACCGCCTTGCCGAAATGGAATAGTTAACGAATGGTTATTTCGAGCTGATCGTAAGCCAGTTCTACATGCTCCGGCAGCCGTTCGCTGCTCTCTTCATGATTTACGTAGGAGTTCATGTGAATCAGATACGTTTTAGGAATGTTAAGCTCGGTGGCAATTTCTACGGCCTCGGGGATGGTTAGATGGGTTGGGTGTTCAGGCCCCCACCGTAAGCCACTAAGCACCAGAACTTTGCTTCCCTTTACCTTTTCAAGGGTTTCATCAGGAATGCGCTTTACGTCTGTCATGTACGAAAAATCATTCAGCCTGTATCCGGTTACATCAATATAGCCGTGGTTGTAGGGGAGGGGTGTGATGGTAATATCACCCGCCTGCATCGGTTCAGAAATTTCGTGCAGGTCGAGAGAGGTAGATCCGGGATATTTATTTTCGCCAAACATGTAATCAAACCGGGTTTCGATAGATTCGATCACTTTTTTTGATGTGTAAAGCGGAACCGGGCCATTTTGTGAGTAGTTGTAGGCGCGAAGATCATCAAGCCCGGCGATGTGATCCATATGTTCGTGGGTGATGAGAACCAGGTCGATTTTTTGAATGTCTGAACGGATGGACTGGATCCTGAATTCCGGCCCGATATCAATTACAATGGAGGTTGTTTCAGTTTGAACCCACGCCGAACAACGTGTACGCTGGTTCCTCGGATCACCGTCAATAAGCTCTTTGCCAAACCCGCCGGCTACGGGTACCCCCATTGATGTGCCGGTGCCGAGAAATGTGCACTTCATCCGTTTCTACTCGTTCTCAATTCGTTTTTCTGCCTCTTCAAATTTCTTTAGGCGGCTCCAGATGGTTTCGAGCTCTTTTCTGACGGCAGGTTTTATGAAAAGGTCATCGTGGTTTAGCTTTAAAATTACCCTGGCTAATATGGCTGCCTGTGATTCTGCAGGACGATTCTTATTGATTACAATCAGTTTATCCCCTTCAATTATGCACTGATCTCCCCTGAAACCTCCGCGCTCTTTCCGGATGGCATAACCGCCTTTTTCGCAAAGTGACTCGAGCTCAAGGAGCAGTTTTTCAATTTTCATGCAGTGTGATTAGAAGGCTATTCCCAATGTTATGGAATGGTTTGTAAAATCGTAATCATTTAAGTTTCCTTCAATACGATATGCACGATAATCAAAATTATATCCAATAGATAAAGCCGTGTCTCCAAACAGGCGGTCTATCATCAAAAATCCGGCTGAATCAAACCGAAATAAGCCACCGCCAAATAGCGAACCCTGGGAAAAGCTGAAACCGTAATTAGGTGTTGCTTTTAAATTTATGCTGAAGCGATCACCCAGCCTGAAGGCGGAATAAGCACCTGTTCCAAATATGAGAGAACTCTGCTGAAATTCTGCACTGGTTTCGTTTCGCCTAACCTGCATTAAATCGGTGGTGAGCTGAATGGGTATAGCGAGCTGAAAATTTTGCCTTCTTTGAATGAATATATTGTTGTATAGCCTTGCATTTACATTTACAGCAGAATGATCGTCCATTCCGGTTAAGGATCCGCCAAATGCCAGGCTGATATCTAATCCGGGGCTAATCAGAAAAAATCGAATCAGGCTGTCGTTGTAATCGAGGCGTTGAAAATCCTGAGCTCCCTCTGCCTGATAGCTGAATTCAGCAAAGTCCCATGCAGCCCCAAAGATTGTTGCTGAGCCTAATGGACGGGAAGTACGCTGTTCCGGTTCGCCGATGGAGAACATCTGGGCGTTGGTATGGACAGGAAGCATCAGAATAATTGAAACAAGCGCAAATGCGGTAAACTTTTTTATAAAAAAAATATTCATATTGGAATGATAAATGCAGTAACAAGATTTAAACCACAAATTATATGGTACGAATTATGAAAACAATATTGATAATCCTAACGCTCATTTTTACGATGATAGTACAGTCGGATACAAACGAAGAACTATTTTCATACAGCCTCAACTTAATTAATGGAGAAAACATTTCGCTTGATGAGTTTCGGGGCGATGTGCTGCTGATTGTGAATACGGCTTCTGAATGTGGCTTTACACGGCAATACTCCGGGCTACAGGCAATTTATGAAGAGTATTCAGACAAAGGGTTCAATGTATTGGGTTTTCCTGCAAACAATTTTGGCGGGCAAGAGCCGGGAACGGACGAAGAGATTGCACAGTTTTGTGAACTGAATTTTGGTGTTACATTTCCGCTCTTTTCCAGAATTTCTGTGAAAGGCGATGATCAACACCCGCTCTTTAACTTCCTTACATCTATTGATAATCCTGATTTTACGGGCGATATCTCCTGGAATTTTGAAAAATTTTTGATTGACAGGAACGGAAACCTCGTAAGAAGGTTTAGGAGTAATGTAGATCCTGAAAGCGAAGAGATGAGAAACGCAATCACTGAGCTTCTATAAGAATATTATTTCCTTACATACATCCCATCACCATCCCGATAAAAGGCTCCGGTTGAACCCGGAGCCTTTGTTTTTTTCTGCCATATATAAATTAATCGGTGTTGACTTCGTGTGGATAACCTGTTTATATTTAATTCTTGCTGAAATTTCAGCGAGTAAGTTTTTTATTTAGTGACTCTGATGGTTATTTGGATTGAACGCCTGTCCCGAGGCTTCGGGAAGATCGAAGGTTCGAGTTCAAATAGTTTTTTGTTTATATATTGATTTATTGGTCCGGTAGTTTCCCGATGTGTATCGGGATTGAACGCCTGTCCCGAGGCTTCGGGAAGATCGAAGGTTCGAGTTCAAATAGTTTTTTGTTTATATATTGATTTAATGGTCCGGTAGTTCAGTTGGTTAGAACGCCTGCCTGTCACGCAGGAGGTCGAGGGTTCGAGTCCCTTCCGGATCGCATTGAAGCCCAA